>CAZIYA010000123.1:0-10064 GCA_964543355.1 uncultured Polaromonas sp.
CACTCGGCCACCAAGTTCCTGAGCGGCCACGGCACGGTCATAGGCGGCATCGTGGTCGACGGCGGCAGCTTCGACTGGGAAAAGTCCGGCAAATTCGCCGAGCTGACCGAGGCCTACGACGGGTTTCACAACATGGTGTTCAGCGAGGAAAGCACCGTCGGCGCCTTTCTGCTGCGCGCCCGCCGCGAAGGCCTGCGCGACTTTGGCGCCTGCATGAGCCCGCACACCGCGTGGCTGATTCTGCAGGGCATCGAAACCCTGCCGCTGCGCATGGCGCGGCACATGAGCAACACCGAAAAAGTCGTCGCCTTCCTGGCCAGCAACCCGCTGGTTTCCCGCGTCGGCCACCCGATGCTGGAAAGCCACCCCAGCCACCCGCTGGCCAAAAAACTGCTGCCGCGCGGCGCCGGCTCGGTGTTCAGCTTCGACATCAAGGGCAACCGCGAGCAGGGCAAAGCCTTCATCGAAACCCTCAAGGTGTTCAGCCATCTGGCCAACGTCGGCGACTGCCGCAGCCTGGTGATTCACCCGGCCAGCACCACACATTTCCGCATGACCGACGAAGCGCTGGCGGGCGCCGGCATCACGCAGGGCACGATACGCCTGTCGATCGGACTGGAAGATCCTGATGATCTGATTGACGACCTCAAGCGGGCGCTGAAGGCGGCTGAAAAAGCAGTCTGAGAAGAAACAACAATCTCCGTTCGGGCTGAGCCTGTCGAAGCCCTTCGACAGGCTCAGGGCGAACGGTCTGGAGACCCATCTGTATGTACCTGCAAGTCAACGGCCACAACACCTACTGCTACACCGGCGGCAAGTCCTTCGACGCCGCCAAACCCACGGTGGTTTTCATCCACGGCGTGCTCAACGACCACAGTGTCTGGATCCTGCAAAGCCGCTACCTGGCCCACCACGGCTGGAACGTGCTGGCGGTGGACCTGCCGGGCCACTGCAAAAGCGCGGGCGAGGCGCCCGCCAGTGTGGAAGAAGCCGCGGACTTTGTGGTTGCGCTGCTGGACGCCGCCGGCATCCAGCGCGCCGCCCTGGTCGGCCACAGCTGGGGCTCGCTGATTGCGCTGGAAGCCGCTTCCCGGCTGAAGGAGCGAGCGAGCCACCTGGTGCTGGTCGGCACCGCCTACCCGATGAAGGTGTCCCAGGCCCTGCTGGATGCCGCCCTGAACGAGCCGATGAAGGCCCTGACCATGGTCAATGTGTTTTCGCGCAGCACCCTGGCCGCACCGCCCTCGGCGCTGGGCCCGGGCACCTGGGTCTATGGCGCCAGCATGGCCCTGGGCCGGCGCGTGCTGGCCAGCAACACCAAAACCAACGTGTTCCACCGCGGCTTCAAAGCCTGCGACAGTTATGCCAACGGCGACAACGCCATCGCGCAGATCACCTGCCCCGTTCTTTTTGTGCTGGGCGCACAGGACCAGATGACGCAGGCCAAAGCAGCACAGCCGCTGATAACCAAGGCACGGGCGAGCGGCAAAACCGTGCAGCTAGTCAATGTTCCTGTCGGCCATCACCAGATGACCGAAGCGCCCGAAGAGACGCTGTTTGCGCTGCGGGATTTCCTCAAAACTTCGTGAAATGAAGGCACGGCGTGGTTGCCCCCGCCTCAAGCGTCGGGGATGCCCGGGGAATGCGCTCATCTGTTGACTACCATCAAGCTCCGGTGGTGACCGGTCGGTACAGTGGCAGTGCCTTCCCTACAACTACATCCACGATTGCCATGACATCTACCACACGCCGCACCTTTGTGATCCACGCCCTTACCGCCAGCGGAGCGCTGGCTGCCAGCAGTATGGCGCTGTCCCAGACGGCGGCAGCGCCCATGGTCAAGGACACCGACGCCAACGCCATCGCCCTGGGCTACAAGGCCGACGGCAGCAAGACCGACACCAAGAAATACCCGAAGTACGCCGCCGGGCAAAACTGCGCCAACTGCGCGCTGTACCAGGGCAAGGCGACCGACGCGGCAGCAGCCTGCCCCCTGTTCGCCGGCAAGCAGGTCGCGGCCAAGGGCTGGTGCAGCGCCTGGGCGAAAAAAGCCGCCTGACGCTGCCCGCCCGCCTGCGGCATCTCCCGCACCCCTTGCGCGCATCGCGCCACCCCCACGCGCCTGGCCTGAAACGGGCCGGCGCTGTGGGGGTCTGCGTGCCAAAATCGCCGCATGACCGCCGCCACACCTTTCGTCATCACACCGCCCTTGTCGTCCGAACGTGTGCGGGACATCGCGGCCAGCCTCGACCTGCGCGCCCTGCCCCCTGACTTCTACGCCAACCCCTACCCGGTCTACGCCCTGCTGCGTGAAACCGAGCCCGTGCGGCGCATGCCTGACGGCTCCTACTTCCTCACGCGTTACGCCGACCTGGTTGCGGTGTACCGCGATGCGCAGACCTTCAGTTCGGACAAGAAGGTGGAGTTCACGCCCAAGTACGGCGCGGGCGCGCCGCTGCTGGAGCACCACACCACCAGCCTGGTGTTCAACGACCCGCCGCTGCACACACGGGTGCGCAAGCTGATCATGGGCGCGCTGACGCGCCGTGCAATTGCCGACATGGAGCCGGGCCTCATCACGCTGGTGGACGGTCTGCTGGACGCCATCGAAGCCAAAGGCGGCGGCGACCTGATCGAGGATTTTGCGTCGGCCATTCCGGTGGAGATCATCGGCAACCTGCTGGGCGTGCCGCATGCCGACCGCGGGCCGCTACGCGAATGGTCGCTGGCCATCCTCGGTGCGCTGGAGCCCAAGCTCACGCCGGAACAGGAAGCGCTGGGCAACCGCAGCGTCAGCGAGTTCACGGCCTACCTGCGGACCCTGGTGGCCGAACGCCGTCGGCGCCCCGGTGACCCGGAACACGATGTGTTGACGCGGCTGATCCAGGGCGAGGATGCGGGCGAAAAACTCAGCGAAACCGAACTGCTGCAGAACTGTGTGTTCATCCTCAACGCCGGCCACGAAACCACCACCAACCTGATCGGCAATGCGCTGGTGGCGCTGCAGGAGTGGCCGGGGGCGAAGCAGCATTTGCTATTAAAAGTGAAGCTGTCTTCGCCCGGCCAGCAAGGGCCAGAGGCCGATCTGGCTGTTGAAATCGACGAATTCCTGCGTTTTGAGTCGTCCAACCAGCTGGGCAACCGGCGCGCGCTCAAGGCCTGCACCGTCGGCGGCGTGGACCTGCCCGAAGGCGCACTGCTGACCCTGTGCATTGGTGCGGCGAATCGCGACCCGGCGCAGTTCGCCCACCCCGAACAGCTGGACCTGGCGCGCCCCGAAAACCGCCACCTGGCTTTCGGCTTCGGCATCCACCAGTGCGCCGGCCTGAGCCTGGCACGGCTGGAGGGCCGCATCGCCATCGGCCGTTTCCTGCAGCGTTTCCCGAACTACCGGCTCACGGCGGCGCCCACACGCGGCGGCCGGGCCCGCTTCAGGGGATTTCTGAAAGCACCCTTCAGCGCCAGTTCACGCTGAGCCGAGCTGCCGGTGCAGCGCCTGCACCAGGTCTGCCAGGGCCGCGTCGGTCACCGGGGCAGCGCCAGCCTCCAGCGAACCCAGCAGCCGCGCCAGCGTGCCCGCATGCGGCAGCATCGGGCCGGCGAAGCGCAGCGCGGCACCGTCGGCAATCAGCAAGGTGGGGAAAGTTTCGATGTCCAGATCACCCACCAGTGCGGCCTGGTCTTCAATGTCCAGCCAGAGGAAAGCCATGCCCGGGTGCTCCGCAGCCACCTGGTCAAACACCGGGCGGTAATCCCGGCAGGTGCCGCACCAGTCGGCGCACAGGCAGGCGACCCAGCGTTGGGCAGGGACGGTCACGGGAAGGTCGGGCATGGTGCAATTGTGCGGTAGCGTGGCTATGATGGCCTGCACAAGGACTTCCGGAGACACCCCCATGGACAGCACCACCCCCGCCGCGCCGCCTGCGGCAGACGCCAGAGCCTTCAAAAGCTTCGCGGAGTTTTACCCTTTCTACCTGACGGAACACAGCAACCGCACCTGCCGCCGCCTGCACTTCGCCGGCTCCAGCCTGGCGCTGCTGTGCCTGGCCGCATTGGCCGTCACGCGCAACCTCTGGTGGCTGCCGGTGGGCCTGCTCTGCGGCTACGGTTTTGCCTGGGTCGGCCATTTCGTTTTTGAGAAGAACAAACCCGCTTCGTTCAAGCGCCCGCTGTACAGCTTCATGGGCGACTGGGCCATGTACAAGGACATCTGGACAGGCAAGGTCAGGATCTGATGATGAACAACAGCAGCGCCGTTCCCATGCAGCTCGAGCCCCGGGTCATTGACATCCTTTCCGGCATCACGACTGCCACGCTGACCACCCTGCTGCTCAAAAAAGGCCTGCGCAACGTCTGGCTGCGCGGCGCACGGCCGCTGCGTGCCGGCCAGCCGCGGCTGGTGGGGCGGGCTTTTACGCTGCGCTTCGTGCCGGCGCGCGAAGACCTGGCCACACCCGAGTCCTGGTCGTCGCCGATCTCGACCCGCGCCGCCATTGAAGACATGCCCGCGGGCTGCATTGCCGTGGTCGATGCCATGGGTGTCAGCGATGCCGGGATTTTTGGCGACATCCTGTGCGCGCGCATGCAAAAACGCGGCGTCACAGCCCTGGTGACCGACGGCGTGGTGCGCGACCAGGCGGGTGTACTGGGCACCGGCCTGCCGGTCTGGTGCAGCGGCGCGGCCGCCCCGCCCTCGGTGGCAGGCCTGACCTTTGTGGCCTGGCAGCAGCCGATTGCCTGCGGCGGCGTGGCGGTGTTCCCCGGCGACGTGGTGGTGGCCGATGACGACGGCGCGGTGCTGATCCCCGCCGCCCTGCTCGACGAGATGCTGCTGCTGGCGCCGGAGCAGGAACGGCTGGAGTCCTGGATCATGAGCGAGGTCGACAAGGGTGCCGCCCTGCCGGGGCTGTACCCGCCGAACGCCGAGAACAAGGCGCGTTACGAAGCCGCCAAAAAAGCCGGCCGGTAAGTCACGGGGTGCATTGTCCCGCTATCATTTTCATAACACGTCACGCAGTCGCAGCGTGGAGAAACGGCCGTTTTCCCATAAACTTTTCATGGAAGCGTCCTGGCTGAGCAGGAGCTGCGCCATCAGCGGCTCCAGCACCGTGGCGTCCGGATCGGCCAGCAGCAGGTAACGTGCTTCGTGCTCGTCGTCCGGGTCGGTCAGCTGGCCTATCCAGTCCAGCGCCATCAGCGTTTCCAGCACGGGTTCGAGCTGCAGGACGTCGACCTGCAGCGCCCGCGCCAGCTCCGAGCCTTCCAGGCCTATGCGCGTGGTGCTGCGCGCCCGGTGCAGTTGCTGCAGCAGTTCCACCGCCAGCTGGAACTGCCAGCCGTGCGCACTGCCGCGGCGCGCCACGCCGGCCAGCAGGCTGGGCAGGTAGGCCGCAATCACCGCCCCCAGCAGCACAATGACCCAGGCCACGTAAATCCAGACCAGCAGGATGGGCAGGGTGGCAAAGGCGCCGTACACCAGCGAATAAGTCGGCACGCTGCTCAGGTACAGGCTCAGTGCCTTTTTTGCCAGCTCGATACCCGACGCCACAAACAGGCCGCCTACCCAGGCATGGGCCCAGCGCACAAAGGTGTTGGGTACGTAGCGGTACAGTGCCGCCATGCCGCCGGCCAGCAGGAAGAACTGCAGCAGGTCGAGCAGCACCCGCAGACTGCCGGGCATGGCGGTCACCACGCCGCGTGACCCGGAGAAGACATAGGACGTCACCGCCAGGCTGGCGCCCAGCACCAGCGGGCCCAGTGTGATGGCGGCCCAGTAGATCAGCACGCGCTGCGCCAGCGGCCGCGGCTTTTTCACGCGCCAGATGCCGTTAAGCGTGCGGTCTATCGTCAGGATCAGCGCAATGGCCGTCACCAGCAGCACCGCCAGGCCCGCCACACCCAGCTTGTTGGCCTGCCTGGCGAACTGCGTCAGGTAGCCGAGTACCTGGCGCGAGATGTTGTCGGGAATCAGGCTGTTGACCAGCCACACCTGCAGCGCGCCCTGCAGCTTGGAAAACATCGGAAAAGCCGTGAAGATGGCCAGGGCCACGGTGAAAAACGGCACCAGCGCGATGCTGGTGGTGAAGGTCAGGCTGCTGGCCGTCAGGCCCATGTGGTCTTCGCGGAAACGCTGTCGCAGCGTGATGGCGGTGTCGCGCCACGGGAAGCGCGACAAATCCGTCAACAACTGCTGCAGGGACTGCTGGAATTTCATCCCCGGTATCATGCCATCGACACCAACATGAACATGACCCTCCATAAAACAACGCAGATTGACGCCACCCGCTGGCTCGCCGTGGGCAGCCTGGGCGCCCTGATCATTCTCGGCCTGGCCTGGGAGATGTGGCTCGCACCGGTGCGTCCGGGCGGCTCCCTGCTGGCGCTGAAAGTGCTGCCGCTGTGTATTCCGCTGGCCGGCCTGCTGAAAAACCGCATGTACACCTACCGCTGGCTCAGCCTGATGGTGTGGCTGTATTTCACCGAAGGCGCCGTGCGCGCCTGGAGCGACAAGCCGCCCGGCAACTACCTGGCCATGGCGGAAGTCGTGCTGTGCCTGCTGCTGTTTGCCGCCTGCGCGATGCATGTGCGCATCCGCCTGAAAAAAGTCCAACCCGCTGCCTGACATTTCCATGGAAAAAATTCTTGATGACTTGCGCCAGATTGTTGGCGCGCCCCATGTCCTCTTCGAAGGTGACCTTTCGGCCTGGGAGCTGGACTGGCGCAAACGCGCACGCGGCAAGGCGCTGGCAGTGGTGCGCCCCGGCAGCACCGCCGAAGTGGCGGCCGTGGTGAAGGCCTGCGCGGCGGCCGGCGTTCCCATGGTGCCGCAAGGCGGCAACACCGGCCTGGTTGGTGGTTCGACGCCGGACGCCTCCGGCCGCCAGGTGGTGCTGAGCCTGCAGCGCATGAACGCCGTGCGTGCCCTCGACATGCCCAACCTGACCATGACGGTCGAAGCCGGCTGCATTTTGCAGACCCTGCAGGAAACCGCCGAACACGCCGGACTGCTGTTTCCGCTCAGCCTGGCCGCCGAAGGCAGCTGCACCATAGGCGGCAACCTGGGCAGCAACGCCGGCGGCACGCAGGTCGTGCGTTACGGCAATGCGCGCGATTTATGCCTGGGCCTGGAAGTGGTGACGGCACGCGGCGAAGTCTGGGAAGGCCTGTCAGGCCTGCGCAAGGACAACACCGGTTACGACCTGCGCGACCTCTTCATCGGCAGCGAAGGCACGCTGGGCATCATCACCGCCGCCACCATGAAGCTCTACCCCATGCCCGCAGCGCAACTCACCGCCTGGGCCGCCGTGCCGTCCATGAATGACGCGGTCACCCTGCTCGGGCTGGCGCACAGCCATCTGGGCGCAGGCCTGACGGGCTTTGAAGTCATGGGCCAGTTCGCGCTCAGTCTGGTCGCCAAACACTTCCCCCAACAGCGCGTACCGCTGTATGAAGAAAGCGCCTTTTGCGTGCTGCTGGAAAACTCCGACCATGAGTCTGAAACCCACGCGCGCGAGCAATTTGAGCGCCTGCTCGAACTCGCCATGGAAGAAGGCTGCGTGACCGACGCCGTGGTGGCAGAGAGCCTGCAGCAGGCGCACCAGCTCTGGCATGTGCGCGAAAGCATCCCACTGGCGCAGGCCGAGGAAGGCCTCAACATCAAGCACGACATCTCCGTGCCGGTCTCGCTGATTCCCGAATTTGTGCGCGTCACCGACAAGCTGCTGGCCAAGGCGATTCCGGGCGTACGCCTTGTCAACTTCGGCCACCTCGGCGACGGCAACCTGCACTACAACGTACAGGCGCCCGTTGAAGGCGATGCGGCCGTCTTTTTGCGCGAGCAGGAAGACAAGGTCAACGCGCTGGTCTACGACTCGGTGCAAGCCTTCGGCGGCTCGATCTCGGCCGAACACGGCGTCGGCAGCCTCAAGGTCAGCAAGCTGGAGCAGCACAAATCGCCGGTGGCCCTTAGCCTGATGCGCGCCATCAAGGGCGCGCTGGACCCGGAGAACCTGATGAATCCGGGGCGGGTGCTGCGGATGTAGCCTGATCTTGCGTGGCGGCACGCTTGCACGGCGCAAGTCTTACCCATGTGTAGATCCGTGCGCATCCCGGCCGCACGAGCCGGTCAGGCATCGCGCCCCAGCCATTTCTCAAGGCAGATCCCGTCTGCCATTCCGCTGTACATCGCTGCCTTGATGACGCGCTCGTGGTAGCCATGTTCGTTGTAGAAACTTCGGGCGGCAGCATTGTCCTTTCTGGACTCCACGCGGATGCGTCTGGCACCGGCGGATCGTGCCGCAGCCTCCAGCCAAAGAAGTATTGCGCTGCCAATGCCGCTGCGCTGCCCGGTGCCTCGGACGGCAAGCAGCAGCAGGTGCGCGTCGTCCTCGGCGTAGAACATGATCCCGAACGCGGCGATGGCACCGGGTTCGCCGACAACAACGACGTTGGTGTTGGAGTCCCGGATCGTCCGGGTCACCCGATCAGCAGTCCAGCGCCAGGGCAAGCCCTGTTCGATGTAGTCTCGGGACATGTAGGCGATGTCCGCCGCATCGGCGACAGTGGCCAGGCGAATTGCGACGTCAGCGATCATCTTGGCGCCTGACGCTGGCGACAAGCGGCTCGATGCACTTGTCCGCAACATGTCCTGTTGGGCAACGGGTCAGAGCGCATCCAGGACCCCGGTTGTCGGTGCCACGGTAGCAAACTCGCCGCTGAGATTGGCGAGCGACATGGCGTGAACATCTGCAGCAGTACGGAGCACACCCGCATAGTCGGGTTTGTCGAATGCAAAGGTGGCATCCGATACAACGACAACCTGAAACCCGAGATTGCCTGCCGTACGGACAGTGGATTCAACGGAGATGTTTGTACTGACCCCGGTAACAACGAGACGCGCCACGCCACGGACCCGCAACCAGCGCTCAAGCCCGGTGTTTAAAAATGCATCAGGAACATTCTTCTCAACAACGTGTTCGTTGGGCGCAGGAGCAAACTGCGACTGGAATTCGGCCCCGGCCTGTCCTGGCCAAAACCCCGAACCAACGGTTCTTGACAGATGACGGACGTGAACGATCGGAAGTTGCGCCTTCCGCCATGCCGAAAGCAGCAAGGCAATGTTTGCTTCAGCTTCCGAATTGTTCCGGCGACCCGAAGTGGGGGCGGCCATGCAGCGTTGCATGTCGACGATGATCAGCGCTCGGGGATCGATGGTCATGTGCGGTTTGCGCTCCAGGGTTTGAATGACGGGCATGACCCCGCTTGCCGGGATGCGTCCTCGACGAATGGATCAGGCCACACCCCTGCCTCCAGGGGAAACGGGAACCGCGGGGTTTCCTTCAGTCAGGTTGAGTGCAACGGCTTTTTCCACCAGCTTGGTTACCGTGTCCCGCTCCAGCGGCGTTTCCTCAACTATTTGCAGTGTCGCCATGTCGTACTTGCCGCCAGGCTTCAGCCGGGACTCGATGTCCCGCAGCCGCTGACCCCGCCAGAACCCAAAAAGCACGCGACTCTCTTCGGCCCGTATGAGCAGCACCGGCCCATTCGAGAAGTACACCAGGTGCCCCCACTTGACAGACTCTTCAAGTGAGGCCGCGCCGACAACGGCGGAGCGCAACGCTTCAACGTAGCGGCGCTGCCAGCCACCAAGCGAGGCGATGTACGCATCGGGATTCTCTGCAGGCGTTGACTTCTTCATGGAAGGTTTCCGGTGAGCGTTTCCGTGCTGTGCGGCCTGACTTGAACATGAAACTCTCCCGCCGTTCTCTGACAAGCGGGTTCCAGGTAAATATACTGCGCGCGGCCCCAGGATCCCGGCCAACCCGGGGCAGGTGCTGCGGGCATAATTAAAACCTTTACCGCGCCCTTGCCGCATTCCGCACTATTTTCCCCGGTTCAAGCTGACTGGTTTTCCCCATGACCCATCCCATCCGCTCCCAGTACGAAGATTTCATGCGCCATGTGGACAGCCACGGCGTGTTCAAGGCCGACCGCACCGGTACCGGCACCAAAAGCGTGTTCGGCTACCAGATGCGTTTCGATTTGAACGAAGGTTTTCCGCTGGT
>CAZIYA010000124.1:0-9896 GCA_964543355.1 uncultured Polaromonas sp.
GTTGATGCCGGGCACACCCATGGTGACGATTTCGCGTTTCAGGCGCACTTTCATGCGGTAAAAAGGCAACTTTTGCGCGTGCGACTCCTTGTGGCCCAGATCGGCCAGACGCGGGTCACGGCGCAAATACGCCAGCACCGCATGCACCCCCTCGGCCGGGCCGGCAATCGTGCCGTTGATGCCTTCTTCGGCCAGCAGCAGGGTGCCGCGCACGTCTTGCGCCTCGCAGAAGGTCTGCAGGGGCGCCTGCAGGCCGGCAAAGTCGGGCAGGGCAACAAATTTGTACAAGGCAGCGGTCAGGAAATCAGGCATGGCAAGGGGGCAAGTGGTCTAAAACGGTGCACAGCGCACCAGAGCCCTCCATCGTAACGGCTGGACCGCGTGCGGGAACTGACCGGCATCAAGCCCCCCTCCGACGACGGCCGGTCCACAAGGGAAGATGGGAGGCAAATGCATCTTTATTGCGCTGCAGCAAAATGAATGTATGCTTACTAATCCAGGAGCCAAGATGGCGCTCCTCTTTCTTTCGCGGCACGGCCTGACCCGATGACATCACCTCTTTCCATCGCTTGTCCCGCAAGATGACCAAGAGCCTCAGCAGCCTCTGGCTCAAGAGCCTGCGCCGTATGGGCAAGGCCCAGGAGGCGCAGGGCCGCAGGCTGTTCCAGAGCCTGGTGCCCAAACCGGCGGTGCGCCGCGCCCGGCCCGCAAAGCCGGCCAGGGCCCAGGCGGCCCAGGTTGCGCGCAAACCACCTTTGCGGCCGGCACGCCCTGTGTCAGGCTTGCCCGCGCGATGGACGCAGGCGCACTTTTCAGTGCCGGGCACCGCCCAGCTCGCACCCGCGCGGCGCATGCTGTACTGGCTCTACCTGCCGGCCGGTGCCAGTCCGACGCCCCGGCCGCTGGTGGTCATGCTGCACGGCTGCCAGCAGACCGCCACCGAGTTCGCCGCCGCCACCCGCATGAACCAGCTGGCCGAACGCAAGGGCTTCGCGGTGCTCTACCCCCAGCAGTCCACCACGACCGACGCGCACCGCTGCTGGCACTGGTACAAGCGGCCCGCACAACAGGGCCACGGTGATGTCCGGCTGATTGCCGACATGATTGCGCATGTGCAGGGCAAGCACGGGCTGGACACTTCGCGGACCTACCTGGCCGGCCTCTCGGCCGGCGCCGCGATGGCCACCCTGGTGGCCCTGCATCATCCCGACAGGATTGCTGCCGTGGGCCTGCATTCGGCGCCGGTGTTCGGCACCACCGACTCGGCCATGAGTGCCTACCGGGCCATGCAGCACGGCACCGGCCATACGCACATCGACGCGGCCCAGGCGCTGCTGCGCTCACAGCCGCAGTTTCCCGGCCTGCCTGCCATCGTCCTGCATGGTGAGCGCGACACGGTGGTCCGGCGCGTCAATGCCGACCAGCTGTCGGAGCAACTGAAAACCCTCAACGGACCGTTTCTCGGCGAAGCCGAGCCAGTGTTGCGCAGTTACCCGGCGCGCACCGGGGGACGCAGTCCGCGCCACGCTTACCAGAGCGCGACCTCCTACGCCGGCCGAAAGCCACAGCTCGTGACCTGCGAAATCGCCGGCCTGGGCCACGCCTGGAGCGGTGGGGACGGCAATGTATCTTTCAGCGCACCGGAAGGGCCTGACGCATCACTGATGATGTGGACCTTTTTCTCGCGCCACCGGCGGCCCGCCGTCCAGGGCTGACAGGGCTCCCCCAAAAACAGGCAAAAAGTGCCTGCGATCCCTTGGGGTTGATCCGTTTGCTACAATTTCAATAGCTGCATGCGCCCGTGTGGTAAGGGATAAGGCATGTTTTGATGCCGGCCTTTGGCCTTTGGCTCCCCCTCAGGCGAAAAAACGGCGCCCTCCCTAGAATACGTTTTCCCGTTCACCTCACGAAAGTTTCACATGGCCAGCACCTCCTCCACCGAACAACAGGCCGCCCAAAAAAGCCGGCTCCAGGTGGCCGTCATGGGCGCAGGCGCCGTCGGTTGTTATTACGGCGGCATGCTCGCCAGCGCCGGCCACGACGTGGTGCTGATCGCCCGGCCGCAACATGTGGAAGCCATCACACGCGACGGCCTGCACATGGAAACCCGCAGCTTCGACGAACATGTGCGGCTGGCAGCCAGCAGCGAACCCGCTGCCGTGCAGGGGGCCGACCTGGTGCTGTTTTGCGTGAAATCCACCGACACCGAAACCGCCGGCGCGCTGATACGGCCGCACCTGGCGCCGGGTGCGCTGGTGCTGTGCCTGCAAAACGGCGTGGACAACGCCGACCGACTGCGCACCGTGTTGCCGCAGCATGCCGTGGCCGCCGCCGTGGTCTACGTGGCTACCGAAATGGCCGGCCCCGGCCACGTCAAACACCACGGCCGTGGCGAGCTGGTGATAGAACCCTCGCCGGCCAGCGCCGCCGTGGCGCAGGCCCTGATCGCCGCCGGCGTGCCGACGGAAATATCCGACAACGTGCGCGGCGCCCTGTGGGCCAAGCTGATCCTCAACTGCGCCTACAACGCCGTCTCGGCCATCACCCAGCTTCCTTACGGCAAGACGGTGGCCGGCGAGGGCGTGCCCGACCTGATGCGCGACGTGGTGTCCGAATGCCTGGCCGTGGCCCAGGCCGAAGGCGTGCAGGTGGCGGGCGACGTGTTGATGGCCGTGGACAAGCTCGCCGCCAGCATGCCCGGCCAGTTGTCATCGACCGCACAGGACCTGGCGCGCGGCAAGCCCACCGAGATCGATTACCTCAACGGGCTGGTCGTCAGGCGCGGCACGGCGCTGGGCGTGGCCACGCCGGCGAACCGGGTGTTGTGGGCGCTGGTGAAGTTGATGGAGCGCAAACAGTCCCAGGATGCGCGGGCCGGTTAGGCGCCAGAGCAGCCCCCGCGTGACTAAGATCGGCTCATCCAAGGAGCGATCATGCGTTGGCCCCCTCAACAAGTAAACCCTAACGACAGCAGACGGCCCGGCCCGCCGCCCGAGGCGCCCGCGAACCCGCCGCGCCGGGCCTGGCTCTTCCTGCTGGCCGTGCTGGCGGCGAATTACCTGCTGGCGCGGCTGATTTTCCCGGGTGGCGACATGGCGACCACCGTGCCTTACACCGAATTCCGCCAACAGGTGGCCAAAGACAATGTGGCGGCTATCTACAGCCGGGGGGTCAGCATCGAGGGCCGCTTCGTGGCACCCATCACCTGGCCGCCGCCGGCGGCTGAAGCGGTGGCCGGACCCGCCGCGCCTTCGGCCAGCCCGGTTCCTGCCAAGCCGCGTTCGGTGACCCACTTCGACACCACACTGCCGGCTTTTGTCGACCCGGGGCTGGAAACCTTCCTGATTGATCACAAGGTCGAGATCAGCGCGATCCCGCTACAGGCGGGCGCTGGCCTCGCGAACCTGCTCTACGGCTTCGGGCCGGCCCTCCTGATCATCGGTTTTTATGTCTGGATGTTCCGGCGCGCCGGCAAGGGCGGCGGCATGCTGGGCGGCGGGCTGTTCGGCCTGGGCAGCAGCAAGGCGCGGCGTTACGACCAGGACAGCGCGAACCGCGTCACCTTCGCCGACGTGGCCGGCATCGACGAGGCCGAAAACGAGCTGGTGGAGGTGGTCGATTTCCTCAAGTCGCCGGCCAAATACACCCGCCTGGGCGGTAGTGCGCCCAAGGGCGTGTTGCTGGTAGGCGCGCCCGGTACCGGCAAGACGCTGCTGGCCCGCGCGGTGGCCGGGGAAGCCGGCGTGCCATTCTTCTCGATGAGCGGCTCCGAGTTCGTCGAAATGATTGTCGGCGTCGGCGCGGCGCGTGTGCGCGACCTGTTCAAGCAGGCGCGCGAAAATGCGCCGGCCATCATTTTCATCGACGAGATCGACTCGATAGGCCGCGCCCGCGGGCAGATAGCGATAGGCGGCGCCAGCGAGCAGGAGCAGACGCTCAACCAGATCCTTGCCGAGATGGACGGTTTCTCGGGCCAGGAGGGCGTGATCGTGCTGGCCGCCACCAACCAGCCCGACGTGCTCGACCGCGCGCTGCTGCGGCCCGGGCGCTTCGACCGGCGCGTGGTCGTCAATCTGCCGGACAAGACCGGCCGTGAAGCTATCCTCAAGGTGCACACGCGCAAGGTGCCGCTGGCGGCCGATGTGGATCTCGCCGATGTGGCGGCATCAACACCGGGGCTGGCGGGTGCGGACCTGAAGAACCTGGCCAACGAAGCGGCGCTGCTGGCGGCGCGGCGCGAGCAGGACCGCGTGACGCAAAAAGACATCCTCGATGCGCTGGAAAAAATCGTGCTCGGCCCCGAGCGGCCGCTGCTGCTGAGCGCCGACGACCGCCAGCGCATCGCCTACCACGAGAGCGGACACGCCATCCTGGGCCTGGTCGTGCCCGGCGCCGACCCGGTGCAGCGCGTCAGCATCGTGCCGCGCGGCCAGGCGCTGGGCGTGACCTACCAGCGCCCGCAGACCGACCGCTACAACTACCCTGAAGCCTACATGCGCGCGCGCATCGTCGGCATGCTGGGCGGGCGCGCCGCCGAAGAGCTGGTCTACGGAACCCGCACCACCGGCGCCGAAAGCGACATCGAACAGGTTAGCCAGATCGCGCGCAACATGGTCACGCGCTGGGGCATGAGCGACGAGCTCGGCATGGTGCAACTGGCGCCGCGTGAGAACCGCTACCTGGGTATCACCGGCAGCTTCGGTGGGGACAAGCCCTTCAGCGAAGCCATGGCGCAGCGTATAGACAGCGAGGTTCACCGCATCATCAACGACTGCCACGCCGAGGCCAGGCGCCTGCTGACCCAGCACCGCCCGCAGCTCGACGCGCTGGTCGCCGCGCTGCTCGAGCACGAGACCCTGGGCCAGGAGGACATCCTGAAAGTCACCGGCCTGCCGCCAGCCCCCGAACTGGAGAACCGGCCGCTGGCGGCTGTTGCAGCGGGATCGGTGACCTCCATGAACTGAGCGTGCGGCGCGGACCGGCGCTCTGGCCGGTCTGCTTCAGCTTCGCTGCGGTGCCAGTGTCTTCGTATAAAGCGAGGCTCCGGCCAGATCTTTCAAGGTGACCGTCATGGCTCGGGTTTTGGCGTCGATGTCCACCTGGCCAAAAAACTGCATGCCGTTGGTGGGCGGCGCATTCACTTCGTTCGGGGCTTTCTGGTACATCACCTGCATGCCGAAGGTGGCGTCGGTTTTGTTGGGCCCAAAACCACCGGCGTTGAGCGGACCCGACACAAACTCCCAAAATGGCGAGAAGTCATTGAGCCTGGCCTTGGCCGGGTCGAAATAATGCGCGGCGGTGTAGTGCACATCGGCAGTCAGCCACACCACGTTCTTGATGCCGGCGCGCTTGATCTCGCGCAGCAGGCGCGCAATTTCGATTTCGCGACCCAGGGGGGCGCCGTCGTCGCCGTTGGCACCGGCTTCCCAGCGGTCGCGCCCGTCGCCGTCTTTGCCATCGCGCACATGCAGGCTGATGGGCATGTCGGCGGCAATCACTTTCCAGACCGATTTGGAGCGCTTGAGGCCGTCCAGCAGCCATGCGATTTGATGGCGGCCCATGAAGGCGCTTTCTTCGGTCTCGCTGGTTTGCAGGTTATGGGTGTTGGAGCCACGGTAGCTGCGCATGTCGACCACAAACATGTCCAGTAGCGGGCCCTGCGGCAAATGGCGGTACACACGCTCACTTTCCACATCGGCGGTGCGGCGTATGGGCGCGAATTCATGAAAAGCCTTGGTGGCGCGCGCCACCAGCAAGGGAATATTCTTTTCGGTGTAACGCTTGTCTGCACCGAGGTCTTTGGAATCCGACCAGTTGTTGACCACCTCGTGGTCATCCCATTGCCAGATTTGCGGCACTTCCGCTGCCATGCGGCGCACATTGGCGTCCATCAGGTTGTAGCGATAGCGGCCACGGTACTCGTTGAGTGTTTCCGCGACCTTGCTGACTTCTTCGGTGACGACGTTGTTCCACAGGGAGCCGTCGGCGAGTTTGACCTGCGCCGCGATGGGGCCGTCGGCGTAAATCGTGTCACCGCAATGCAGGAAAAAGTCCGGGTTGACCTTTCGCATCTGCTCGTAGATTTTCATACCGCCCCAGGCCTCATTGATGCCCCAGCCTTGTCCCGCCGTATCGCCGCTCCATGTAAAACGCACGTCGCGCGCAGCCCTGGCCCCGGTGCTGGCGGGCAGGCGCAGGTGGCCGGCCATGGGTTCAGACAGCACACGCTCGTTGTGCAGGTCCTGCAGCACCACGCGGTAGAAAATCTCCTGGCCCGCCGGCAAACCCGTCAGGTCCACACGCCCGGTGAAGTCGGTGTCGCCCATCAGGTAGGGCCCACGCACCCGCGTGGCGTTGGCAAAACTGGCGGTTGTTGCCCACTCCAGCCAAAGGCGCGAAGGCCGGTCACTGCGGGTCCATATCACCGCGCCGTCCGCCTTGGGATCGCCACTTTGAATTCCGTGGGCCATCTGGGGCCGCATGGCGTCTCGCGTGATGACGGCGGGGGCGGCTTGCGCCAGGGCAAGGCCGGGCAGGGCGGCAAGCGTGCCACCCAGAACCGTACTTGAATTCAAAAATTTGCGGCGATCCATGAAAACTCTCCAGAAGTAAGACAAGAAAGTTTTATTCTTTCGAGCCTACATGTCAGCTTCATGAAGCAGTTGCGGTTTGTCCGGCAACGCAGTGCTGCGCGCTCTGGCCACGCTGGCGCATGACGAGTGTTATGGCCCCGGCGTGGAGTTCTTCGCGCAGCGGCTTGCGCTTTAGACGGTTCCGCGTCAGGCGCGAAGCAGCTTGATCATGGCCGCGAGCTCTTCGCCGCCCAGGCCCGCTGCATCGGCACGCTGGAACAAGCCTGATGCAAAGGCCGGAAACTCCGTGTTGATGCCGGCCTCCCGGGCCGTGTCCAGCAGCCGCTGCGTTGCCTCGACAGAAATCCGCAGCGGGCTCTCGGAGATGGTGAAGTCGCCGGAGCGGATCACCTTGCCCTCATGCTGCAGGAAAGCGCCGAAGGTCGGCGCGATACCGTTCACGATCTCGCCGTACTGCGCGACGTCGAAGCCTTCAGCCTCCGACACCCGCGCACCGTGCAGGAAACCGAGAATGGCGCCGTAGACATAAGACAGCGTGGCCAGGTCCATCGCGGCGGCGGCGCTGATCCTGCCGCCCAGGTAGATCACATTGCCCGCGAGGACTTTGAGCAGCGGCCCGGCTTCGCGGTAGCTGGCTTCGGCGCCTGAGAGCAGCAGCGGTGTGTCGGGCTTGCCCATCTGGCTGGGGCCGGCCTGGATGGCACCGTCCAGGTAACGGACGCCATGCTGCAACGCCCAGGCTTCGCTGTTGCGAGCGTCTTGCGGGCTGCCGGTGGTCAGCTGCAAAAACAGCCGGCCGGTCATGGCGGCGGTCACGTCCGGCAGGGCCAGGATGGCGTCGGCTGCCTTGTAGTCATAGACGCACATGACCACGGCCGGGCTTGCGCGCATGGCCGCCGCGGCGCTGGGCGCCAGTACCGCGCCCCGGGACACCAGGGTGGCGGCTTTTTCGGGAGTGCGGTTCCATACCGTGACCTTGTAGCCCTGGTCGAGGTAAAGCTGCGCCAGTGTGGTGCCCATGGAACCCAAACCCAATACTGAAACTTCATTCATGACAATTCGCTTTTAAAAGTGTGTGAAGCTGCATCGTAAAAATTCACTTGCGTATCGTCAAGTACCTACTATAAAGTTAGGTACTTACCAAATGGTGTGTATTGGAGTCCTATGACCACCCTGAAAGCAGCAGCAAAAATTCCCGTAAAAGCTTCAGCAAAGGCGAAAAAAACAGCAGCAAAGCCCTACACCTGCGGCATCGGCCCGGCCTTCGAAGTGATAGGCGGCAAGTGGAAGGCGGTCATCCTGTGGGAGCTGCACACCCAGGCACGCCGCTTCGGCGAGTTGAGACGCCTGGTGCCCGACATCAGCGAGAAGATGTTGATCCAGCAACTGCGCGAAATGGAGGCCGACGGCATCGTGCACCGACTCGTCTTTCATGAGGTGCCGCCGCGGGTCGAATACTCGACGACCGAGCTCGGCAAGTCACTCAATGATGCCCTGGCCCCATTGGCGGATTGGGGAGACCTCTACGCCCAGCGTTAGGGCTGGGCACTTGCACCGAGAGGCGATGAGTCGCCCGGGCCTTGTGTGCCAGGCCTGGTCCTGCGTGGACTTCATAGGCTGGAACCGGAGCGTATTCAAGTGCATGTCGTTGGCAGTTGAAGGCATGCTGCAGAAATTCGCCTGGCCCGGCGAAGGGTTCGATAGGCACCAAATGTTGACCTGTTGACCCTGAGCTGCACAAATTTGGGGCGACGCACTCGCTGCAACAGGGCTCCAAGAGCAGCCAGGCAAGCTTCATGGTGCATTTTTCAAGGCACGGTATGTGCTTTATCCCTCGGGTCAGGCTGACGAAGGCCTGCGCAGGGTACGGCGAAACTCGCGGTGCCCCATCGATCTGAATGGATAACGGCGTCCACTTCGGTCTTCATCTTTTTTGAAGATCTCGAAGTGGATTTTTTTTGGCTGATCGGGATTTAAGGGAACGTATGTCTTATTTAGTGCCTTCGGAATTTGTGACCAAGATGGTGGATGCCGGTGAATCCAAAATCTTCATGTCCACCCGCGACACGCTGGTGCGGGCCTACATGGCCGGCGCCATCCTGGCCCTGGCGGCCTGGTTCGCCGTCACCATCAACGTGCAGACTGGCCAGCCCCTGCTGGGCGCCGTGCTGTTTCCGGTGGGCTTTGTCATGCTGTACCTGTTCGGCTTCGACCTGCTGACCGGCGTGTTCGTGCTGTGCCCGCTGGCGCTGATCGACAAGCGCCCGGGCGTCACGCTCAAGGGCGTGCTGCGCAACTGGGGCCTGGTGTTCGTCGGCAACTTCGTGGGCGCCTTCACGGTGGCGGTGATGATGGCGATCTATGTCACCAACGGCTTCTCCACACCGCCCAGCGCCGTGGGCGTTGCCATCGGCGTGGTCGGCGAAAACCGCACGCTGGGCTACCAGCAGCATGGTGCCAATGGCATGCTCACGCTGTTCGTGCGCGGCATGCTGTGTAACTGGATGGTGTCGGCCGGCGTGGTCGGTGCGATGATCTCCACCCAGGTGAGCGGCAAGGTGATCGCGATGTGGATGCCCATCATGCTGTTCTTCTACATGGTGTTCGAGCACTCCATCGTCAACATGTTCCTGTTCCCGTCCGGCCTGCTGCTGGGCGCCAAGTTCACTATCATGGACTACCTGATCTGGAACGAGATCCCGACGGTGCTGGGCAACCTGGTGGGCGGCCTGGCTTTCACCGGCCTCACGCTGTATGCCACGCACATCAAAACCGGACCGACACGTTCCTTCAAATAATCCGTCCCAAAAAGCAAAAGCCCTCGCGCATCCAGGGTGCGCGAGGGCTTTTTCGGTGCCCCCCATGGCCAGTGAACTGAAAATATCGGCAGGTCAGTATTCGGACAAGGGCCGCAAGGAAGTCAACCAGGATTTCCACGGTATCTACGTACCGAAAGAGCCGCAGCTGAGCGCCAAGGGCATTGCCATCGCTCTGGCCGACGGCATCAGCAGCAGCGCCGTCAGCGACGTGGCCAGCCAGTACGCCGTCACCGGTTTTCTTGAAGACTATTACTGCACCTCGGAAGCCTGGTCGGTCAAGACATCGGTCGAGCGGATCCTGAGCGCCACCAACTCCTGGCTGCATGCCCAGACGCAGAAAAGCCAGTACCGCTACGACAAGGACAAAGGCTATGTGTGCACCTTGAGCGCCATGGTCATCAAGTCGACCACCGCGCATATTTTTCATGTGGGTGATTCACGCATCTACCGCCTGCGCGGCAAGGCGCTGGAGCAACTGACCAAC
>CAZIYA010000125.1:0-9853 GCA_964543355.1 uncultured Polaromonas sp.
GGTCAGCCACATCAGCCATTTGTAGAAGTGGGCGCGCTCTGCCGTGCCGACGGGCGGCACCAGGCCCGCTTCGGGATGTGTGTCGCACAGGTGCAGGCAGATGGCCGCGGTTTCGTACAGCACCAGGTCACCATCGACCAGCACCGGGATCAGGCCGTTAGGGTTGAGGCGGAGGTAGTCCGGCGCCTTGTGCGCGTTTTGCATGCGGTCGATCAGCACGCGCTGGTAAGGAACGCCGATTTCTTCGAGCACGATGTGCGGCACCATGGAAGCCGTGCTGGGGTAGTAGTAGAGCTGGATCATGAGGCCATGCTACCGCACAGAGCCCGGCATGAAACCCTGGCCAGTTGACAGGTAGTTCTAGAATGTTTATTCTAGAACAAGCAATTTAAATTAAAAGACCTCATGTCACGACCACGCGCTTTTGATGAAAACGACGTCCTCGGCGGCGCCATGCATGCGTTTCGCCGCACCGGATACGCCGCCATTTCCATCCGCACCCTGGAGGAAGCGAGCGGCCTGAGTGCCGGCAGCATCTACAACACTTACGGGGACAAGGCCGGCCTGTTCAAGGCCTCGTTTGCCCACTACCTGACCGAGGTGCTCCAGCGGCGCATCGCCAGCCATGCCGGCCCGGACAAAGGCCTTGCGGGTGTCCGCGCGCTGTTCCTCTCCCTGCTGCGGGAGCCGGATGGGGCCAGTCACGGCTGCCTGATCACGAACTCGGCCATCGAGTTCGGCAGCGACGGCATGTTGCCGGCAGAAGCCTTGGCTGAGGCCTTTGAGATCCTGCGCGCCGCGCTGCAGGGCCGCCTGGAAGATGCAAAAAAGGAAAAACTCCTGCCCCAAGGACTCCACCCCGCCATTGCTGCGCTGAAACTGGTGGCCTTCTACCAGGGCGTGCTGGTGCTGATCCGCGCCGGCTACGACAACCGCAAGCTCAAGCAAGCCATAGACCTCGAATTCAACACCCTGGAAGGAAAATAAACATGACACCCCAAGCCTTGTGGACACGTTACGCCGGCATCTGGTCGGCAGACCCGGCAACACGCGCCTCTGAGCTGCAGGCCTGCCTGCATGAAGACTGCAGCTACAGCGACGTGAATGGACAGCTCGAAGGGCAGGCCGCGCTATCGGCTTACATGGGCGGCTTCCAGGGCGCAATGCCCGGCGCGCAGGTCCACATCCTGAGCGCCGCCGAGCACCATGGGCGCAGCCTGAGCGTCTGGGAACTCCGGGGCGCAGGCAACGCGGTATTGCAGTCAGGAAAAAGTTTTGCCGCGCTGAGCCCGGACGGTCGTCTGCAGCACATCACCGGGTTTTTCGACCCTGCCGCCGAAGCGGCACCATGAGAGCGCCATGACCACCCAGCTGGCGCTGCTGCACGCAGCCGAAACAGCCGACAGCCTGGGTGCCATGGGAAAAATCGAGGTGAAAAAATTCTTCGGTGGTGCCGGGCTGGTTCTCGGCGGGGTGTACTTCGGTTTCATCATGAAGGGCACGCTGTACCTGCGCACCGACAGCGAAACCCGCCCGCGTTTTGAAGCGCTGGCGCTCGCCCCGTTCTCCTACGCCACCCGGGCCGGGCGCGTCACCGTGGCCAGTTATTACGAAGCACCGGCCGAAGCCCGGGAGGACGCGCAGACGCTGCTGGTCTGGGCGCGCGAGGCCTATGCGGCCGCGTTGCGCACGCGCCGCCCTGCTGCTTCGCGAACCAGGCGATCAAAAGCTGCAGTGGCCTGAGGGCCGCCCGCCTCTACTTCAGGCCAAACAGGCCGGCGCCATTGTCCCAGGCGATTTTCCGCGCGACATCGGGCGGCAGGTCGCCCAGCCAGGTTCGGTAACCCTTCATGAGCTCGTCGTAGTACTGCCAGCGCTGGTTGACCCAGGTGTCGGAGCCGATCATGAAGCGGCCCGGGTACTTGAGCAGCAAGTCGCGCCACTCGGGACACAGTTTTCCGGCGTCACACGTCAAACCGGGTCGATAGGACAGCTCGCCCATCAGCGTCGGGTAACGCGCGAACAAGGCGTCCACGCGCGCTGCGGGCACACCGCTGATGCCGGTGTGCGCCCAGATCAGCCGCGCACCAGGTGCATGCGCCATCAGCCGGTCGATCGCCACATCGTCCACATGCGACAGCACGGGGAGTTTGTTTTTTTCGGCGAACTGCATCAGCTTTTTGGCGACCGGCCCGTTGGCATTGGCGCTGTCATACAGGTGGAATTCGCCTATGCCCTTGTACGGCCCGGCCTGGGCGCCGCTCACGCCGCGCGCAAATTCGGCCTGCACCATCTCGTAAATCGTCTCGTCGCGAAACCAGTTGTCGTAGTCGGCGCGGTTGCGGTAGAGGCGGATGAAGGGGACGACGGTAACGCCGGCCTGCTTTGTCTGCTCAAGCGAGGCCAGCGCTTTGGTGCCGTCGTTGGGCCGCGAGTTGGCCACGATGGCTCTGACGCCGTTGCGCTGCATGCGCGCCAGCACATCGGCGGGCCCATGGGGACCGACGCTGCCGTTCCAGGCCTCCTCGTTGTAATGCAGGTGCGCGTCAAACAGCGGGCCGCTGTAGTCGGCCGCCTGCACGCAGGCCGAAAATGCTATAGATACAATAGCTGCCAGCGCCCGCCACGAAAGGGCTAGTACCCGAAAACGTCCAATGCCCTGGCTGGAAACCATGCTCAGCCCAGATGTTTGGCGAAAAACTCCAGCGTGCGCGCCTTGGCCAGTGTGGCTGCCGCCTCGTTGTAGGAGCCGCGCTGGTCGCAGTTGAAGCCGTGGTTGGCTTCATACACAAACACCTGCACACCGGGCTGGGCTTTTTTGAAGGCTTCGACGCTGTCCAGCGGAATCCAGTGGTCCTGGTCGCCGAAATGCACCATCACCGGACAGGCCGGCTTGCGTGCGGGCTCCTCGCCCGCCGTCATGCCGCCGCCGTAGTAAGGCACGGCTGCGGACAAGCCGGACAGTGTGCAGGCCGCGCGCCAGGTCAGCAGGCCGCCCCAGCAATAACCGACGATGCCGACCTTGCCGCCCGAAGTCTGCGCCGCGTGGTTGATGGCTGCCTGGATGTCCTGCAGCACTCCCGGCGCCGGCAGGGCTTCCACCGCCGCCTTCAGCGCCATGCCGGCTTTCATGTCGGCGTCGGTGTAGCCCGTATCCACGCCAGGCTGGACGCGATGGAAAGTGGCGGGCGCCACCGCCAGATACCCGGCAGCCGCGTAACCATCGGCGACCGAGCGGATGTGCGAGTTGACGCCGAAAATTTCCTGCACCACCACCACGGCGGCTTTCAGCTTGCCGGCCGGCTCGGCCACATAAGCCGGAAAAACAAAACCATCTGCGGATTTGAGGTCGATGAATTTACCCATGGTGAAAATCTCCTGATGCTGGTGAACGATTCAATTTACTTCGCTGCGAGTTTTTTCTCAAGCAGGTCCAGCCGGTCCTGGCCCCAGAAAATCTCACCTTCCACGACATAGCTGGGTGCGCCAAACACGCCCGCGTCAACTGCCTGCTGGGTGTGGGCTTCATAAAGCTGCTGCACCTCCGGGCTGCGTGATTGCGCCAGCCGTCCTGCGGCCAGGCCGGCGGCGTCAAGAATCTCGGCCAGCACCTGCTCGCTGGCGATATCGCGCTCCTCAGCCCAGACCGCCCGGAAGACGGCGCCGGCCAGGGCCAGGGCCGCAGCGCTGCCGTCCTGCTGGTCCACCGTGGTGATCAGGCGCGCGGCAGGGTCGCCGCCCACGGGGAAAAATTTGGGCTGGCGGTTCAGCGGCATCTGCAGGTGGTCACTGAAGCGCTGCAACTCCACCAGCCGGTAGGCCTGGCGCTGCGGTGCACGCTGGCCCAGCGGCAGGCCGCCGGACACCGGAAAAATCTTGCCGAAGTCCACCGGCAGGACACGCACTGTGGCGTCTGCCGTGCGGGCAATGCGCACAAAACGCTCGTGGCCCAGGTAAGTCCAGGGGCTTTGCGGGGTGAAGTAATAGTCGATGGTGATGCTCACGGTGTCTCCTGTCGGAATTTGTTCTCGGCCGTTGCGGCCGATTGAGGTAGATTCGGGTCAACCCCGGGTTGTACCCGGGATTGCACTTTATTGCTGGAGACCGGTCTTGTCCCAAATTGTCCTGATCACTGGTGCCTCGCGCGGCATAGGCGCCGCCACCGCCCTGCTGGCCGCCCGCGCCGGTTACGCCGTGGCGGTGAACTACACCGCCAATTCGCTCGCCGCCGACGAGGTGGTGCGACAGATCCGCCAGGGTGGCGGCACGGCCATCACGGTGCAGGCCGACGTGGCGGAGGAAAGCCAGGTGCTGGCCATGTTCGACAAGGTGGACGCCAAGCTCGGCCGCCTGACCGCTCTGGTCAACAACGCCGGCGTGGTGGACCGCACCGAACGCGTGGACGGCATGAGCGTGGCGCGGCTCAAACGCATGTTCGACATCAACGTCATCGGCACCATGGTCTGCGCGCGCGAAGCTATCAAACGCATGAGCACGCGTTACGGTGGCGCGGGCGGCGCGATTGTCAATGTCTCCAGCGCGGCAGCGCGGCTGGGCGCTCCCGGACAGTATGTGGACTATGCGGCGGCCAAGGGCGCCGTCGACGTGTTCACCCTGGGCCTGGCCAAAGAAGTGGCCGCCGAAGGCATCCGCGTCAACGCGGTGCGCCCGGGCATCATCGAGACAGACATTCACGCTTCGGGCGGCCTGCCCGACCGCGCACGCACCATGGCACCGCAGGTCCCCATGCAGCGCGCGGGCTCCGCCGACGAAGTGGCACAAAGCATTGTCTGGCTGCTTGGCAACCAATCGAGCTACACCACCGGCGCCCTGCTGGACATCGCAGGAGGTCGCTGATGGATCTGAAACCGCTGGTGACGCTGCTGGCCATCGTCAACCCCCTGGCCATCGTGCCGTTTTTCATTCACTACACCCAGGGCTTCTCGAGCGCGCAGCGGCGGCGCACCATCGTCACCGCTTCGTTCAGCGCTTTCCTCGTGATTGCCACCAGCGCTCTGGCCGGCCTGCAGATCCTCGAGTTTTTCAGCATCTCGCTGGCCAGCTTCCAGGTCGGCGGCGGCATGCTGCTGCTGATCAGCTCCATGAACATGCTCAACGCGCAGCCGGCCGAGGCCAAGCCGAACACCCACGAGTTCGAAGACGGCGCAGCCAAGGCCGCCATGGGCGCCAGCATTGCGGTGGTGCCCCTGACCATTCCGCTGCTCACCGGCCCGGCGACCATGTCCACCGTGGTCATCTATGCCGAGAAAGCGCAGAACTTCCTGCAGCTGAGCATGCTGGTTGGATACGGTGTGGTGATCGGCCTGGCCACAGCCCTGTGTTTCTCGCTCGCCCATCCGATCGCCCGCGTGCTCGGCAAAACCGGCATCAACGTGATGACGCGGCTGATGGGCCTGATCCTCGCCGCCCTGGCCATCGAGGTGATGACCGGCGGGCTGCTCAAACTGTTTCCGATTCTCGGTCGGGGTATATAGCCAAATCGGCCTCCAGCCCATACCAGTCGGGCGCAGATAGCTCTGTTTTTAATAGCAATTTCATTCGCCGACACCCGTCCCGTTCAGTGACGATGCAGGTGGTGCGCATCAGGCACATGCGGATGGGCGTGTTCCAGCGGCTCGTGGTGGTGCAGGTGGCTGTGCGTCCCCTCGGGCATCGGCAAATGGCGGTGGTTGTGGTGGCCATCGGCATGGTCGTGCGCATGTTCATGGTCCATGGCCACGTGCCGGTGCGCATGGCCGTGGGACTCCATCAGGTGCAGCAACACACCGCCCAGCATCAGCAAACCCCCGGCGCCCATCCGCATGCTGACCGAGCGGTCGCCCAGCGCCAAGGCAAGCACAGCGCCGATAAAAGGTGCGAAGGCAAACACGGACCCGGTACGCGCGGCTCCGAAGGCGCGCTGGGCCAGCAGGTAAAACCGCAGGCTCAGGCCATAACCGGTAGCGCCGACCGCCAGCAACCCGGCGGCAGCCGCCAGGCCAGGCACCGGTTCGGCGAAAGCCAGCGCAAGCAGGGCCGTGACCGTGGCGCCCAGCGCCGCCTTGACCAGCACAACCTGCCCCGGATCACGCTCGGCCAGCGCACGTGACAGGGTGTTGTCCATGCCCCAGGCGGCCGTGGCCACCAGCACGGCGAGCAGGCCGGCCAGCTGGGCCCCGCCCAGACGGGCCTGGTCCAGGACCAGCACAGCACCGCCCGCCAGCAACAGCGCCATGGCACCCCAGACACGCGCGCCCAGGCTTTCACGGTAAAGCCGCCAGGCCAGCAGCGCCGTGAACAGCGCCTCCAGGGTCAGCATGAGGGAGGCACTGGCGCCGCTGGTGCGCTGCAGGCCCCAGGCCAGCGCCACCGGCCCGATCACGGCACCGAAAACAACCACCGCCAGCAAACGCCGCCCATCGCTGCGCTGCAGCCGTGCTTCCCTCTGGCTGCTTTTCCTGAGCAGTGCGCCGGCCAGCGCGGCACCGACGTACAGCAGGCCTGCCGTGGTCAACGGCCCCAGCCCCCGGCCCAGGTACTGCACCAGCGGCGTGCTGACACCGAAAAGTATCGCCGCCAGCAGCGCCAGCAGGCCGCCGCGCAGGGCCGGTGTGGTCATGTTCGGCTTCCCATGAGATCAGTCAAATCAACCTCCACTCCAACAGGGACGGGCGCAGTCAGCTATGTTTTTTGCAGCAACCTGACCAACCGGTTGCTGGTGTTGCGCAAGCGCTGGGCCAGCAACTGGGTGATCTTGACCATCAACTTGGCGCCGATGCCGGGATGCTGGCGTATCAGTTGCCCGATCGCGGCGCGGCCCAGCACGGCGGCCTCCACGGTGTCGATGGCGGTGCAGGTGGCGTAACGCACGTCGCGGTCGAACATGGACATTTCGCCCAGGGCCGCGCCTTCGGTGGCCACGCCCAGCCGCGACACCGTGTCCGGTGCGCCGGCCTCGTCGCCGGCCGGCGATGAACCCGACGGTGTAGCCTTGGTCACGTCCACCGTGCCGCTGAGCAGCAGCAGCATCCAGTCGCCCTGGTCGCCTTCGCTGATCAGGACCTGGCCCGGCTGCGCGCGGATCAGCAGCATGGCGTCGCCGAGGGTGTCGAGCTCTTGCGGCGTGAAGTCTTCCAGCAAGGCCGAGTGCTCCAGCAGGCCAGGCCCGCGCCCGGACATCTTCTGGCAGCTGCCGAGCAGCTCCAGCCCGGCCTGCGCCAGTTTCTGCTCAAGGCTCACGGCACCTGTTGCAGCCATGTCGCTATCTCTTCAATGGCGGCGTCGGTGGCAGCCGTGAGCGCGCGCACGCCACCGGGGGCATCGTTGCTGGGGGCGGGGCGCTGTACCGTGAAGTTGCGCTGGGCCAGCAGCTTTTCACCGCTGGGCTGGATCTCCACCAGGGTGGCGCGCAGCCGGATCAGGCCGGTGCTGCGGGTCGGCGCGTCGAACAGGTGGCTGAACTCTTCAAGCTGCAGCTGAAGCATGCGCGGCAGCACCCCCTGGTTGGCGCTGCGGTTCAGGGCCGGGCCTTCGCCGGCGTTGAAGACGGCGCGGTTGCGGCTGAGTGTTTCGCGCAGGCGCTGGCGCACCAGCTGCGCCGGCGGCATACTCCAGCGCGCCTGCGAATACGGCCGCAATTGCTGGGCATCGGCATAGGCCAGCCGGTACAGCACCGCCTGGTTGTCCAGCACGCCGCCGGGCGTAGAGATGTCGGCCAGCGCCAGCGGTGCAAGCGGGGCCTGCCGCGTCGCGGGAAGCGGGCCCAGGGGGCCGGGGCCGAAGTCGTACAGTGCGGCGCGCATCGGCTTGTCCGGCAGCGCCGAGCAGGCACCCAGCAGCAGCGCCGCCACAAACATCAAGCCAAACAGGCCTCCAGTCCTTATGGGACGGGCGGAAGCAGCTACTGTATTGATAGCATTTTCGGGGTTCATGGTTTTCCTCCGGGAGCGGTGAAGCCGGGCTCGCCCGGGCCGGGCGTGGGCGGGCCGTTGCCAAAAATCAGCGATTGCGGGTTGTCGTCCACCGCATTGACCGTGCGCCTGAGCTGGCGCATGGCGCGGGCGGTTTCTTCGGCCACTTCGCCGAGCCGCGGCAAGGTTGCGGCGCTGAAGGTTTCTGCCGTGGCCGCCAGGGCCGCACCGCCTTCGGCCATTTTGTCGAGCGGGCCGCCTTTGGCATTGAGGCGTTGCGCCGTGGTGTTCACTTCGTTGGCGGTCCTGGACACGTCGTCGGCCGCGGTCTTCAGCGACTTCATGGTGGCGCTGGCTTCCTGCCCCAGCCTGGGCATGGTGGCCACAAAGGGATCGAGCTTCAGGGCCAGCTTGTTGATGCTGTCGGCCGCCTGGCCGAACTGCTGGACGGAGGTCATCAGGGCCTGCTGGTTGCCGTCGCCGAGCAGCTTGTTGAGCTTGGTGCTGGCCGCTTCGACCTGGTCCAGGATCACCTCGCTTTTATTGAGCAGCTTGTCGAGCAGCCCCGGCTTGAGTGGAATGCGCGGCGGGTCGTCGTCGTTGGGCACCAGCAGCACGGTCGAGGGGCCGTCGTCTTCGAGCTGCACAAAACCCAGCCCCGTGACGCCCTGCGAACTGATGGTGGCGAAGGTGGACTGGGTCAGCGGCGTTCCGATGTCCACCGAGATGCGGATCAGCACGTTGCCTTTGGTCTTGTGGTCGAAACCGATGAACTCGACCTTGCCGACGGGCACACCGCGAAAACGCACCTGCGCCTGCGGCTGCAGGCCCGAGATGGTCTCGCGCGTGGACAGCTCGTACAGGTGGCGCTCGCCGTTGTCGCGGGTCAGCCAGACGGCGAGCAGCGCGAGCAGCGCGGCGACCACCAGCACAAAGGCGCCGGCGGCCATGGCATGGGCTTTGTTTTCCATTTTTAAGTCCTTAATACCTCTGCGAGGTGGTTCCAGAAATTCGTTGCCCGGGATGCAGTGCAAGGCGCCCGGAGCGCAGGACACCGGAATGCACTTCGGTGCATGAGGATTCCGAGCACCGCGCAACGCGGCAATGCGCCCGGGCAGCGGATTTATGGAGGCACCTCATACCGTGAAGGGGTATTCGCGCAGCAGCTCCATGGCGCGCTGACCCCGTTCCCCCAGAAAAAAGTTGCGTATGAAGGGATGCGGAAAGGCAATCACGTCGCGCGGCGAACCGTTGACGATGACCCGCTTGTCGGCCAGCACGGCGATGCGCGTGCTCAGCTCGAACAGCGTGTCCAGGTCATGCGTGACCATCACCACCGTCAATTCCATGCCCTTGTGCAGGGAGCGCAGCAGCGCACAGAAGCTGTCGGAGCTTTCCGGGTCCAGCCCGGCGGTCGGCTCGTCGAGCAGCAGCAACGGCGGGTCCATGATCAGGGCTCGGGCCAGCGACACGCGCTTGACCATGCCGCCGGACAGATCGGCCGGCATCTTGTCTGCATGTTCGGGTGCCAGGCCCACCATCTGCAGCTTGACCATGGCGGCTTCGCGGATCAGCGCGTCGGGCAGGGTCTTGAGTTCACGCAGCGGAAAAGCAATGTTCTCCAGCACCGTGAAAGCCGAAAACAGCGCACCGTGCTGGAACAGCATGCCCACGCGCCGCGCGGCGCCGCGCCTGCCCAGTTCGGCCGCCGGTTTGCCCAGCACCGTGATCTCGCCACTGGTCGGCTCTTCCAGCCCCAGCATCTCACGCAGCAGCACGGTTTTTCCAGTGCCCGAGCCGCCCACCAGCGACAGGAACTCACCGCGCTCAATCGTGAGGTCCAGGTCCTGGTGAATAACGGACTCCTTCTTGCCGTTGGTGAAAACGGTAGACAGCTTGCGGATGTCAACAATCGTGTCACTCATGGTGCGGACTCTTTAATC
>CAZIYA010000126.1:0-9841 GCA_964543355.1 uncultured Polaromonas sp.
TGGGATGCTGCGGATGCCGAAGGCGGCACCGAGCTGCTGCTCCTGGTCGGAGTCGATTTTCACCAGCTTGAAACGTCCGCCATAGGCGATTTCCACCTTTTCGAGGAAGGGGCCCAGTGATTTGCAGGGCCCGCACCAGGGCGCCCAGAAATCAATCAGCACGGGGGTGGTCATGGAAGCCGCAACGACTTCCTCTTCAAAATTGGCAATGGTGACGTCGATCATGGTGCTGGGCAAATAGGGGTGGATCAGGGAGTTTTCAACAGGCACGGTTGCGCCGCGCAGGGACGATAGCACGCGGCGCGAGGTCCGGCAGCTTGGTTCAGGCGGCCCAGACCGTAAAATCGCCGCTGGCATCGAACGATTGGCGGCCCAGCCGGCCTGGAAGGCAATACATGACAACAACACAAGATCAACAAGCGCCGCTGGTGGGCGTGGTGATGGGCTCCAGCAGCGACTGGGCCACCATGCAGCATGCCGTACAGATACTGAAGCAGTTCGGCGTCGCGCATGAAGCGCGTGTGGTCTCGGCCCACCGCATGCCCGACGAGCTGTTTGCTTATGCCGAACAGGCTGCCGGGCGCGGGCTGCAGGCCATCATTGCCGGCGCCGGCGGCGCGGCGCACCTGCCGGGCATGCTGGCAGCCAAAACCGCGGTCCCCATCCTGGGCGTGCCGGTGGCCAGCAACCATCTGCAGGGCGTCGATTCGCTGCACAGCATCGTGCAAATGCCCAAAGGGGTGCCGGTCGCAACCTTTGCCATCGGCAATGCCGGGGCCGCCAACGCCGCCCTGTTTGCCGTGGCCATGCTGGCCACCCATGACAAAACCCTGGCCGACAAGCTGCAGGCCTTCCGTGCCGAGCAGACTGCCGCCGCGCGTGCCATGACCTTGCCACCTGCATGAATTTTTCGCCGATTTTTCCCGGTTCCGTCGATGCCTCGGGCCAGCCCGCCACCCTGGGTGTGATGGGCGGTGGCCAGCTGGGCCGCATGTTTGTGCATGCCGCGCAGCGCCTTGGGTATTTCACCGCCGTGCTGGACCCGGACCCGCAAAGCCCCGCGGGCTGTGTCAGCCACCACCACATCCAGACCGGCTACAGCGACGGCAAGGGCCTGAAGCAGCTGGCTTCGCTGTGCGCCGCCGTCACCACCGAATTCGAAAACGTGCCGGCTGATGCCCTGCAGGCGCTGGCCGCCAGCCGGCCGGTCGCGCCCGGCGCGGCGGCTGTGGCGATTGCGCAAAACCGCATCGAGGAAAAAGCCCATTTCACGGCCAGCGCCGGTGTGGCAGGGGTGACTTGCGCGCCCTACGCCGTCATTGAAACGCCGGCACAGCTCGCAGCCGTGCCGGCCGACCTGCTGCCCGGCATCCTGAAAACCGCGCGCATGGGTTACGACGGCAAAGGCCAGGTGCGCGTTGCCAACATGGCCGAGCTTGCGGTGGCGTGGGCCGAATTGAAGGGTGTGCCCTGCGTGCTGGAAAAGCTGCTGCCGCTGAAGGCCGAGTGTTCGGTCATCGTCGCGCGCGGCTGGGACGGCGCCATCACCGGCTTTGCGCCGCAATACAACGTGCATGTGGGAGGCATCCTCGCCGTCACCGCGGCTTATGAAGGAAACATGCCTTCAGCCCTTGCGCTACGGGCGCGGTCCGCTACTGAATCAATAGCAAATCATATCGGCTACGTGGGCGTGTTGTGCGTGGAGTTTTTTGTGATTGACGACGGCAGCGCCGATGGCGCGCTGGTGGTCAATGAAATGGCGCCGCGTCCGCACAACAGTGGCCACTACACGATGGATGCCTGCGACTTTTCGCAGTTCGACCTGCAGGTGCATGCCATGGCGGGCCTGCCGCTGCCTGCGCCGCGCCAGCACTCGCCGGCCATCATGCTCAACCTGCTCGGTGATGTGTGGTTTGACGCTGTGGGCCGACCGCGCACGCCCGACTGGCGGGCGGTGCTGGCCCTGCCGGGCACGCATCTGCACCTGTACGGCAAGCTGGAAGCGCGCGCCGGCCGCAAGATGGGACACCTCACCATCACCGGCGTTGACGTGGCGGGGGTGCAGGCCACCGCACGCCGGGCCGCGCATCTGCTGGGGCTGCCCGGCCTGGACAAGCTGGGATGATTCGCGACGGTATTGACCCCGCGGCGATTGCCGAGGCGGCACGCGTGATCCAGTCCGGCGGCCTGGTTGGTTTTGCCACCGAAACGGTGTACGGCCTCGGTGCCGATGCATCGAGCGATCAGGCCGTGGCCGGCATCTTTGCCGCCAAGGGCCGGCCCAGCGACCACCCCTTGATTGTTCATGTGGCCGAACCCGCGCAGGTGGCTGACTACGCCGCCAGCGTGCCGCCTTTCGCCAGCCGCCTGATGCAGGCCTTCTGGCCCGGGCCCTTGACGGTGATCCTGCCGCGCAAACCCGGCGTTGCCGCCGCAGCGGCCGGCGGGCAGGACTCGATCGGCCTGCGCTGCCCTGCGCACCCGGTGGCGCGCGCCCTGCTCAAGGCCTGTCTGGACCTGGGTACCAAAGGCGTGGCCGCACCCAGCGCCAACCGCTTTGGCCGGGTCAGCCCGACCACTGCGAAACATGTGGCTGAAGAATTCGGCGACAGCCTGCTCGTACTCGACGGTGGTGCGTGCGAGGTCGGCATCGAGTCCAGCATCGTCGACTGCACACGCAGCCGGCCGGTGCTGTTGCGCCCGGGTGTGCTCACACGCGCGCAGCTCGAAGCCGCTTGCGGCGAAGCGGTGCTGGGCAACGAGGAGTTCATGGGCGCCGACGCCCCGCGCGCATCCGGTACGCTGGAGTCGCACTACGCGCCCAACGCCAAGGTGCGGCTGATGGACGCCGGCGCCATCCAGACCGCGCTCGACCTGCTGGGCCCCGACGCCGCGCACATCGCGGTGTATGCCCGTGCGATTGTGCGCATCAAATCGACGCAGGTGCTTTACCGCCGCATGCCCGACGACGCTGCCGCTGCTGCGCAGCAGCTTTTTTCCGTGCTGCGCGGTTTTGATGCGCAGGGCGTCAAGCTGATCTGGATCGAACACCCGCCGGCCGATCCGGCCTGGGAGGGTGTGCGCGACCGGCTGGTGCGCGCGGCTGCGGGTTGAGGGCCAGCCGGGCCTTCAGTCCAGGCTGATGCCGGCCCGCGCGACCAGGGCCCGGTAGCGCGAAATTTCCGAGTCCATCACTTCGCGCAGGGCCTGGGGTCCCAGCATGGCGGGTTCCATGGATTGCAGCATCAGTTTTTTCCGGACCTCGGGTTCGGCCATCACCGCGCTCAATGCCGCCAGCAGCTTGTCGCGTACCGCAGCAGCCATGGCAGGCGGCCCCGCCATCGCGTACCAGGCTTCCAGCAGCGCGGGAGACAACTGCAGCTCCCCATAGGCCGGCACGTTGGGCATCAGCGAGGAGCGTTTTTCGCTGATCACGGCCAGGACGCGCAGCTTGCCCGACTGCAGCAGCGGGTTCACCGCGGCCATGGTGTCTATGCCCAGGTCCACGTCGCCGCGCGCCACACCGATGCTGGCTTCGGCGCTTCCCTTGTAGGGGATGGGCGACAGCTGGGTGCCGGTGGCATGGGCCAGCAGCTCGCCGGCGAGGTGCGGCGCGGAACCCGTGCCGAAGGTGGTGTAGGTCACCGATTTCGGTCGCGCGGCGGCCTTGGCCGTCACGTCCTTGAGCGTCTTGTGCGGCCCGCTGGCCGAAGTGACCAGCACCAGCGGCGCCCGCGCCACCAGGGCCAGGGGCGAGAGCTGTTTGTAGGGGTCGTAGCCCAGTTTGCGGCGCACGGCCGGGTTGACCGTGTAGCTGCTCGAACCTGAAAACAGCAGGGTGTGGCCATCCGGGTCCGCTGCACTGACGGTCACCACGCCAATTGCGGTCGAAGCACCCGGCTTGTTGTCAATCACCACCGGCTGCCCCAGCCGCGCGGCCAGCCGTTCGGCGATGATGCGCGCCGCCAGGTCGGTGCCGCCGCCGGGCGGAAAAGGCACCACCAGCCGGATCGGCTTGCTGGGCCAGGCAGGCTGCGCCTGAACCGCGGGCCATGCGGATGCTGCTGCAAGTGTGGCGGCTACGGTGCGAAGGGCTGAACGCCGCGAGGGGTGAGGCATGGAGGCTCCCAAAGGGTGGTGGAGGGAAGGATGAAGGGGAGGACGGAAGAAAAGGTGTTGGACGTTCAGTGCCAGGGCAGGCCCCGGGCTTCGCCCATGTCCCAATACAGGCCGCCCATGATCTGCAGCCCCTCGCGCGCCACGTCGGCCAGCAGGTGTTCATTGGGGGCATGCTGGGCGCAGGCCGGGTAGGAGTGCGGCACCCACAAAGTGGGCAGGCCCAGGCCGTCGGCAAACACATCGTTGGGGAGCGAACCCGCCAGATTCGGCAGCAGGGTGACCGGGCGCTGTGTACTTGCCGCCATGGATTTCAAGGCCCAGGCGACCCACGGGTTGTCCAGCGGCAACCGGGTGGCCGGCGCACTGAAGGTGACCTCGATCTGCACCATCGCAAAGCCGTGGGCATCCAGGTGGGCGCGCAGGATTTTTGCGAGGTCCTGCCACGGCGTGCCGACCACGAAGCGGAGCTGGCAGAAAGCGGTGGCACTGGCGGGAATCGCATTGATGGGCCGCTGCGGCGAGCCCGAACCCGTGGCCAGGATTTCCAGCGTGTTCCAGCCCACCAGCTTTTCGATGGGGGTGAGCCCGGGCTCGCCCCATCCCGGGTCGACCTCGGGATCGTCTTCACCGTCCGCCACCTGGATGCCATGCAGGGCCTGCCGTATCTCATCAGGCAAGGCCGGGGGCCGCAGGCCTTCCACCAGCAGCCGCCCTTTGGCGTCCACCAGGCAGGCCAGCGCATGCAACAGGACAATGGCCGGGTTGGCCAGCACGCCGCCCCAGTTGCCGGAGTGGTAGGCACGCTCCCGGCTTTTGACTTGCAGCTGGAAATTGACACCGCCGCGTGAGCCCAGGAACAGCGTGGGCCGGTCGGCCGAGACACGCGGGCCGTCGCAGGCAATCAGCAGGTTGGCGCGCAGGGCTTCGCGCTGGCGCGTGCAGAACTCGGCCAGGCCCGGCGAGCCGGCTTCTTCCCCCATTTCCAGCAGCCAGGTGACGTTGTAGCCCAGGCGGCCGTCCCTGGCGCGCAGCGTGTGTTCCAGTGCGGCGAGGTTGATGCTGTGCTGCCCCTTGTTGTCGGCGGTGCCGCGCCCGTACCAGCGCTGCCCTTCAATCTTGAGCCGCCAGGGGTCCAGCCCCTCGCGCCACTGGGCGCTTTGCCCGTTGACCACGTCACCGTGGCCGTAGGTCAGCACGGTGGGCAGGGACGGGTCTTCGACACGGCGGGCAACCAGGAAGGGCCCGCCGCGCGGGTCGGGGTTGGCGCTGACCTCGCAGAAGAACCCCATGCGGGTCAGTGCCGGCAACATTTCTTCATGCAGGTAGCCGGCAAGCACCTTGCCGGGCGGGCCGGCATCGCTTTCGGTGCGCCAGGCGACGCGGCGGCCCAGGTCGCTTTCAAAGCCGCCGTTGTCGAAATACCCGGCCAGTGATTGGAGCAGTTGCGCGCGTGTCATGCGGTGAAAGCCCTTGGGTCCGGCAACATGCCCGACCATTGCAAAAATTGTATGGATCAAACTTTCAATTCACAATATTAGAATTGGCAAGGGCCTTTGCCTTTTTCGCAACCGGGATCAACCGATGTCGCTTCCCCTGCTTTCCACCGCCACCCGCTACTTCATGGAAGTGGCCCGCACGGGCTCGGTCAGCGAGGCGGCCGGCCAGGTGCATGTGGCCGCGTCGGCCGTGAGCCGGCAGGTGGCCAAACTCGAAAGCAGCCTGGGCTGCGTGTTGTTCGACCGGCAGGCGCGCGGCATGGTGCTGACCGAGGCCGGCGAACGCCTGGCCGCCTATGTGCGCATGGCGGAACAGGAAACCGGGCGCGTCGCGCAGGAGCTGCGCGGGCTGGACGCGCAGCGCACCAGCCGCATCCACGTGGCCTGCACCGAAGGTTTTGCCGCCGGCTTCATGCCGGGCGCGATGGCTTCCTTCCATGCGCGCCATCCGCTTACCAGCATTTTCCTGCAGGTCGGCGCTTCGGACGAGGTGAGCCGTTGCCTGCTGCGCGGGGAGGCCGACATCGGCCTGAAGTTTGCGGTCGCGCCGGAGCATGGCCTGCAGATAGAACTCAACCGCGCCGCACCCATCATGGTGCTGGTTGCCGCCTCGCATGCGCTGGCCCGGCGCCGCCGTCTGTCGATTGCAGATGTCGTGCGCCACCCCATCGCGCTGCCCGCCGCCGGCACCACGGTGCGCCAGGCCTTTGATCTGTGCTGCAGCCTGCAGGGCCTGCAGTACCAGGCGATTTATTCAGGCAACTATGCGGCCCTGCTGGCGCTGGCGGCCACTGGCGAAGTGCTGACGCTGTCGAGCTACCTGAGTGCCGCGCACCTGGTCGCGGCCGGCACGCTGGTGGCGGTCCCTGTGGCGGAGCCTTTGCTGGAGCAGCGCAGCCTGCAGATTCTGTCGCTGCAGGGGCGCTCCCTGGGTGCACCGGCGCGCAGCTTTGTGGAACATCTGGTGGCCGCCGTTGCCGCGGGCCAATACGGCAGAAAAGCGTGAGCCGGTGCGCGGTTGGCGCGGGGCCGCTCAGCTTGACGGCCAACTGCCCTGCGGTGCATAGTGGACTCGGCCGCACCGGGCGGTAGACAAGACAAAAGCAAAAGGACCTTGATGACATCCGCGTTGAACTTGACAAGCCGCCGGGCACCGGCAACCGGCCCCAGAGGCTGAGATGGCTGCATCCCCCGAACCCCTCGCCGTCAGCGCCGTGCCCGCCATGGCCGTGCTGCTGCAGAAAATACGTGACGGCAGCGACGCTGCCGCGGCAGAGCAGGAAATCCTGCGCATCACCAGCCAGCTCGAAGACGAACTGAAGCAGCGCAGTGCGGAAGTGGCGGCCGCCAACAAGGAACTGGAGAACTTTTCCTATTCGGTGTCACACGACCTGCGCGCGCCGCTCAGCACCATCGACGGCTTCAGCCGCCTGCTGGAAGGTGCAGTGGCCAAGGGCAATACGGAACGCAGCACACACTACCTGCAGCGCATACGCCTGGGCGTGGGCAACATCAACGAGCTGATCGCCGCATTGCTGGCCGTCTCGCGGCTGCTGCGCGCGCCCATGACGGTGCAGGCGGTGGACCTGGGGGCGCTGGCCCAGGGCGCCTTTGCCGCGCTGCAGGAAGCCGACCCGGAGCGCGCGGCGCAGGTCGAGGTGCAGCCGTCGCTCATTGCGCAGGGAGACCCGGCACTGCTCAAGCAGCTGGTCGATCACCTGGCCGGCAACGCCTGGAAATTCACCTCGAAAAAGGAACGCGCGGTGATTGCCGTCGGCAGCCAGGCCGGGGCGGACGGCGAGACGGTTTATTTCTTCAGGGACAACGGCGCGGGTTTCGACATGGCCCAGGCCGAGAAACTGTTCGGCATTTTCCAGCGCATGCATGTGTCGTCGGATTTTCCCGGCATCGGCGCCGGCCTGAGCACCGTGCAGCGCATCGTCATGCGGCATGGCGGCCGGGTCTGGGCGGAAGCCGCGCCCGAACAGGGCGCGACGATTTATTTCACGCTGGGAAGCAGCGCTACCTAGGTGCAACAGGCGGACAGCTGCTCAGGAGGGCTGCGCGTACCTGCGCTTCATCAGCAGGATGGCCAGCGCCAGGGCCAGCGTGACGGCGTTGGCGGCAACAATCGGCCAGGCACGCAGGACGATGCCGTAACCCAGCCACAAGGCCACGCCCAGCGTGAACACGCTGTACATGCCGGCGGAGATGCCGCTGACATCTTTTGTTTTGAAGGTATGCCAGACCTGCGGTATGAAACTCAGCGTTGTCAGGCAGGCCGCGCTGTAGCCGAGCAGATCAATCCAGTCGTTCATTGTTTTGGTGAAGTTCGTTGTGTTGAATCTGCAGCGCTTCAGCGTTCCTGCACGGCCCACTGGATCAGCGCGTCCAGTGCCGGGCGGCCGGCGCCTGCGTTCGGGTGGTTGATGATGCCAACGATGATGTAGCGTGCGCCGCTCGCACCATTGGCATACCCGGCCACGGCTGCCACGTCGCGCAGCGAGCCGGTTTTCATGAAAGCCTGTCCGGTGACCGCCTTGGCCCGCGCGCGCATGGTGGCGTCCACGCCGGCGACCGGCAGGGAGTCGACGAAGTCCTGTGCCACGCGGCTTTGCGCGGCGCCCTGCAACATGGCAGCCAGGCTGGCCGCGCTGATGCGCCCGGTGCGGCTCAGTCCCGAGCCGTTGTCCATCTCCGGGGCGGGCAGCCGCGGCACGGTTTTTTTCCACCAGGCGGCCAGCGCGCTGCGGCCGGCCTCCGGCGAGCCCTGCGCATGTTCGCCGGGCTGGGCATGGCGCCCCAGCGTGAGGAACAGGTGCTGGGCCATCACGTTGTTGGAAAACTTGTTGACGTCGCGCACGATGTCGCGCAGCGGCAGCGAGGGCGCGTCCAGCCGCAACGGTGCTTTTTCGCCGGACAGCGTGCCCCGGGCACGCAGCATCGCCAGCTCGGCGTCGGTGGCGTCGCGCACCCTGCCGGTCAGCAGGCCACCCAGCGCGCGCCACGAACCTTCGATGGCACGTGCCGCAAAAGTGGCGGGTTCGGCGTAGGCCATGGGCCAGACCCGTTCGCCGCAGGCCGATGCGTAGGTGCCGGCAAACTGGATGCGGTTGGGGTTGTCCCGGCTGGCCTGCAGCTCGCTGCGCCAGTCGCCGCAGCGGGCCACGCGAATCATGGGAACGCTTTCATCGACCATCAGGCCGGCCATGGGTGGCTCGGTATGTACCAGTGCGCGGCCGCTGGCCAGGTCGGGTGTGAAACGCAGCACCAGCGACTTGAAATTGATCAGCAGCGCATCCGGCTGCGCGTTGTAGGGCCGCAGCGGCTCGCCGTCGAATTCGCCGGCATCCGCCGTTGCTGCCTGGAAGGCACTGCGGTCCAGCACGATGTCGCCGCGTATCACCCTGATGCCGCTGGTCTGCACCTGCGCCAGCAGCTCCTGCAGGCGTTCGACCACCATTTTCGGGTCGCCGCCGCCGCGCACCACCAGGTTGCCGTTCAGCAGGCCGTCCGACAGGCTGCCGTCCATCAGCACACGGGTGTTCCAGGTGTAGTCCGGCCCCAGCACATCCAGTGCTGCATAGGTGGTCACCAGTTTCATCACAGAGGCCGGGTTCATCGGCACCGTGCTGCGGTAGTCCAGGCGCGGCGGCTGTTTGCCGGAGGCGTCCATCACCAGCAGGGTGACGGCTTCGAGCGGGACCTGCGCACGTGCCAGTGCCTTGGCGACGACGGGCGGCAGTGCGGGTTTGGGCGCGCGCGGTGTTTTCTGGGCCAGCGCCCAGCCGGGGGCCAGGCCCAGGGCTGTCACAGCAGCCAGCCGGCAAAAGAGGGGAAGACGGAGCATGGCTGATTATCCGTGTTGCCCCGGGGCCAGCGGCTTGCCCGGATAATCCCCCCATGCGTTTTTCTCCCAAGACGGTGGGCGTGCTTGCCGCCATCGTGACCGTCACCATCTGGACCTCCTTCATCGTGATTGCACGCGCCACCGCGCACCGCAGCCTCACGCCGCTGGACATCAGCCTGCTGCGGTTTACCGGCGCAGCGCTGGTGTTGCTTCCCTGGGGCGCCTGGCTGGTGTGGCGGCGTGCGCGCGACGCCGGCACCGCGCTGGCACCGCCGAGCTGGCTGGGCCTGTCGCCGCTGGGCTTCAGGCTGACCGCGTTGATCGGCCTGGTGGGCGGCGTCGGTTACGCCTGCCTGGCCTACAGCGGCTTTTATTT
>CAZIYA010000127.1:0-9764 GCA_964543355.1 uncultured Polaromonas sp.
CGGGCTGAGCTTGTCGAAGCCTGCCCTGAGCTTGGCGAGGGACCCTTCGATCCTTCGGCAAGCTCAGGACAGGCCAAGCTCAGGGCGAACGGTAGTGAGTTGCTTGTCATGTTTTATGGAAGTCTCCATAAAACTGCGGCCTGCGCCTGTTCAGGCGGCGCCCCTGAAATAGAACGAGTCCGGCTCGCTTTCGGCAGACAGGTGGGACAGACCTGACTGAGCAAGTTCAGGATGACAGTGAACGCCGATTCAAACCGGATTCACAATAGAAATCGGGCTCCAGCCCAATCAGGGCGGGCGCAAGCAGCTATCAATAAAGTAGCCGCTGACTGACCTCAAGCGCCGGTGCTGGTCATGGCTTCACGGCGCCGGATGAATCGCCGCGTTGTCGTACACCACGCACCACGCGTCCAGCCGATGTAGCCGTTGGCGCCCTTCCCCGGTCAGACCAATAGAAACGTTTACCTAGGTGCCAGGCAGGAGCCGGTCGTACTCCTTCTTCACGACTGAGTAGCACTCGCAGCTACATTTCTCCACTCCCTTCCGGTCCAGCACCAGTATGGTCCCTTGTTCGTAATCAATGAGGCCACCCATGTGCAATTCCAGGGCGCTTTCGGTGACTTTCTCGCAAGTGATGCCAAGCATGTTTGCGATTAGCTGTTGGGTCATGACCAACTCATTGCCTTGCAAACGATCAAGGCTAAGAAGCATCCAGCGGCATAGTTGCTGGTGCACCGAGTGGTGGCGATTGCATGCTCCCGTTAGCGTCATTTGGGTCATGAGTGCCTGCGTGTAGCGCAAAAGCAGGTACAGGATTGGGCCACCACGTTGGCATTCCTGCTCCAAAGCGTGCACCGAAAGACGAAATCCTTGTCCGGCATTTTGGACCACAGCGCGACTCGAAGCAGCACCGCCACCCATGAAAAGCGACACGCCCACCATGCCCTCGTTTCCTACTATCGCAATTTCGGCAGACTCGCCGCTATCCATGACGTAGAGAAGAGATACCACCGTATTGATTGGAAAATAGGCGTCGGTCGGTGTATCTCCGACTTCATGCAGTACCTGCCCCAGATCCAAATTGACAAGCTCAAGTTCAGGCAGCCAACGATGCAAGTCTGCTTTCGGCAATGCCCCGAGCAGACGGTTCATGCTGGCGTCATCAGCAATGGCCGGGTTAAACCGTTTCCCCATAAGCTGCCATTTTCTTCACAGCACATTCAGTGTCAAGTAACCGTCTGAAAACACTTCCAGGAGGATAGCTTTCCGCGCACAACGAAATCTGTCTGTATGCAGCGACCTTATGACATTGGGATTTATCAGAAGCAGTCGGCGGAGAGTTCAAAGCCAGACTATTGCGCTTTTCGGCAGCGCCCTTACTTGTCGCCGGGCAAAGGCGACCAGGTCTTATTCCAAATCTCGGCAGAAAAGATTACGCAAGCCGTCACCGTCAGGTTGTCACCCTGAAATAGAAAGAGCCCGGCTCGCTGTCGGCAGACAGATAAGGGCAGACCTGGCTGAGCAGGCCGTAGTGGTGGTGCTTCAGGAAGTTCAGGGCCGCCACCACTTCATAACGATGGGTGTCGGTGAACAGGGCTTCGAGCACGTATTGTTCATTCCAGAACCTCACGTCGTCCACCACCCAGGAGGCCGGGTAGTCTTTGGGCGTGAAGATGTCATGGATGTGCACATACACACCGGGCTTGAGCTGCGGAAATATTTCCAGGTATTCCTTGAGAACATCGCCTTGCGGCCTGACCATGTGCGAGGAGTCCACAAACAAGAGGTCGCCGGCATCCAGCTCGTCCGCCCAGTTGATCTTGCAGTCTTCAATGCGCTCCCTGATCACCGCAATGCCTTCCAGCTCTTCAAGCCAGGGTTGCTCGTAAGGCTCAACGCAGACGTGCTGGTAGCCAAGACCGGTTTCGCTTTTGTTTTTCTTCAGCGCCAGGCGGGCGATTTTGGTGGAGTTGCCGCTTCCGATTTCAACCACCTTTCGGGGTTTGATGTGGCGTATCAGCTGATACAAAAACTCCGCGTCGCCGGCATCAAACCAGCCGTTGTTGACATGAAAGGCGTCAATGGCGTCGCTGCGCTGCGTGAGATTCAATGACTTGAGTTCGTCCGCGAATGAAAGCTGGTTCAGGAGTTCCAGCTGTGCCGGAACCCTCAGGTCTATGCCGGGCAGGTGCCTGTCTTCCTGCAGGGAGTGCGACAGCAGTTTGTCGTCAAACAGCGGTTCGTAATAGTGGTTGCGAACCGGGAACACGCCGAGCGCCTTCAAGCGCGACGTCGTTTGCGGCAGCCGGCTTGACCCGGCCCGGCGATAACGCATCAGCAGGTAGGCAGCGGGAATGACCAGGATGGAAAAGAGGAAGTCGATGGGGCCTTCCAGATTTTTCACTCCCGGCTTGGTTGAAGTTTTCATAGCTGCTCCGCTTGACGTGTTGTAGTTCGAACAGGCTTGCCATGCCGCGCCGCGCGTGGACGGGTGAGACACGTGGGAGAGTAGAGGGCAGCGCGTGCGGGCAAGCTGTGTTTTTCTGTAAGGAACAGTCACAGGCACCGCGTTGGGGAAACACACACCGCGGCACCGTACTGACGCCGCCCGACCAGTGCGGAGTGGCAGCCCGGGCTGGCCGGCCCTTCAGGCCAATTCTTCAAGCAAAAACAACCTCCAGCCCAATAGACACGGGCGCAAGCAGCTATTGAAATAATAGCGACCGGCGCTGCACCAGCAGGCCGTTACCTTGGCGGTGGCAGCACTTCACCCCACATGCGGCGCCACAGCCAGGGCAAGACCTTCGCCGCATCCGGGCGCTGGCCCTTGAGCAGGGGCACATGGCTTTGCGCGGCGCGTCCACCAGCCGTGCCCAGGTCAAAGTGGAAGGTATAGGCCGGCTCCTGGCCCATGCGCAGGTCCGTGACAAACAGGTGGCCGCCAGATTCCGAGAGGCGGTAAAACCCATGCGTGAATGCTGCCATGCGCGCAACGTAGGGTTCATGGCGATGCAGGTCGATCAGGCCAGCTCCCCGGTCATGGGCGGTCCAGGTGATGCGGGGTGAACCGTCCAGCAATGAATAGTGGCCTTCAAAATACTGCGTGGGCGTGGTGGCCAGCAGGCGCCACAGCAGGCTGTTGAAAGGGGCCGGCGTGACCAGCAACGCACTGGCGGCAATGCCTTGCTGCTGCAGCGAATCGCGTGCCACCTGGGTTGCCTGCTGCTGCGCCACCACGCCCCAGCCCAGGTAGAGCGTGCTGAGCACCAGCCCCGCCGCATTCCAGCGCAGGCCACGGGCATTCTGGAGCCGCAGCGCGGCCACCACGCCGACGAAAAGCGGCACGGTATAGAGCGGGTCGATGATGAAAACGCTGCCCACGCCGTAGGGGTGGCCGGTGAACGGCAGCAGCAGCTGCGTGCCGTACACCGTCATGGCGTCGAGCAGCGGGTGGGTGATGAGCACCAGCCAGAGCGCCAGCCACCAGCGTTTGAACAGCGCCGCCTCGCCATGCAGGCGCGAAACGCCCCAGGCCAGCGGCGGCGCGGCCAGCGTCAGGTAAAACAGGGCGTGGCTTTCGGCGCGGTGCAGCGTCATGTTGAGAAGCGCGTTGCCGTGGTCGATGAAGGCGTCGAGGTCCGGCAATGTGCCAGCCACAGCGCCCCAGAACGTGGCTTTCCACATGGCAGTGCGACGCCCCATGACGGCCACACTGACAGCGGAGCCGAGTGCGATTTGAGTCAGTGAATCCATGGCGCGCAGCTTAACGCAGGGCATTTGCTGCGGTGCAAACGCATCCTAAAGAAGCAGTCATGTCGGAATTCCACCCATTACTCGCCCGCCAAATGGAACAAATAGACGTAGGACAGCGCTGACGCCGGACAGGGCGCTCAACCCACTCCCTTTGACATGGCGCCCCGGGTATCCTTGCCGGAATTTAAAAAAACGGTTTCACCGCACCGCCTGCGGCCCCAAGGAACGGACATGGCATTGAAGGTCTATCTGGTTGAAGACAATGAGCTGATGCGCAAGCACCTGATGGACTCGCTTTCTGAAGAAGCCAACATTGAATGGGTGGGGTCCGCGGAAACCGAAGCCGAAGCCAAGGACTGGCTGGAGCGCAACCCCCATGGCTGGGACGTGGCCATTCTTGACCTTTTCCTGCGCGAAGGAACAGGCGCCGGCGTGCTGCGCCACTGCAGGAGCCGCACTGACAGGCAGGACGTGCTGGTGATGACCAACTACCCGATCTCTTCGCTGCTGACACATTGCCGCCTGCTGGGCGCCAACGCCGTTTTTGACAAATCCACCGAACTGGATGAACTCGTCGCCTATTGCATAGGCCGCGCCTTCCGCTCCACCCTACCCGCCGCGCAGCAACGCTTCCAGGCCTGACCCGACGCCTGCCTGCGCGTTGGCCGCGCTCGTTATTGCCAGGGCGTCATTACACGTATTAACATATGATGTTTGGCTTTCCAACATCAACCGGGTACGTTTTCCATGACGCTCTCACTCACCGCCTCTTCCATCCTTCCGCAAGACCACGCGCGGGCCACGCTTGTTGGCCGGATCTGGCAACCTGGTGTGGGGCCGGTGCTGGTTGCCGTGTCTGGCGGCGCACTGCATGACCTTTCTGCCATTGCGCCAACGGCCACGCAGCTGTTTGAACTTGCAGACCCTGCGGCGGCCGTGCAAAGTGCGCTGGCCGATGGCCGTGCCAGGCCCGTCGCACAACTGGACGTGGCGCTGGCGCAGTCGGACCCGGCCGCGCAAAGCGGAAAACTGCCCTGGCTGCTGGCGCCGTGTGACCTGCAGGCCCTCAAGGCGAGCGGGGTGACTTTTGTTGAGAGCCTGCTGGAGCGGGTGATTGAAGAGCAGGCGCGTGGCGATGCCTCCAAGGCGCATGGCATACGCGAGGCCCTGAGCGCGATCATGGGCGACAACCTGACGGGCATTGTGCCGGGCTCGCCGCAGGCAGCCAGTGTGAAGGAAGCGCTGCTGGCGCAGGGCGCGTGGTCGCAATACCTGGAAGTGGGCATTGGGCCGGACGCCGAGATTTTTACCAAGTCGCAGCCGATGTCGTCCGTGGGTGTTGGCGCGGACATTGGCATCCACCCGCTGTCGGTGTGGAACAACCCGGAGCCTGAAGTGGTGCTGGCCGTCAACAGCCGTGGCGAGACGGTGGGTGCCACCTTGGGCAACGACGTCAACCTGCGCGACTTTGAAGGCCGCAGCGCGCTGCTGCTGGGCAAGGCCAAAGACAACAACGCGTCGTGCGCCATCGGGCCTTTCATTCGCCTGTTTGACGCGCACTTCGGCATAAACGATGTGCGCCGCTGCGACTTGAATCTGCGGGTGGAGGGGCCCGAGGGTTTCACCATGCTGGGCAGCAGTTCCCTCACCAAGATCAGCCGCGACCCGCTGGACCTGGTGAGCCAGGCCGCGGGGGCCAACCATCAGTATCCCGACGGTTTCATGCTTTTCCTGGGCACCATGTTTGCGCCAACGCAAGACCGCATGGGCCCCGGCCAGGGCTTCACCCATGTGGTGGGAGACGTGGTGCGCATTGAGACGCCTGCCCTGGGGGCACTGGTCAACCGCGTGTCGCACAGCGACAAGGCGCCGCCATGGACTTTTGGCGTCACCGCATTGATGACCAACCTGGCGGGCCGCGGACTGCTTTAAACGCAGAACCGAATCAACCCTTCCCCCTCCAGCATGGATGCAGGAAGACGCTGCAAAGTCTTTCGCCGCACCTGGGCGCGTTAAAAAGTCGTCTTCTTCATTGGCCCTGGCCACCGCACCGGCCGGCCTGAACCCGCCGTTACAATCGCGCTGCCTGATTGCCGGTGCCCACCCACACGCGGTGCCCCGGACCAGGCATTGTTGCCACCTCTCACGGGTTCACACCATGACCGCCATCAAAACCCTGCTTGCTGCCTCCACCGCCCTTGCCCTGCTGGGCTGCACGTCCATGGGGAATGTGCAGATGGGCACCGACAGCACCGTGACCGAGGCCACCGCCAAACAGCTGGCCGGCGATGTGCCGCTGCCCGCGGGGTCGGTGATCAAGCAACAGGACTCGCTGGTCATGGGCTCGGGCAACACCTGGATGGGCCGCCTGAACGTGACGGTGTCGGGCGAGCCGCAAACGGTGTTTGCCTGGTTTCGCGACAGCCTGCCCGGTGCCGGATGGACGCTGACCTCCAGCTCGTTTTCCAAGCTCAGCCTGCTGACCTTCACCAAGGCCGAGCGGATGGCGACAGTGCAAATGCAGGCGGGCAGTTTCGGTGCCAACGAGGTGCTGATCACCGTGACGCCGGCGGTCCGCCCGGCTGCGGCCGGTGCTGCCAGCCGGCCCTGAAGAAATAATCCTGCGGGTCAGGGCGCCTTCGGTTTCGGGGACTCGGCCAGCTCGCTGGCCAGCACCTTGTCGATGCGTTTGCCGTCCAGGTCCAGCACCTCAAAACGCCAGCCGGCGGTCTCCACCCTTTCGCCGGTGCGCAGCAGCCGGCCCGACACGCTTTGCAGCAGGCCGGCCACGGTGTTGTAACGCCCCCGGTCTTCCTCGGGCAGTTCCCGGATGTCCAGCCTGGCCTTGAGTTCGGACACCGGCATCACGCCGTCGATCAGCCAGCTGCCGTCCGGGCGCTTGGTGGCCCAGGCGTCCACCTGGGCACCGGGCTGCAGTTCGCCGGTGATGGCTTCAAGCATGTCCATGGGCGTCATCAGGCCCTGCACCACACCGTATTCGTCCACCACAAACACCATGCGCGTGGACTGCGTGCGGAACTGCTCGAGCAGCTCCATGCCGGTCAGGGTTTCGGGCACAAACACCGCCGGGATGGTGTAGGCGTCAATGCGGTCGGTCAGCGTGGGGGTGGTGCCGGTTGCGGTGCTCTCCCCCACCGGCTGGATCCGGCCACGCAGCGCCAGCAGCTTGGCCACGTTGACCACGCCCACCACGTCGTCCAGGCCGCCGCGGCACACCGGGTACCAGGAGTGGCCGGTGGCGCCGGCCTTGGCTATGGCCTGCGCCACGGAGTCGCTCGCGTCCAGCCATTCGATGTCCGAGCGCGGCAGCATCAGCGAGGTCAGCAGGCGGTCGTCCAGCAAAAAGACGTTCTGCACCATCTGGTGTTCGTGTTCTTCAATCAGGCCGGCGTCCAGGCCTTCTTCCAGGCTGGCGGCAATTTCTTCATCGGTCACGGTGCGGTCCCCGGCGGTGTCCACGCGCAGCAGCTTGAGCACGGCGTGTGTGCTGAAAGACAGCAGCCAGACAAAGGGCTTGGCGCCGGAGGCCACCCACATCATGGGGCGCGACACCAGCCGCGACACGGTTTCCGGGTAGAGCTGGCCGATGCGTTTTGGCACCAGTTCGCCGAACACAATGGTGATGAAGGTGATGATGGTCACCACCAGCGCGGTGGCGGTGATGTCGGCCGCACGCAGCGGTGCGCCCAGGCTCTGGATCACAGCCGACAGGTCGTCGCTGAACGCCGCTTCGCCGATGATGCCGTTGAGCATGCCGATGGAAGTGATGCCAACCTGCACCGACGAAAGAAACTGCGTGGGGTTCTCCAGCAGCGTCAGCGCCGCCTGTGACCCCTTGTCGCCCGACTCTGCCAGGGCATTGAGCCTGGCCTTGCGGCTGGAAGCCAGCGCCAGCTCGGACATGGCAAAAACGCCGTTAAGCAGGGTCAGAAAGGCGATGAGGATGAAATCCATGGATCCGAAGGCAGAATGAACACATGGCACTTTACTGTATCGGCGACCTGCAGGGTTGCAATGAACCCCTGCAGCGCCTGCTGCACAAGATTGATTTCTCCGCGAGCCGCGACACGTTGTACGTGCTGGGCGACCTCGTCAACCGCGGCCCGGACTCGCTCGGCGTGCTGCGCAGCCTGCACGGCCTGGGCGATGCCGCGCAGTGCCTGCTGGGCAACCACGACCTCAACCTGCTCGGCATTCGCCATGGCCTGCGCAAGCCGCACCGCAGCGACACGGTGCAGCAGGTGCTGGATGCACCCGACTGCGAAAGCCTGCTCGACTGGCTGCGGCATCGCCGCATGGCGATGTCTGAACATGGCTGGCTCATGGTGCATGCCGGCGTGCTGCCGCAATGGAGCACGGCGCAAACCCTGGCGCTGGCCGCTGAGGTGGAGCGCGCGCTGCGCGGCCCGGACCTCGCCGGTTTTTTGAAAGGCATGTACGGAAACACGCCGGAGCGGTGGCAGGACAGCCTGGACGGGGCCGACCGGTTGCGCGTGATCGTCAACGCCCTGACACGCATGCGCTTTTGCACGACGGACGGCGCCATGGAATTTGCCACCACAGGCGGCAGCCAGACGGCATTGCCCGGCTATTTACCGTGGTTTGAAGTTCCCGGAAGGAAAACGGCCGCCACACCGATGGCGTTTGGCCACTGGTCCACCTTGGGCGCCGACCATGCCGCAGCAGGCGCCGCCGGACTGCTGCACAACACCTTGCCGCTGGACACCGGCTGCGTCTGGGGCGGCTGCCTGATGGCCGCGCGGCTGGGCAGCACGCCGGGCCGGTTCGAACCCATCAGCGTGCAATGCCCGCAGGCGCGGCAGCCGGGCTGAATTCTCGGAAGTTATGAGACTTTTCGGCCTCCAGACCAATAAGGGCGGGCGCAAGCAGCTATCAATAACGTAGCAACTAAGATCTGTTAACGTGCCGGAGCGCCGCTTCGTCCGACAGGGCTCGCGCCACACTGGCCGACAGCAGCAACACTGCCGAGGAAAAGTAAATCCACATCAGCAGCACCACCAGCGAACCGGCCGCGCCATAGGCAGACACCACGGCTGCGGTGGACAGGTAAATCGCCATCAGGTATTTGCCCAGCGCAAACAGGATGCCGCCGGCAATGCCGCCCATGACCAGGTAACGCAGCGAGGGTTTGGGCCCGGCACTCATGCGCATCAGCGCAACGAACAGCACGGCGGAAAAGCCCATGGACACCAGCTCGTTGATCGCAACCGCGATGCGCTCCAACGGCATGTAGGCGCCGGCCCAGCTGGTCAGGAAACTCAAAATGGCCGAAAGGGCCAGCGACACCAGCAGCAGGAAACCAAAGGCCAGGATGTAGGCAATGCCGCGCAGGCGCAGCGAGGCGCTGTACCACCACTTCTGCTGCGGCACCACGCCGGTGTCCTGGCGCCAGAGCCGCTCGAACGCGTCCTGCAGTTCGGCAAACACACCGGTGGCGCCCGACAGCAGCAGCACAAAGGCAATCAGCGAGGCCAGCAGGCCATCGGACGGTTTGCGCGCACTGGCCAGCGCCTGCTGGATGAGCTGCGCACCCTGCTCGCCGATGACGCCGCCTATCTGCGCGATGAGGCTGGCCTCGATATAACTCCGGTCCAGCCACCAACCCAGCACCGCCACCAGCAATACCAGCAGAGGCGCCAGGCTGAGAACGCCGTAGAAAGACATGGCCGCGCTCATGCGCAGACCATCGGCGTCTATCCACAGCCGCACGGCGCGCCGCACCGGGCGGAACAGGACGGGAAGCGAAGAGTGTTGGTAAGCGCTGCGCAAGCCGGCGTACAGGGAACTCATGGCGCCAGCTTAGCCCGGTCGGCCGGGCGCAGGCATCGGATAGCGGCGCGGGAAAAAGTAGGCGCGGGCCGACCACCTGCCGCTAGTGTGGTGTTGCATGCTTGACGGCACAAATAAAATCGATGGATTTTTGTTCAGGGCAAGGCGCAAACCGCAGCCATAGTTCGACTATGGCGAGG
>CAZIYA010000128.1:0-9712 GCA_964543355.1 uncultured Polaromonas sp.
ATCCGCAAGGAAACGATTGCCGCCGAAGACGTGCTGCACGACCTGGGCGCCATCAGCATGATGAGCAGCGACAGCCAGGCCATGGGCCGCGTCGGTGAAGTCATCCTCCGCACCTGGCAGACCGCGCACAAGATGAAGCTGCAGCGGGGCAAGCTGCCGGGCGACACCGAGCGCAACGACAACTTCCGCGTCAAACGCTACGTCAGCAAATACACCATCAACCCGGCGATTGCCCACGGCATTGCCCACGAAGTCGGCTCCATCGAAGTGGGCAAGTGGGCCGACCTGGTGGTCTGGAAGCCGGCCTTCTTCGGCATCAAGCCGGCGCTGATTCTCAAAGGCGGCTTCATCGCCATGGCCGCGATGGGCGACCCGAATGCGTCCATCCCGACACCGCAGCCGGTGCACTACCGCCCGATGTTCGGCGGCTTCGGCGGCGCGATTGCCAAGGGCTCACTGACCTTTGTGTCGCAAGCCGGCCTGGCCGGCGGCATCAAGGAGAGGTTCGGCCTGACCAAGAACCTGGCTGCCGTGAAAAACATACGCGGCGTGCAAAAACGGCACATGATCCACAATGACTACGCGCCGAAAATGGAGGTCGATGCACAGACCTACTCGGTGCGCGCCGACGGCCAGTTGCTCACCTGCGAACCAGCTGTCAGCCTGCCCATGACACAACGCTACTTTCTTTTCTGAACTGAATTTTCTCCATGCTCCAGGTTTCCAAAATCATGCCGCAGGGCGCCGGCCTGGCACCCGTGCTGCTCAAACGCGCGGCCACGGTCGAACTCGACTGGGACATCCGCCAGAAAAGCCGCTTCGAGGCTACCGACTCGCTGGGCCGCCAGCTCGGCATTTTTCTGCCGCGCGGCACACTGGTGCGCGGCGGTGACGTGCTGGTGGCCGAAGACGGCTCCATGGTCAAGGTGATTGCCGCACCGCAAACCGTGCTGCGCATCACCGCTTGCCCAACCCACGGGACGCCGTTCGACCTGACGCGCGCGGCCTACCATTTGGGCAACCGTCATGTGCCGATTGAGCTCAAGCCCGACCACCTGAAGATTGAACCCGACCATGTGCTGGCGGACATGTTGCGGTCCATGCATCTGATCGTCAACGAAGTCAGCGAATCCTTCGAGCCCGAAGGTGGCGCCTACAGCGCTGGCGGCCACGGCCACGCGCACGAGGGTGGACACGCCCACGCGCCGGCGGCGGCACCCGCGCCGCATGTGCACGGCCCGGACTGCACCCATGACCACGATCACGGCCATGAGCACACGCACCACGAGGTGCCGGTCGCGATCCAGATCCACCCCCACAAGCCGCACAGCCATTGAGCGCGATGGCCCTGCCCCTGCCGGCCTCCAGCCTGCTGCAGCTGATCTGGCTGGCCTCGCCAGCCTTGCCCGTCGGCGGTTTTTCATACTCCGAAGGACTGGAAGCCGGCTTGGAACGGGCGGGAGTAGCTACAGAAAGCATAGCATCCGACTGGCTCAGCGACCAGTTGCAGCTGAGCCTGGCGCGCGGCGACCTGGCGGTGATCGCGCAGGCCATCCCGGCCTGGCGCAACGGCAGGCTCGACCAGGTGAAGGCGCTCAACGACTGGGTGCTGCAGACCCGCGAGACCAGCGAGCTGCGGGCGCAGACAGAGCAGATGGGGCGCTCCCTGCTGGAATGGCTACGCAACCACCACAGCGTCAGCGCAGCGGATATCGACGCCTGCGCGAAGTTGCCGCCAACCTACCCCGTCACCTTTGCGCTGGCCGCCTCGCCGCTGACCGCAGGGGTGTCCGACTGCCTGACCGCCTATACCTTCGGCTGGGCCGAAAACATGATGCAGGCCGCGCTCAAGTCGGTGCCGCTGGGCCAGAGCGCCGGCCAGCGCATTCTGGCACGGCTGGCCGCTGAAATTCCAGCGGCCGTTGAAACCGCCATGGCGCTTGAGGACCATGAGCGCCAGGCCTTTTCGCCCATGCTGGCCATTCTTTCATCACAACACGAAACCCAATACTCAAGGTTATTCCGATCATGATCGCAGCGCAGAACCGCTTCAAGAAAGATCACGCCTTCTCGGGGGGCAGTGCAGCCGCCTTGACGGCAAACGTGGGGGCACCATGAGCATGCACCACATCGCCAACCGCACCAAAAAACTGCCACCGCTGCGCGTCGGCATAGGCGGCCCCGTCGGCTCCGGCAAGACCACCCTGCTGGAAATGCTCTGCAAAGCCATGAAGGACAAGTACGACCTGATCGCCATCACCAACGACATCTATACCAAGGAAGACCAGCGCATCCTGACCGTCAGCGGCGCGCTGGCCGCTGAACGCATCATGGGCGTGGAAACCGGCGGCTGCCCGCACACCGCGATTCGCGAAGACGCGTCGATCAACCTCGAAGCCATCGACCGCATGCTGGAAGACTTTCCCGATGCCGACATCGTGTTTGTCGAATCCGGCGGCGACAACCTGGCCGCGACCTTTAGCCCTGAACTCAGCGACCTGACGATTTACGTGATCGACGTTGCCGCCGGCGAAAAAATCCCGCGCAAAGGTGGTCCCGGCATCACCAAAAGCGACCTGTTCGTCATCAACAAAACCGACCTGGCTCCTTATGTGGGAGCGGACCTGGGCGTGATGGAAACCGACACCATCCGCATGCGCACCACGCCCAAAGGCCTCAAACCCTTTGTCATGACCAACCTCAAAACCCAAACTGGCCTGGCTGAAGTCATTGCGTTTATCGAAACCCGGGGAATGCTGACTGCGAGCTGATGCGGCGGGGCTAGGGCCTGTTAACGCTATTTGTGCAAACGCGAACGGGGTGAAAACAGTGCCAATCAAGGCGCGCGACGACGCCCAGACTGGGCGTCTGGGTTAGGAGCGCAACGCAGAGTGGCGCTGTTTTCACCCCGTTCCCTCCGGGTTGCGATCAAAAAGGCCCTGCGCGGCGTTGCAAAGCCTTGTCGGGGGCCTACCCCGACGGCGTTTTGCGCCTTGCTCAGCGCCTTTTTGACTCGCAACGCATCTTGCACAAATAGCGTTAACAGGCCCCGGTGCGGCCAGGAGGAACCGGCGCTCCGGCTTCTTCATTGCACCGCGAACCCAAAGGGTTCATGATGTTTTTTTGCATGGTGAGGAAACCGAGAGATGAGCAATGCGCCGGCAAGGCAGCAGCAGGAACAGGCGCTTGATGGTGTCAGTTCAACCCTGCTGATCCCGCTGGCGGCGCGGGCCTTCGGAGATGCCATGTTCCCCGCCACGGCGGTTCACGACGCCTATGCCGCGGCGGCTTTGCGCCGGCTGGAAATCGGAATCAACCATTTTCTGGACGACCCTGCCAGCGTGTACGGTGTGCTGTCACGCACACGGATTTTTTGCGAACTGGCCCATGGTTTTTTCGATCGTTATCCGCGAGCTCTTGGCGTCAACCTGGGCTGCGGGCTGGCCTGGTATTTCCAGTGGCTGGACCGGCGCAGCAACCGCTGGCTCGATGCCGATGTTCCCCGCGTCATGGCACTGAGAAAACGACTACTCCCGGCCGGTGGCAAGCGACTGGGCCATGCCAACGTTGATCTGCGCCGGCGCGGCTGGTGGCGTCAACTCGGCTTGCCCAGCCGTCAAGATGGTTCTCCGGTGCTGCTGATTTGCGAGGGGGTACTGATGTACCTGGAGGCCGAGCAGGTTCAACACCTGCTGCATGAATTTGGCGAGCACGCGCCAGCAGGATCGGAGCTGCTTTGCGACACGCTGTGCTGGCTCGCTGCCGGCCGTGCGGCGATGCACCCCTCGGTGCGCCACACCCATGCGCAGTTCCACTGGGGCCTTCGGCGCATGGCCGAACTTACCGCGCCACATCCCCGGCTGGTACTGCGCTCCGAACACGCCGTGATGGATGCCTATGACTTTTCCTCGTCCCTCACCTACCCCACCTTCAGGGCGCTTTATGGCGTACCTCTTTACGGCGTCATCCGGCTGGGTGTTTCAGGCTAGTGCCACCTTCCAGTCTGAAAGAAGCTACGGCAAATTGATCCCCGCCGTCGTTCCCAGGTACTTTTCCAGCACGCCCAGCTCGCCTGCTGTTGGTGCACCTTTGCCGGTGATCACGGCGTAAATATGTCCCCTGAAACCACCGCGCGGGTAATAGCTGAGATAACCCCAGCCGATCAGCAGCTGGTTGTACGCGCTGGGCGAAAAGGTCGCCGCAGCGCTGGCCATCACGGCAGAGTTGACGCGCAACTTCTGCGCTCCCGGCGCCGAGGTGAATGCGAATACCGCCGGTGTATTGGCAGGAATCTTTGCAGGGCTGGCCAGCTCCACCTTCTGTCCGCCCGCATCTACCCATTTGGCCCCCGGGGCGCTGTTCGTGAAATTCAGCTCCGATGTGTGAGACTGCTCGGTCTGCGAAGCCTGAAACAGCACGCCGGTGTTGTACTGGCCGGGAACACTGGCGGCCACGATGACAAAGTGCGCGTCCTCGATGTTGTAGGGCACCCTGTTTCTCGGATTGGGCTGAACGCCGGCTCTCCTGAGCGACTTCTTGCACCAGAAGCCCCAGGTGTTGGTCACCGTATGGTCCGAGTTCTTCTTGCCATTGGTCACGCGCATGACAGGCAGAACCATGGAACCCATCCCGCCATTGGCCTTGTTGACTCCGTTGATCATTTCCATGGCGTTGCCGGCACTGGACCCGTAGCCCGAATCCGAGATGGCGCGGATCGGCTGGCCAATCGCGGCAGGGGCACCGAGCATGTAGTCGGTGTAGCCGTCGGACAGCTCCCATTTGCAGGCGCTGTATTTCGCAATGATGGCCTGCGCTGCATCCTGCAGGCTGGTAGTGGCATAGGCCACCGGATCGCTGAGTGAAAAAATCCTGCGCGGCGGTGGCACCTGGCCCGACAACTGGCCGTCGCTGGTGTAGCTCAGCGTCGCCACCTGGTTGGCCGCCGGTGTATAGGTAAATGTGTCCTGGCCGTTCGCACCGGTCGGAATGAGCAGCGACGATTTGCTCAATGTGCCGCCGTTGTTGGAGGCCACCGCCAGCGCAATCGGCCGGGCCAAGTTGCCGCGCACATACACGGTGATCGTCAAGGGCGTGCCGGCGAGCCCGTAACCCGGGCCATCATCGAACAGGCTCGCCTGCACAATCCCGACCGCCGCTTTGAATGGGCCGGACACCGCGGGCTCCAGCGTCCTGTTCTGATACCAGCTCGGCGCCTGGTTGATCGCATAGTTGCGAATGGGCCAGTGGCTGCCGCCCATCCAGGTGTAAATCTCGCAGCCGGCCTGGTGCGCGTAATTGACGGCCTGCGAAAACATGGTTTGCCAACGCGTGTCATCGAGCGGCATGCCGATTTCGGTCAGCGCCAGTTTGACGCCTTTTGCGCTGGCCCAATCCGTGGCTATCTTGATGCGGTCCATGCCCGTGGATGGCTTGATGGAACCGACGCCGAAACCGGCACTGTAATTTTTGGCTACCTCGGTGTCGTAGTCAAAGGCCGCACCGTTGCTGAACGCGTCCAGGTACATGTGGACTTCATAGATGAGGTTGGCCCCGGTCAGCGGAAATCCCGGGTTTTTGGTGCCTATGACCATGGCCGAGCTGTACTGGTTTCCGCCTACGTAAATCGGGTTCACCGTGTCGATGGCGCGAATGGCATTGATCGCCGCCTGCGCAAAGGCCGGCCAGATGCTCAGGTCTTCTGCAGTTTTGACCGCCTCTTCATTCCAGGCAACAACGCCACCGGGCTTGGGCATGTCGTGCGGCTCGTTCATCAACCCATAACCGCCAAAACCGGGGTGATTTTTCCACTTCGTCGCCGCTCGCGTCCAGAAGTCCACAAAATTGGACTGCTTGAGCGTTGCGCCGGCAGCTAAGGCGAAAATTCGCGTTCGCACCTGCGTTTTGTCGGTGGTGTAGGGGCGAACCAGCGGATCAGCAGAAACCGTCAGGCCGATGATCGAGCCATCCGGCTGGAATTTGAAGTCCTGGTAGCGGCAGTAGTTGTGGTTGTCGATGATGCATTTCATCCCAGCAGCTGCGTGCGCATCGAGCACACCCGTGATGTAGGACTCATACCCCGGATGAAAAGCGCCCGGCTGGCCGATGGCCGCCTTCGCCGCTGTGTTGGCAACCGTGTCATCAAGCATGGGCTGCAGGAGTTCCCACTGGATGGGCAAGCGGCTCTTGTTGTAGCCGCAGGAAGCAAGGTAGGCGATGTCCGCAGAGCGCGGCACGGTGAAATGCAAATTGGGCGCCGTGCTGGTACCGACGCGCAATCCGGGCTTGGCCCACTCCATGCCTGAAAGATTGGTCCCCGACGGAACAGATCCAATGGCCGCCCGAACCTCAGGGGTCATCCTGACACCTGTTGCCATGATCGCTCCCAGGCGCAGGGTCCCTAAAGCGGCAACCGCAGCCTGCGAAAATTCACGTCGTTTCATTGATTTCTTTCTCCTGATTCCCTGTTCGGGACGGGTTGATCGGGACGACTGGGGAGCCGGGGACTTCGCCAAGGCCCGCGAAGAACAAGCCGCAGACAGGCCCCGACAACTTCGAACGAACCGCATGACGCGGTCAGCCGAGGCCCATGCGATTGACCTTAGCACGCAGGAACAATTCTTCGATGTTGCCTGCTGTAATAGCTGTAATAGAACCGGCGCACACCTGTGAAAATTACTGGGTGTTCGCAGAACTGATGTGATCGAAGCCGCGTTTACTCAAAAAAAAAATGGAAGGGTGAGGCGCGCAGTGGCCATGCGCTCGTTGAATCTGCTGCCAAGGGGCCAGGCATTCAATAGCTGTCGCATTCATCTATGCCCCATCGGACAGTTGTCTCGCGAAAAATGGCCGAGGTCGATACGGCGACTCGCGGAAGCAGTGCTTTCAAGCCAAAATTTTGACCAGCTTAGGCCGGGGGTTTACTTGTAAGTTAAATGCACCCTGTCATTTTTGACAGGTTAAAGTTCTCACATCGACTGGCCGTTGAGTGGATCGCTATCAAAAGCGCAGCTAGGCCATTCATTGCGGCAGGCCACGTTCTGTTTCACCTGAAGACGAAAAGGAAATTGTGCGTCTCTGGAAGTCCAATCAGTACACAATGGATTCACTGGCTGCAATTTCAATGTTCACCCATCGAGCGTGAAACGGTCAATTTATCGCGTTCTTAAGCCAGGGCATTCGAGCTTGCGATAACGTTGGATTAAACCTCAAGTACACGTCCGTTGTACGCGAGTCGTTCTCCGACGGGTCCATGCTGCTATCTTCAGCTTGGTGATTGAAGCCCAAGCTCGATTGTTACTCGCACCTCGTGGGAAAATGTATGGCCGTTCGGAGAGGTGCCGTCTGCAAAGCGCCCTTTGACGGTCCGAGTGGCGCTTCGATGATATTGAGCAGGTGGTCCCCACTTTTTTAACTCTATCGAGGTAGATTCACTTGGTGCCAAGCTTGCAATTAGAAGCTTGGGTTCGTTCCTCATTGAAGCTGGCATGTGCGTGTCATCCAGCCCGAAGTCGCCTGGCCCAAGCACATCGTAGAAGTTGAACTCAATATTGCGCACTTCTCGTCTTGACGCGTTATGGACAACAAATAGGTAGAGAGCGCTCTCTGGAGCTGTTGGTTGGACGCAAACTTCCAGTGCGGGATTGATGTTCATGAGTGGACTCGGACTTCAAACGTTGTTGTTGAGTAGCTGGACGATTGGTTGCAGTGAAGCGTAGCAGTTGAATCTGCAAATGCCCCTCTCAACCGGGCGAGGTGTTGGTTTCTCGCAGCTATTCTTAGAGAAGAGAAAACGTTAGTGCTACTGCCTGCGCGCTGAACCCGGTCAGGCTGCACCCTTGGGTGCCAGTCGCGGCGCTTGCCGGCCCTGATGGGCCTGTGTCACGTCGGCTGCGGGCGTGATCGCCGGACGTCCGTGCCTATTGAACTGTTATGACTCCTGCTGCAACCTCGCGCTGAAGAACAATGCAGCGAGCAATCCCGTTACAAAACAAGTGGCGAACGCATACGCGCCAAGAAAGAACGCCGCTGCAATGCCGATACCGGTAAAGACCGCGAACCAGCCGAGGAACGGAACCGACGCGTGCTCCAGGAGCACCCGAGACTTGCAGCTCGGACAGTATTTTTCTTTCGATGCTCTTTGCGCTTGCCACTCAGGGGAAAAGGCGCTGAAGGTGACTTTACAACGTGGACAAGTGAACTCGATCATACGCAGCTTCGTGCTGTTGGGTTTGAGATAAAAGCCATGGCCTCGGCTTGCCGAGGCACGCCCTTTCCTTTGAAGGGTGTATGGACTGGACACATACGAAACAGGTGTTCGGAGACATAGGAAACACTTCTTCAGCGCTATTGGCGCAAGGAGAAGTGCATGCCCTGGCAACCGAGAGGCCTGATGGACACCAAACGCGAATTTGTGGAACTAGCCTTGCAAGAAGGAGCCAACCGGCGCGAGCTGTGCCGGCGCTTTGGCATTGGAGCGAAAGCCGCATATGCGTTGCTGGCGCGTTATGCCCAGGAAGGCGACGGCGCTTTCAAACCTCGCTCGCGTCGCCCGCATGCCAGCCCGCTGCGCACCCCGGCTGCCATGGAGACCGCTTTGCTGGAGTTGCGCCAAGCTCACCCGAGCTGGGGCGGACGCAAGCTCGCACGGCGCCTGATCGAGTTGGGACACCGGCAAGTTCCGTCCGCAGCCACTGTCACGGCCATCTTGCACCGTCACGGCCTGATTACGCCGGCAGCCAGTGCGGCCGCCCAGCATTGGCAGCGCTTCGAACACCCCGAGCCCAATGCGCTGTGGCAGATCGACTTCAAGGGCGACTTTGCCACCGGGCAGGGGCGCTGCTACCCGCTGACCGTGCTGGACGACCACTCCCGCTTCAACCTGGCCTTGCAGGCCTGCCCCGGCGTGGCCGCTTCCACCGTGCAGCCCCATCTTGCCCAGGTGTTTCAGCGCTATGGACTGCCGGTAGGCCTCAATGCCGACAATGGCGCGCCTTGGGGCAGCCCTCGCCTGGTCGGGCACGGTTTGAGCGAGCTCAGCGTCTGGCTGATCCGCCTGGGTATACGTGTGAGCCACAGCGCGCCCTATCACCCGCAGACCAACGGCAAGATCGAGCGCTTTCACCGCTCGCTCAAGACGGAGGTACTGGCCGGGCGCAGCTTTGTAGACCTGCAGCAGGCGCAAAGCGCCTTCGAGCACTGGCGCGGGGTTTACAACCACGAGCGGCCCCACGATGCGCTGGACCTTCAGACGCCGGCCAGGCGCTACCGGGCCAGCCTGAGAAGTTACCCGCAAACTTTGCCGCCCATCGACTACCCGCACGAGGACACGGTGGCCGTCGTCAAATGGAACGGGGAGGTCAACTTCAAGGGCAACAAGCTGCGGGTGTCGAGCGCCTTGCTCAAGCTGCCGATCGCTTTCCGGGCAGACGCCAGACGCGACGGTTGCTACGATGTGTTCTTCTGCCATCACCGCTTCATGCGGCTGGACTTGAATGCGCTGACAGCAGTTTCCTGAAACCTCAAGGTGTTTCCTATGTCTCCGAACACCTGTTTCCTATGTGTCCAGTCCATACACGTCGCCAAAAGAAAGTCACCAAAGAAAAGGCGACCCGATGGTCTGGGTCCCCTGCGCTGCGCTTCGGGGCAACCTGCGGTGCTCGGCAAAAGCGGGGTCTCGCTCGAACTCGGCTTCGCCTCAGACAATCGCGAGCCC
>CAZIYA010000129.1:0-9684 GCA_964543355.1 uncultured Polaromonas sp.
GTGTCGGCGCGGCTGTCGTACTCGATTCTTTCGCCTTCCCCTTCGATGTATTCGTCCACGAGGTCGCGTTTCTTGCGGTAAAAAGCCAGCTTGTCGGGCGCCGCAATCACGATCGCGGTCTGGTAACCCTCGGCGTCCTGCTTTACATCGACCCGGGCGCCCCGGATGATGATGGTGCCCTTGGTGATGACGACGTTGCCGGTGAAAACGCTGGTCTGGTTCAGGTCGTCATAACGCAGCGCGTCGGCCTCGGCGTTCATGGGTTTGTCGCGGTCGGCCTTTTCAGCCGAAGCCGGGAACACCGCCAGGGCCAGGACCAGCGTCAATAAACAAGCGGGGGTTTTCATAAAGGCACGAATCTTGCTGCTTTTGTTGGGTTGCTTCATTGTAGCGACGCATCCCCGGCGAATTGGCCCCGCCCATAAAAAACCCGCCCATTCGGGGCGGGGTCAATAGCCATCAGGGGACGTCCTTCGACAAGCTCAGGACGAACGGGATGGGAAGCAACACACGTGAGGCAGCGTCTTCTCCACCAGCAGGGGCCGCGGGACCGGCTTTGCCGGACCGCAGGCGCAGCGCCCCCTCGGGGGGCAGCGTAGTACGCGAAGCGACAAGCGTGGGGGCTAACCTCTTCTTGCCTGGGCAATCAGGTAGTCCGTGACCAGCAGGGCACGTTCCATGGTCTGCGCCAGTGAACCCGAGGTGAAATAGCGCCCGGCGACGCCGAGTGCCGGAACGCCGTCGATCCTGTAGGCATCCTGCAGCTGCGTGGCCTTGCGGGCTTTGGTTGCGACAGAAAACGAGTTGTAAATCTCCAGGAATTTCGCCTTGTCGATGCCCTGCTTTTCAGCCCAGGCCGCGATCAGCTCGGCCGTATTGAGCAGCTGTTTTTCCACATGGATGGCGTAAAACACCTTTTTGTGGAGTTCTCCCACCTTGTTCATGGCCTCGAGCACATAAAAAAGGCGCTGCTGGGGCTCGAAGTCGGGGCGGAAGGCAATCGGCACGCGGCGAATGACCACGTCTTTCGGCGCTTTTTTGATCCACTCGTCCAGTGCCGGCTCAAAACGGTTGCAGTGCGGGCAGCTGTACCAGAAAAATTCCACCACTTCCACCTTGCCGGCCGGGGCCTCGACCGGCGCCCGCTTGTCGAGCACGATGTAGTCGCTGCCGGCCTTGGGCGCCGGGCCCTGGGCCTGCGCTGAAGTGGCCAAAACACCCAGGGAAGCGGCGGCCGCCACCGAAGCGGCGGACATCGAAAATTCACGTCGTTGCATCAATCATTTCTCCGTTAGTGCGCAAGGTTTGACACCTTGGCGCCAGAAAGTTCAGTCCCGACCGCCGCAAGGCATGGTTATCGCTGAACCCGAACCAAAGCAGTTTCCACACCGCTGGCATCGAGGCGTTCCTTGGCCTTCTCGGCTTCGTCTTTTTTATCGAACGGCCCCAGGCGCACCCGGTACACGGTGCGGCCCGATTGCTCGCGCTCGGTCACCTTGGCTTCCATGCCCATCAGCGATATTTTGGCTCGCTGCTGTTCGGCGTCCTCCGGCGTGCGGAACGCGCCGACCTGCACAAAATAATTGAACGGCTCGGCGCCCGACGGGGCAATGGCCACCGGCGCCGCCGGCGGGGCGGCGAGCCGGGCTTTGGCCAGGTCGCCAATCGGATCTGCCGCGGGATTCGCTGGTTTGGCGACCGGGGTGGCCGGATCGGTCGCCGGCTTCTGGGGCGTGGCGGCAGGCAAAGGCGTGCCGGTGGCGGCAGCCGGCTTGGCGGGATTTTTCCCCTGCAGGGGAGCGTTCGGATCCCAGTCGCGGTTTTTCTTGGCCTCGGCCGCGTCATGGTCCGGGCTGCGCGGCTGGCTCTTGTTCATGAAGGGAATCGGCACTTTCGTGACATAGACGGCCACGGCCAGGGCCGCAGCCAGGCCGATCAGCGCGCCGATGATGAGCCCCAGCAGCGTTCCGCCTCTTTGTGTGTTCATGCCTTGCCTGGTGATAGAAAAATTGCGCGCCATGGTCTCATCGTTCCTTACATCTTGTGCGGAGCGTCAACGCCCAGCACAGCCAGACCATTGTGCAACACCTGCGCGGTCGCAGCCACCAGCGCCAGGCGCGCCAGCTTGACCACATCGTCCTCGACCAGAATACGCTCGGCGTCGTAATAGCTGTGGTAGCAGGCGGCCAGTTCGCGCAAGTAAAAAGCCACGTCGTGCGGCGCAAAACCGGTGGCGGCGTTGGCCAGCATGTCCGGATATTTGGCCATCAGCAGCATCAGCGCCTGGGCCTGCGGGCTGCTCAGGGCCGACAGGTCCGCGCCCTTAAGGGTGGCCGTGTCGCCGCCCCAGGCCGCCAGCACGGAACAGATGCGAGCGTGCGCATATTGAACGTAATACACCGGGTTTTCATTGTTCTTGGCCAGGGCCAGGTCGATGTCGAACACATATTCGGTGTCGGGTTTGCGGCTGAGCAGAAAAAAGCGCACCGCATCCTTGCTGGTCCACTCGATCAGGTCGCGCAGCGTGACATAGCTGCCGGCGCGCTTGGAGATCTTGACTTCCTCGTCATTGCGCATCACGCGCACCATCGTGTGCAGCACGTAATCGGGGTAGCCCTCGGGAATGCCGGCACCGGCCGCCTGCAGGCCGGCGCGCACCCGGGCAATCGTGCCGTGGTGGTCCATGCCCTGGATGTTGATCGCCTTGGTGAAACCGCGCTCCCACTTGGCGAGGTGGTAGGCGACGTCGGGCACGAAGTAGGTGTATGTGCCGTCGCTTTTTTTCATCACGCGATCTTTGTCGTCGCCGTAATCGGTGGACTTCAGCCAGAGCGCGCCGTCCTGCTCGTAAGTTTTGCCGGCGGCCTTCAGCCTGGCCACCGTCGATTCAACCCGGCCCGAGCTGTACAGGCTGGACTCGAGGTAGTAATTGTTGAAGCCGACGGAAAAAGCCTTCAGGTCCAGGTCCTGCTCGTGGCGCAGGTAGGCCACGGCGAACTGGCGGATGGCGTCCAGGTCCTCGATGTCACCCGACGCGGTGAACTCGCGGTCGTCGGATTTGACGGTTTTTCTGGCGATGAAGTCGCGCGCGATGTCGTCGATGTAGTCGCCGTTGTAGGCGGGCTCAGGCCACAGCGCATCACCAGGCTTCAACCCTTTGGCGCGGGCCTGCGTGCTGGTGGCCAGGGTGTGGATCTGCACGCCGGCGTCGTTGTAATAGAACTCGCGATAAACGTTCCAGCCCTGGGTGACAAACAGGTTGCAGATCGCATCGCCCAGCGCGGCCTGGCGGCCATGGCCCACATGCAGCGGGCCGGTCGGATTGGCCGAGACGAACTCGACAATCATGCGGCGCGCCTGGTCTGCCGGCTTGACACCGTATTGCCCGGCCGCCGTGAGGATCTCGCGCACCGTGGCCTGCTTGGCTGCGGGCTTGAGCCGGAAATTGATGAAGCCCGGTCCGGCGATCTCGATCGCATCGACCCACTGCTGATAAGCCGGCGCCGCCAGCAATGCCTCGCGCAAGCCTTCGGCCACCTGGCGCGGATTGAGCTTGAGAGGTTTGGCCAGCTGCATGGCGGCGGTGGACGCAAAATCGCCATGGGCTGCCACCTTGGGCGACTCAAAGGCGGCCTTCGCACCGGCGCCGGGTGAAAGCTTTTCCAGCTCTGCGGCCAGGACCGCGAGCAATTCTTGTTTGACTAGGAGCATGCGCTGATTTTAAGGGCGGGCGCCCTGGCCGACGGCCATGGCAAAATACAGCTTCATTCAAGAGAGTGTTTGCGCCCCGGCGCAGACCGCCGAAGGCGCAATCTCCCATGATCGCTCAGGCCCCCGTATTGAATGAAACACGCCGAATCTGGAGAGAGTTGCCGCGCCATGCGGCAACCACCGAAGGAGCAAAGCCCGCCCAGCGCCGAATGCGCTGCGGGTTGAATCTCTCAGGTACCAAGGACAGTGGGAGCGGCACCTTGACGGGTGTTCGCTGCCGCCTTGAAATGCTATCTATTTCATAGCTGTTCGCGCACACCCGATAAGGGCTTGCGACCATTTTTCCTTGGAGTTTTCATGAAAGTCACCGTTTTGGGTGCCGGCGTTACCGGCATCACCTCCGCCTGGTTTTTGCGTCAGGCCGGCCACGAAGTCACCGTCATCGACCGCCAGCCTGGTGCAGGGCTGGAAACCAGTTTTGCCAACGGCGGGCAGGTCTCCGTCAGCCATGCCGAACCCTGGGCCAACCCGGGCGCACCCCTGAAGGTATTGAAGTGGCTGATGCGTGAAGACGCACCGCTGCTGTTTCGTCTGCGCCCTGACCTGAACCAGTGGCTCTGGGGCCTGGACTTTCTGCGCCAGTGCACGCCGGGCCGCACGCGCCACAACATCAGGCAGATGGTGAACCTGGGCCTGTACAGCCGCGCCACGCTGCAGAACCTGCGCGCCGCCACCGGCATCGACTACCAGCAGAAAACCGAAGGCATCCTGCACTTCTACACCAGCGAGAAAGAATATGCCGATGCGCAGGAGCCCGCCGCGCTGATGCGCGAGTACGGCTGCGAGCTCGACATGAAAACGCCGGACGAATGCATCGCCATCGAACCGGCGCTGGCGGCCAGCCGCAACCAGCTGGTGGGCGGCAGCATGACGGCCAGCGACGAGTCGGGCGACGCCCACCAGTTCACCGCCAGACTGGCGGCCTTGTGCGCCTCGGCCGGCGTGGAGTTTCTGTACAACACCCGCATCGTCGGCGCGCGCAAGGAGGGCGACACGCTGGCGGGCGTGCAGATTGCCAATGCCGACGGCATCGTCAGCGAGATCCAGTCCGACGCCTATGTGATGTGCCTGGGCGCGTACAGCCCGCAGTGGGCACGGCTGCTCGGGCAGACGCTGCGCATCTACCCGGCCAAAGGCTACTCGGTCACGTTGCCAGTGATCAACGAGGCGGCGTCGTTCAAAGTTTCACTGACGGATGACGAATACAAGCTGGTGTTTTCGCGCCTGGGCAACCGGCTGCGGATTGCCGGCACGGCCGAGCTGGGCGGCTACAACACCGACCTGAACCTGGTGCGCTGCGAGGCCATTGTGCGGCGTGTGCGCCAGCTCTTTCCCGAGATGACAGACGGGAAAAATGCGCAGTACTGGACCGGTCTGCGGCCGGCCACGCCATCCAACGTGCCCTACATCGGCGCCTCAACAACCAGCAAGCTGTTTCTCAATACGGGTCACGGCACGCTGGGCTGGACACACGCCTGCGGCTCGGGCGCGGCGATTGCGGACATCGTCAGTGGGCGCGTGCCGGAGGTGGACTTTGCCTTCACCGGCCTCTCGCGGGAAGGCAAGCAAATCTGGTGGGGCAAGCCGGCAGCAGCTCAGGCCTGACGCAAGCGGGCGCGGGCAGCGTCTTTCACGGCCCGCGTCAGCCGCTGTGCAAGCAGCGGCTCCCGTGCCCAATGCTGCCAGTACAAGGCGACATCCACCCACCGGCCGGGCAGCACCTCCGCCAGCGGCGGGCGATGGCCGCGTCCGGCCAGCAGCAGCCCGGGCACCATGCCCCAGCCCATGCCCAGCTCCAGCGCCAGTTCAAAAGCATCGACCGCGGGCACGAAATGGCGCGGGTAACCGACAGCGCGCAGTCCGAAATGTTGTGCGAGAAAAGCGTCCTGCAGTGCGTCTTTGCGGTTGAAGATCACCGCAGGATTTTCAAGCAGATGATGGGGTGACAAGGCTCCCCGGGAGGTGCCGGCTTTCCATTGCGCGATCAAGGCCGGCGCCGCCACGCAGTGGTAACGCATCGCACCCAAAGGTTCGGCCACGCAGCCACGCATGGGCTCTGCCAGGGTGGTGACACAACCCGTCACGTCACCGCTTTGAAGGGCGTCATGGGTGTGGTCCTGGTCATCAATCACGATGTCCAGCAGCAGATGGTGTTTCTGCAGGGCCGCGGCCAAGCCCGGCAAAAACCAGCTGGTCAGCGAATCGGCATTCACTGCCACACTCAGGCTGCGCAACTGCGCAGCCTTGCCTGTCGCACCGCGTCCTTCGTGCCCATCCAGCGCACCCAGCAAATCCGCCTCCATCAAGCGCACTTGGCGCACATGCACCAGCAGGGACTGGCCCGCCGGCGTGGCACGCACCACCTTGCCGCGAACCAGCAAACGCTGGCCCATGGCCTCTTCCAGTGACTTGATGCGCAGGGACACCGCGGCCAGGGTCAGGCTGAGGGACTTGGCCGCAGCGCCAAAACTGCCGTGTTCAATCACGGCGGCAAGTGCGTCGAGCTGGCGGGCATCAAGCATGTGACGGAGTTAACTTTAAATTGACTTAAGTGAATTTTAGTTAATTTTCTTTAACTTAATCGCCCTCTCCCGGAAACTTGGCGTTTTCCTGCCCGGCTGACTGCTCCCACTACTTATGACATCCCTTACCGCTTCCGCCTTTTTTGCCGGCATGGTCTTGAGCCTGTCGCTCATCATGGCCATTGGCCCGCAAAACGCACATGTCATCCGCGTGGGGTTATCGCGCCAGCACCTCTGGTTGACCATTGCCATCTGCGCGGTCACTGACGCAGTGCTCATCACCATCGGCGTGGCCGGGCTGACGCAGTTCGGCGACCAGTCCGGCAAGCTGATGCGCGCAATGACCGGCGCTGGCGCGGTGGTGCTGCTTCTCTATGGCGCTCACGCGATGAGGCGATTCGTCAAACCAGTGAAGCGCGTTGCGACAGACGGAGCGGAACCTCCAGCGGTGAACGCCACGCGGCGCAAGGCGGTCGGCCTGGCGCTGGCCCTGTCCTGGCTGAATCCGCATGCCTGGCTGGACACCGCTGTGCTGATCGGCACGGCTTCCCTGGCTTATGCGCAGCCAGACAATGCAGTGTTCGGCCTGGGCGCGGCAACCGGCTCTTTGCTGTGGTTCACCAGCCTGGGGGTAGCACTGTGGTGCGTAGGGCGCCGGCTTGATTCACCGCTTGTCTGGCGGATGCTGGACCTGCTGGTGGCCGTGATGATGTGGGGCACCGCTTTTTGGCTGATGCGCGGCCTGTTCTAAGGCCTGTTGTCGCTTGCAAAAAAAACAGTGGGCGCTGGCCCTAGCCAAAACCGCGCGCCAGGAACACCGCAGCCAGCGGGATAAAAGGCAGGATGTGCGCCTGCACCATGACCAGCCTGCGTGCTTTCTGGACCGACACCGCGTCGGGCAAGGCACCGCTCGCACGCAGCTCGCGCTGCCAGCGGGCGAACATCAGCGTGGGCCTGATGGACAGCAGCCCGATGGCGACAAACAGCCCCAGCTTGACATAAAACAGTGGGTTGGTGGCATACCAGCCCATGCCTTTGGCACCAAGGAAGACGCGCAGCAGGCCCGTCAGGAGAACGGCAACGGCGGCGATGCCGTAAATCAGGTCGATCTTGCGCAGGCGCTCGACCACTGCTGCGTTCAGCCACTCGGAACGGCACAGCGCCGCCTCGCTGGCAAGAAACACCACCATGGTCAGGATGGCGAGGATATGGGCGTAGGCGAGCAGGGCTTCCAGTGTCATGCGATGTCCTTTTTCAGTGGCGCGGGGCGCGCAGGCTGGCCCAGAATTCGGGCTGGCCGTAGTTGTGCTTGAGAAAGTCTATCCATAAACGCACCCGCAGCGGCAGGTGCTTGCGCTGGGGAAACACCGCGTAAATGCCGTTCGGCGGCGCATCGAAATCCTGCAGCAGCGCCACCAGCTTGCCTTCTGCAATTTCGGCCTCGACCTCCCAGGTGCTGCGCCAGGCAATGCCGTAACCCTCCATGCACCAGTCGTGCAGGACCTGGCCGTCCGAGCAGTCGAGGGGTCCGCCGGGTTTGAGGTGCACCAGGTCACCTGCAACCTGGAATGCCCAGCCGCGGGTTTGCGATGCGTCGCTGGACAGGGTCAAACAGTCGAACTTCGCCAGGTCGGTGGGATGCTGCGGGGTGCCGTGGCGTTTCAAATAGCCGGGCGTGGCCACGCACAGGCGGCGGTTGTCGGCCATGCGCACGCTGACCAGTGACGAGTCGGGAAGATCGCCCACGCGCACCGCGCAGTCAAAACCCTCGCCCGCCAGATCGACCACACGGTCGCTGAGGTTCAGCGAGATCGTGACATCGGCATGCAGCTCGCGAAAACGCGGCACCAGCGGTGCCACATGGCGGCGCCCGAAGCCGGCAGGCGCCGTGATGCGCAGGTGCCCGCTGGCCTTGACGCCGCCGGCCGAGACGCTGGCCTCGGCATTGGCAACGTCAATCAGCAGCCGCTGGCAGTCCTCAAGGAACGCACTGCCTTCGTGCGTCAGCGTGATGCGGCGCGTGGTGCGCACCAGCAGTTTGACGCCCAGCCGCTCCTCCAGCGCGTCCAGCCGGCGCCCCATGATGGCCGGCGCCACACCCTCGGCATTGGCGGCGGCAGTGAGGCTGCCGCGCGTGGCCACCGAGACGAAGGATTCCATCTGCTTGAGTTTGTCCATGGCCCGCGATTATGCGCACGAAAGGTGGCAATGGGCGCTCAAAGGTCTTTTATTACGCCACGGCCACCACGGCACCTGCCACCAGCGCAGCGACTTCCGCTTCGCTGTAGCCCAAGCTGGCCAGAAGGCTGCGGCTGTGCTCGCCGAGTGCGGGCGGGTTCAGGCGAACACCGGGTCGCTCGCCGGCCAGGGTCAGCGGCAGCAGCGGCACCTGCGTTGCGCGGCCATCCGGCAGTGTCAGGGGCGCCAGCCCGCCCGTCTGCTTCAAGTGCGGGTCGTCAAACAGGTCTTCGGGCCGGGTGATGGGCGCAAACGGCAAGCCGTGCAGCTCGAACAGCGCGCTGAGTTCCGTCGCCGTTCGCGGCACCAGCCGTTCGCGCAGCAGCGGCAGCAGCCAGCTGCGCGCGCGAACCCGGTCGTTGTTGCTGTCCAGCCGGTGGTCGGCCCGCAGGTCGGCAAAACCGAAAGCATCGCAGAACAGCTGCCACTGGGTGTCGCTGACCACGGCCAGGAAAACCTGCGCGCCATCCTGCACGGTGAACACGTCGTAAATGCCCCAGGCCGAGATGCGCCCCGGCATGGGTGCAGCCGTCTGCCCCGTCACGGCAAACTGCATCATGTGCTGGGCCACAAGGAACACATTGTTTTCGAACAGCGCGGCCTGGACCTCCTGGCCCTTGCCGGTTTTTTCGCGCGCGGCGAGTGCGGCCATGGCCCCGATGGCGCCAAACATGCCGCCCATGATGTCGTTGACGCTGGCGCCGGCACGCAGCGGGTCGCCGGGCCGGCCCGTCATGTAGGCCAGGCCGCCCATCATCTGCACCACTTCGTCAAGCGCTGTGCGGTGGTCGTAGGGGCCGGGCAGAAAACCCTTGTGGCTCACATAGATCAGCCGCTCGTTCAGCTTCGAGAGGCTGGGGTAATCCAGCCCCAGTTTTTTCATGGTGCCGGGCTTGAAGTTTTCGCTGACGATGTCGGCGGTGGCAATCAGGCGCAACGCAGCCTCGCGGCCTGCGGGCTGCTGCAGGTCCAGCGCGATGCTTTTCTTGTTGCGGTTGAACATCGGGAAGAAACCGGCGCCGGAGCCCAGCAGCCGACGCGTATTGTCGCCGGCCAGGGGCTCGACCTTGATCACCTCGGCCCCCAGGTCGGCCAACACCATGCCGCAGGTCGGGCCCATCACCATGTGGGTGAATTCAACAACACGGATGCC
>CAZIYA010000130.1:0-9660 GCA_964543355.1 uncultured Polaromonas sp.
GCCGGCCGGGGCCGCACCGGTGCGCGTCGCGGCGCCTGTCGCGGCCCCCGCCCCACCCCCCGCTCAAACTGCGAATACGTCGCTGAAAGTGCGTTTTCTCAAGGTGGACGAAGGCGACCGCAAGCTGCTGGCGGAAGAGATGGGCAATCTGGGTCAGGTCACCGCCCAGACCCAGACGGAAGACAGCCTGACCCTCTGGCTGGACACCACCTGCGATGCCAACGACATTGTCTCGGTGTGCTGTTTCATCATCGAAGCGGACCAGATCGAAATCACCAGCGAAACCGCAGCCAGCCCTGCTGCCGCGGTGACCGAGCCCGCGGTGCCTGCGCAGGCGGAGGCACTTCCTCCCGAAGGACGGCCGGTGCCGTCGCCGTCGGGTGCATTGCCCTTGCCGACCGCAGCTGCGGCGGCGGCATCATCAGCCGGTGCCAAGGAGTCGGGATCGATCAGGGTCGATGTCGAGAAGGTGGACCAGATCATCAACCTCGTCGGTGAACTGGTGATCACCCAGTCCATGCTGACACAAACCGCGTCCCAGTTGGATCCGGTGCTGCACGAGCGCCTGCTCAGCGGCATGGGCCATCTGGAGCGCAATGCCCGTGACTTGCAGGAATCCGTGATGTCGATCCGGATGATGCCGATGGACTATGTGTTCAGCCGCTTTCCGCGCCTGATCCGCGACCTGTCGGCCAAGCTGGGAAAACAGGTGCAGCTCATCACCGTCGGCAAGGAAACCGAGCTGGACAAGGGGCTGATCGAGCGCATCATCGACCCGCTCACCCATCTCGTGCGCAACAGCCTGGACCATGGCATCGAGGGGCCCGAGCGGCGCGCCCTCGCGGGCAAGGACCCGGTGGGCAGGTTGACGCTTTCAGCCCAGCATCAGGGCGGCAGCATCGTGATCGAGGTCAAGGACGACGGCGGTGGGCTGGTGCGGGAGAAAATCCTGGCCAAGGCGATCCAGCAGGGCATGGCGATCAGCGAGTCCATCACGGACGACGAGGTCTGGCAACTGATTTTCGCAGCCGGATTTTCCACGGCAGAGGAAGTCACCGACGTTTCCGGCCGGGGCGTGGGCATGGATGTGGTGAAGCGCAACATCCAGGAGCTGGGTGGGCATGTGGAAATCAGTTCCCAGCAGGGGCGGGGTACAACCATCCGCATCGTGCTGCCGCTGACGCTGGCCATCCTCAACGGCATGTCGGTCAAGGTGGGCGAGGAGGTTTACATCCTGCCTTTGAACTACGTCATCGAGTCCTTGCAGCCGCAGCGCGCGGACATCCATTCCATCACCAACAACGAACATGTCCTGCATGTTCGGGGCGAATACCTGGCGCTGGTCGAGCTGCACAGGCTGTTCGGTGTGGCAGGTGCGGTGGAAACCCCCACGCAGGGCATTGCCGTGATCGTCCAGTCCGAGGGCACGCGTTTTGCCTTGCTGGTGGACCAGCTGGTGGGGCAGCACCAGGTGGTGGTCAAGAACCTTGAAACCAACTACCGCAAGGTGCCCGGCATTTCGGCAGCAACGATTCTGGGTGACGGGAATGTGGCGCTGATCATCGATGTGGTGGCCATGCAGCGGATCAACCGGGAGAAGGCCGCCCGGCGGGCGGCGCCGGAGCGGCAGGAACTGCTTCCGGTGCCTGTGCCGGCCCCGGCGCCGGCCCTGCAGCGCCAATCCAGGCCGGCTGTCGAAGAGGAAACCGTTGCGGCATGACCCTGCCGAAACCCGAAATACATGACGAAAAGTGGCCTCAGTCCTTATTTACTGGGCGCGAGCAGCTATCAAAAACAGAGCGCTTTTGATGCCCAGTACGGTCATGAGCAGCGAACCCAGCACATGCAGCGCTGCGGTGCCCAGCGCCAGACCATAACGTTCTTCCATCAGGAACACCACTACCTCCGCGGAGAATGAGGAGAAGGTGGTGAGCCCGCCCAGGAAGCCGGTCACCAGCATCAGGCGCCAGACCGGGTCCAGCTGCGGCAGGGACTGGAAGATGGCGAGGCAGACCCCGACCAGATAGCCGCCAATCAGGTTGGCAGCCAGCGTGCCCCAGGGAATAATGCCGCCGGGCGTCAACCACAGGGCCAGGCCCCAGCGTGCGAGCGCACCCACGGAGGCACCGAGGCAAATGGCGAAGACCGAATAGATCAATGGTGGCATGGAAGGCCTAACGGTTCATTTGCTGCGGCAGCCAGGTCACGATGCCGGGAAAGGCATACACAATCGCCACGGCAGCACACATCAGGAAGAACATGGGGAGTGTGACTTTGGCGATCCATGTCAGTTCGCGGCCAGTCATGCCCTGCAACACAAACAGATTGAAGCCGACGGGCGGCGTGATCTGCGCCATCTCGACCACCAGCACGATGAAGATGCCGAACCAGATCGGGTCGATGCCGGCTTTCTGGATGGTGGGCATGAGCACGCCCATGGTCAGCACCACCATGGAAATGCCGTCGAGGAAGCAGCCGAGCAGAACGAAGAAAAAGGCCAGGGCCAGGATGAGCTGCCCCTGGCTCAGCCCCAGCGAGCCTATCCATTCGGCCAGGTGGCGCGGCAGGCCGATATAACCCATCGAGAGTGTCAAAAACGCCGCACCCGCCAGGATCAGTGCGATCATGCAGTAAAGCCGGGTGGCGCCCATCAGGGCGTCGCGAAAGGTGGCCCAGCTCATCGACCCCTGCAAGCTCGAAATCAGCAACGCACCGACCACGCCAATTGCCGCCGCCTCGGTGGCCGTGGCAATGCCGGTGTAGATCGAGCCCAGCACCGAGAGGATCAGCAGCACGACGGGAATCAGCGCGCGCGAGGCGGCGAGCTTTTGCAGCAGGGTGAATTTTTCGTCCCGGAGCGGAATCTGGCCGGGATTGCGCAGGGCCCAGACCATGATGTAGCCCGAAAACAGAAGCGCCAGCAGCATGCCCGGAAACACGCCGGCAATGAAGAGCCTGGCAATCGACACTTCGGCGGCCACCCCATACACAATCATGATGATGGACGGCGGGATCAGGAGGCCCAGTGTGCTGGCGCCCGCGAGCGTGCCCACGATCATGTGCTCGGGGTAGCCACGGCGCTTCAGCTCGGGCAGCGTCATCTTGCCGATGGTGGCGCAGGTGGCCGCGCTGGAGCCGGACACTGCCGCAAAAATCGTGCAGCCCACCACGTTGGTGTGCAGCAGGCGGCCGGGCAGGGCCTGCATCCAGGGTGCCAGGCCTTTGAACATGTCCTGGGAAAGGCGGGTGCGAAACAGGATCTCACCCATCCAGATGAACAGCGGCAATGCAGTCAGGGTCCAGCTGGAAGCGGAGCCCCAGATGGTCACGGCCATGGCATCGCCGGCCACGCGTGTGGTGAACAGCTGCATGCCAATCCATGCCACGCCCGACAAGGTCAACCCGATCCAGACGCCCGTGCCGAGAATAAGAAACAGTGACAGCACCAGCAGTGCCATGATTCCAAGGTCGCTCATCGGGTCCTTATTCGTTGCGCAGGGCTTCGTTGCCGGCCATGCTGGCGCGGCGGTTCATGATCTCCAGCACCAGTTCGTCGAGAAAGGCGATCACGAGGATCACCGCACCAAAGGCCATGGCGAGCTGGGGTATCCAGAGCGGTGTGGCATCGCTTCCGGTGGAAATGTCATTGAACACCCGCGACTGCCAGGCCAGCTTGCAGCTGTACACCGCAAACAGCAGGGCCAGGAGTGAGGCCAGGGCCAGGGCCCACAGCTCCAGTGCCTTTTTCCAGCGCCCTTTGAGTGCATTGACCAGCAGCGTCACACGGATATGCTCGCCGCGCTTGAGGGTGTGGGCCAGGGCCAGGAAACCACTGGCGGCCATCAGGTAGCCGGCATAGGCGTCGGTGCCCGGCACATGGAAATGCAGTTGCCGGCTCACAATGGACAGCAGCACCATGACCAGCAGGCCCACCAAAAAAAGCGCCGCCACGGCGGCGGCGCTGTTGTAGATGCCGTCGAGCAGCTTGCGCATCTTTGGGCTATTTACTTGCGGTAGGCGTCAACCACGGCCTGGCCTTCGGGGCCGGCCTTGTCCAGCCATTCCTTGAGCATCACATCGCCGACTTTTTTCAGGTCTGCCTTGAGCGCGGCCGATGGCGGCAGCACCTGCATGCCGTTGGTCTTGAGGGTCTCCAGCGTCTTGGTGTTGACGCCTTTACTGGCCGTCCAGCCGCGGGTCTCTGCGTCTGCCGCAGCCCTGAGTACGGCCTGTTTGGTTGGTGCGTCCAGCGCATCAAATGCTGCCTTGTTGACGATCACGGCGTTTTTTGGCAACCATGCCTGGGTGTCGTAGTAATACTTGAGGTGCTCGTACAGCTTGCTGTCCACGCCGGTGGCACCGGAGGTCATGGTGGACTCAACCACGCCGGTCGCCAGCGCCTGCGAGAACTCGGCGGCCTGCACCGTCACAGGCTGTGCGCCGACAAGCTCGGCGATGCGCGATGTGGACGGGCTGTAGGCGCGCCATTTGATGCCTTTGAGGTCGGCGGCGGAATTGATCGGTTTCTTGGAGTAAATGCCCTGCGGAGGCCATGCCACGGCGTACAGCAGCTGCAGGCCCTGTTCGCCCAGCTTCTTTTCGAGCGCGGGCTTTTGCGCCTTGTACAGTTTCATGGAGCTGTCGTAGCTGTCCGCCAGAAAGGGCAGGCCGTCGGTGCCGAAAATCTGCCATTCGTTCTGGAAGTTGGCCAGCAGGATCTCGCCGGCCTGGGCTTGCCCACCCTGCACGGCGCGCTTGATTTCGGGCGCCTTGAACAGCGACGCGTTGGCGTGCACGGTGATTTTCAGTTTGCCGCCGCTGGCCTTGTCCACGTCATTGGCGAACTGCACCAGGTTTTCGCTGTGGAAGTTGGTGGCCGGGTAGGCTGCGGGAAGGTCCCACTTCGTCTGGGCGGATGCGACCGTGCCAACACTCAGGACGGCGGCCATCAAGGCGAGTTTGAATTTCATGAAAGCTCCAGGACAATGGATGTTGATAAGTATGGATAGGATAGACGCAAATCCCGCGCCAGTTGCCCCGGGCATACCCCGAAATCCTGACAGCCCGTGTAGGGTCCCCCGCCATGAACCTCCGCTTTGTTGAAGCCTTTTACTGGGTGGCCACGCTTAAAAGCATTTCGCGGGCCGCTGAAAAGCTCTACCTCACACAGTCCGCGATGTCCAGCCGCATCGCCACGCTGGAAGATGAGCTGGGCATTTTGCTGCTAGACCGCCGTGACAAGCAGTTCAAGCTGACAGGCGCAGGTGCGCGCTTCCTGCAGTACGCAGAAAAATTGCTGGCGCTGCAGCGCGAGGTCAAGGCCGAGATGGGGTCGGGGCAGACCATGGCGGTTTCCATGCGCATAGGCGCCATCGAATCGGTGCTGCATTCGTGGCTGATTCCCTGGCTCGAAAAACTGCGGGCCGACTATCCCGGCCTGGAGCTGGAGCTGACCGTGGAAACCACCCCCATCCTGATTGACCAGATGCAGCGCGGAACACTGGACCTGGTTTTTGCGGTGTTGCCGGCCTCGGCCGAAGGCGTGCGAAACCATGCCCTGCCGACCATGGACATGGTGTTTGTGGGCCACCCGGACCTGCACAAGAAAAGAAATTACAGGCTCGACGAGCTCGCCGGCATGGAATTATTGACCTTCCAGAAGGGCTCCCAACCGCATGTCACCCTGCTGGACCTGTTCAGGACACACCGCATGGAGCCCAAAAAGGTGCACGCCATTTCCTCGATTTCGGCCATGGTGCAACTGGTCCAGGGCGGCTTCGGTGTGGCCTTGCTGCCGCGCGCGGCGGTCGAGCGGCTGACCGGTTTTGCGCGCCTGAAACCATTGACCTGCGACGCGAAATTGCAGTCCCTGCCCATCCACGCCAGCTACCGCACGGACCCCAGTTCGAAAACCGTGGAAACCGTGGTGCAGTCGGCCGTCGCCTTCGCCGGCGGCCGGAAAAATGCACCAAAAGGGCGTCAAAAATCCCTCTAAAGGTAAACCCTTATCATCGAAAAAATCGATGACGTAAGCAAAATATTTTGAATTTGCTGAAGGTCACCGACGCTTACACAATTCGCCCATCGTCATGAAAGTGACATACGCAACGGGGAATTTTCTGGTGAGCACATTGACTGAATCGGCTCTTTCGGTTTTCGGCGCAGACGGTATCAACCATGCCGCGCATGTGCGTGGCCTCATCCGGCAAGGCCGGTGGACTTCGCACACGAGCGGCCTGGCGAGCGCCCATGTGCAGGGCAATGTGGTCATCCTCCCTGCGGCCGAAGCCGGCGACTTCCTGCGTTATTGCCAGCGCAATCCCAAACCCTGCCCCTTGCTGGCCGTGTCGGAACCGGGCCAGGCGGCATTGCCGGCCCTGGGTGCGGACATCGACATCTGCACCGACCTGCCGCGTTACCGCGTGTGGCGCCATGGCGAGCTGGTGGACGAGCCGGCGGACATCAGCGCCCTGTGGCGCAAGGACCTGGTGACTTTTGTGATCGGCTGCTCCTTCAGTTTTGAGCAGGCGCTGATGGAGGCCGGCCTGAAGCTGCGCCATGTGGAACAGGGAAAAAACGTTGCCATGTTTCGCACCAGCATCCCCACCGAAGCGGCCGGGCCGTTCAAGGGCCCGCTGGTGGTCACCATGCGGCCGCTGAAGGCCGCCGCGGCCATTCGCGCCGTGCAGGTCACCTCACGTTTTCCGAACGTGCACGGCGCACCGGTTCATATCGGCGACCCATCGCTGATCGGCATCACCGATCTGTCCCGGCCCGATTACGGGGATGCGGTGGAAGTGATGCCTGACGAACTGCCGGTGTTCTGGGCCTGCGGCGTCACGCCACAGGCTGCCATCCAGCAGGCACGTCCCGAGTTCTGCATCACCCACGCCCCCGGTGCGATGCTGATTACCGACCTTTTCAACAACCAGCTTGCCAGTTTCTAACCAAGGAGCCATCGATGAAAAAATTTATCTTCTGTCTGTCCGCCCTCGCGGTAACAGCGACCGTTTCGGCGCAGACGAGGTGGGACTTGCCCACCGGCTACAGCGCCAACAGCTTCCAGACCCAGAACGTGCAGCAGTTCGTCAACGAGGTGGACCAGCTCACAGCAGGAAAACTCAAGATCACGCTGCACCCGGGTGGATCGCTGTACAAGGCCAATGAAATCAAGCGTGCCGTGCAGACCGGCCAGGTGCAGGCTGCCGAGTTCATTCTTTCGGGCGCCGCCAACGAGAATCCGCTATTCGGCGTGGACTCCATTCCCTTCCTGGCCACCAGCTATGGTGATGCAAAGCGGCTGTACATGGCGGCAAAGCCCGCGCAGGACAAGCTGCTGGCCTCCCAGGGGGTCAAGGTCCTGTTCACCGTGCCATGGCCTGGCCAGTCGCTGTATTCGCTCAAGCCCATCAGCACGCCGGCTGACTTTGCCGGTACCAAGATGCGCGCCTACAACCCGGCGACCACGCGCATCGCCCAACTGCTCAAGGCGCAACCGGTGACCATCCAGCTGGCCGAACTGGGCCAGGCGCTGGCGACCGGCGGTGTACAGAACTTCCTGACGTCCAGTGCCAGCGGCGTGGAAAGCAAGCTGCATGAGCAGGTCAAGTACTTCTACCCCGTCAGTGCCTGGCTGCCGCGCAACGCGACGGTGGTAAGCCAGAAGGCGTTTGACGCGCTGGACAAACCCACGCAGGACGCGTTGCTCAAGGCCGCTGCTGCTGCTGAACAGCGTGGCTGGACGACGAGCGAAAAGCTGGATGGTGAATACATGAAAGAGCTCGCCGCCAAGGGCATGACCATCAGCGCGCCTTCGGACAGCGTCAAGAAGGAGCTCGCTTCGATCGGCGAGACCATGACGGCTGAATGGCTCAAGACTGCCGGCGCCGAAGGCCAGGCTGTGATCGACGCTTACCGCAAGAAATAAGCGGCATCCGCGGCGGGCGGGTCTGTGCAACGCAGACCTGCTGGCAGGAGGCCCGCCGCTCTCTTCTTTTCTCTTCCATTCTTTGATCGATGCAGGAGCACGTGATGGGCAAACTCGTCCGGAATTTTTACAGACTACTGATGGGCTTGTCCTGCATGGCCATGCTGGCGGCTCTCGGCACCGTGACGTTGGGTGTGCTGGCGCGCGAGGCGAACTGGGACATTCCCGGTCTCGACGCCTACGCCAGTTATGCGATTGCTGCGGCCCTGTTCCTGGCGCTACCCGGCACGCTCAAACATGGCGACCACATCCGTGTGACGCTGTTGCTTGAACGCGTTTCCCCCCGGGTGCGGGGCTTTCTTGAATGGTGGTCCCTGGGCGCCGGTCTGGCCCTGACGGCTTACGTGGCCTGGTACGCGGTGCGGCTGGTCTGGGTGTCTTACAGCACGCACGACATCTCGCCGGCCGCAGATGCCTCGCCCCTGTGGATTCCGCAGCTCGCCATGGCGCTGGGCTGTATCGGTTTTGCGCTGTCTTTTGTACAGGCCCTGGTCGAGCGCTGGCGCGGCGGCAGCTTCATTGCTGTCTCCAGCGAAGCCGCCCATATCGAATAAGCGCCGGAAAGAAAAAAAATGGATATCGTCATTGCCTTCGGGCTGATCGTGCTGCTTTTTGTGGCGCTGGGATCTGGTTTGTGGATAGGGCTGTCCCTGCTGGCCGTTGCCCTGCTGGGGATGGAGTTGCTGACCCAGCGTCCGGCGGGGGACAGCATGGTGCTGACCATCTGGGGTTCGACCTCCAGCTGGACCCTGACCGCTCTGCCGCTTTTTTTGTGGATGGGCGAAATCCTTTTTCGCAGCAAGCTGTCTGACAGCATGTTCAAGGGCCTGGCGCCGTGGCTGGATCGCTTGCCCGGCCGGCTGCTGCATATCAACGTGGTGGGTTGCACCATCTTCGCCGCCATTTCGGGCTCGTCGGCGGCCACCTGCGCCACCATTGGCAAGATCACCCTGCCCGAACTCAAGAAACGTGGCTATCCCGACGACATTTCCATCGGGACGCTGGCAGGTGCGGGCACGCTGGGTTTGTTGATTCCGCCGTCCATCATCATGATCGTGTACGGCGTGGCCGCCAACGTATCGATTGCCAAGCTGTTCCTGGCCGGCGTGATCCCCGGCCTGATGCTGGCCGCGCTGTTCATGGGCTATATCATGGTCTGGGCCCTGTTCAACAAGGACAAGGTGCCGGCAGCCGACGTGGCCATGAGTTTCGGCCAGAAAATCTTCGCTTCACGGCACCTGATTCCCGTGGTGTCGCTGATTGTGGTGGTCCTGGGCGGCATTTACAGCGGCATTGCCACCGCCACCGAGGCGGCGGCCCTGGGGGTGGCCGGCTCGCTTGTGCTGGCTGCCATTGAAGGTTCGCTGAACTGGGACAAGTTCAGGGAAGGGCTGGTCGCCGCCTGCCGCATCTATTGCATGATCGGCCTGATCCTCGCCGGGGCGGCTTTCCTGACCCTGTCCATGGGTTTCATCGGCCTGCCGCGGCACCTGGCCGAATTCATAGGCGCATTGCACCTGTCGCCCTTCATGCTGATGCTGGGGCTGATCGCCTTCTTCATTGTCCTGGGTTGCTTTCTGGACGGCATTTCGGTCGTCGTGCTGACCATTGCCGTGCTGCTGCCCACCGTGGAAGCTGCCGGGTTCGACCTGATCTGGTTCGGCATCTTCATC
>CAZIYA010000131.1:0-9648 GCA_964543355.1 uncultured Polaromonas sp.
TCGAAATAGGTGCGGGCCGCCATCTCGATGCCGTAGGCGTTGTAGAGAAAAGGCACGGTGTTGAGGTAGGTCTCGAGGATTTCATCTTTGGTATAGACGGACTCGATCTTCAGCGCGGTGATGGCCTCCCTGATCTTGCGCGTCAGCGAAATTGAACGGCCGATTTCCTTGGGGTAGAGGTTGCGCGCCAGCTGCTGCGTGATGGTCGAGCCGCCCTGCCAGCGCCCCGTGAAGGTGAGCACCACGGAAGACAGCGTGCGCCGCAGGTCCATGCCGTGGTGTTCGTAAAAGCGGTGGTCTTCGGTGGCAATCAGCGCCGCCAACACATTCGGCGACATGTCGGCCAACTTGACCCAGTCGCGGTTGGCGCGCTTGAACAGCGCCAGCTCCTTGCCGTCGGCCGAAAGCACGGCGGTTGGTTTTTCCAGCTTGATCCTGCGCAGGTCGTCAATGCTGGGCGTGAAGGGAATCAGCACCAGCACATACAGCAGCAACAGCACGGGCACGGCCGCCACGGACAGGGCCACGCCGCGCCGGGTGGGGTTGCGCAGGCGACGAAGAACTTCAGCGGCCAGGGGCTTAATACGGTCGAATATCTTTTTCATCGCCTGCCAGTGTAGGTGCTACGCCCTCCCGGGGCTGCCAGGCAGCGCGGAATAGCCGGAGAGTGCAAAGGCAACAATGTGTATGCTTTTGTATCCGCTGGAGGATGATTTCACGCGAGCTCCTGCTTTTATAGCAAGCAACACTCGCGCGACGTCGGTCTCCGAAGGTCACCGCTGGGCCCAAGGCCTGGTTCTGTTGCGTCCCAGCTGCGACTTCATGCATGCCGGCGGACTACGGCGATTTGTCACGCCTGTATATATTCATACAAAATCGCGTGAACCCATGCCGCCCAAAAATAATCCCCGATTTCCATCGCCATGTCATTTGACAGGTGGCCATGCCATTCCGCACTTTTGCGGGACACGCCAAACCTGGTGAGGCCGCACGCATGTCGATCCAGCATTCCGGTCAGTGCGTATGCGGCTCGGTACGGTATGTCTGCGCCGGTGAGCCCGAACGCGTCACGATCTGCCACTGCCTGTGGTGCCAGCGCCGCACTGGCACAGCGTTTGGAACCGAAGTTGTGTTTCGGGAGCAGAACATCGCTTTTTCTGGCCTCACCCCGGCCAGCTACCGTCACACCTCGGACGAATCCGGCCGATGGCTGGAGATCTATTTCTGCCCGCGCTGCGGGTCGAATCTCGGGTTTACGCTGGAGGCCGTTCCTGGCGTTCGCACAGTACCGGCAGGCACACTCGACGAGCCCGCCGTCCTGAATACCCAACACATCAAATTTCGCCATGTTTTCGCTCGCTCACGCCGCGAGTGGGGTGAACTCACATCGGATGTGGAAGTTTACGAAAAGCACTTCCGGCCCCAGTAGCAGAGGCGAGCAGCCTGCCACCATTCACAACCTCCTCAATCCACCCAGGCCATCTATGGAATCTCCCAAACTCAGAGTCGGTCAACCGATCACGCCCGAGCAGTTCGACGAACTCACCGACGAGCAGCTGGTCCGGCTTGTCCCCAAGGCCTATCGGGAATTTTTTCCCGGCAAGGACTTCTGCGCGGATGGCCACTTCTATCTCCACGACGGAACCGCCTGGAGCTTTTACCGGGGTGATTTTCTCGATGAGTAGCTGTTTCTCGTCGTCATAAAAACAGCCTGTCGAGGCTTTCGCTGACGGCAGGATGCGTCCCGGCGCCATGGAGCCGGCGCCACCGGCCGGTCAGCATGGAGTTTTTCACGCGACAAAAGAGCTCCCTGCCCATGGCCGCCCGCACCACCGTTTCCCTGCCTGCCGAAGATCACCTGTCGCTGCTGCATGGCAGCCTGCAGTTGCCGGCCGTCACCATCAACGACTACAGCCTGGAGCTGCGCAGCGGCCGTGGTTTCCTGGGCGACAGCGTCAGCCGCCAGGCGTTCACCCGCATGCTGGACACCTGGCGCAAGCTGTTCCGCGAGCTGGACGGCAAAGACCCGCTGGGCACCCTGGCCACGCCGGACATCAGCAAGGACCGGCTCGACGAACTGCTGGACAGGAAAGGACTGGCGGCGGCCGCGATCAACGCAGCGGCGGAAGACTATGCGTGGCAGCTGGCGCGTGTGGTACGGCGCTTTCTGCGGCAGGCATCCTGGCGCGGTGTCGGGCGCATCGTCGTGGGCGGCGGTTTCCAGCAAAGCGAGCTGGGCCGGCGCGCGGTGAAGCGCACGGCGGCACTGTTGGCCGAACAAGGTGTCAAGGTGCAACTGCGCACGCTGCACCACCATTCCGATGAGGGCGGCCTGATCGGCTGGGTGCACCTGGCGCCGCCCGAGCTGCTGACGCGCTACAACGCCCTGCTGGCCGTGGACATAGGCGGCACCAACGTGCGTTGCGGCATCGTGCGCACGCGCCTGAAGAAGGCGCCCGACTTCTCGAAAGCCGACGTGATCGGCCGCAGGAAATGGGCCCACGCCGAGGGCGCTGAAGACATCCGGCGCGAAGACTTGGTGAAGGGCATTGCCGACATGCTCCAGACACTGATCAACAAGGCCAGGAAAAAAGGGCTTGCCCTCGCCCCCTTCGTCGGCGTGGCCTGCCCCGGTGTGATCTGCGAGGACGGCTCCATTGCCGACGGCACACAAAACCTGCCCGGCAACTGGGAGAGTTCGCACTTTCACCTGCCGCGCCACCTGTGTGAGCAGCTGCCCCGCATCGACGGCCAGGAAACCCAGGTGCGCCTGCACAACGATGCGGCGGTGCAGGGCCTCTCGGAGCTGCCCTTCATGCGCGACGTCAGGCATTGGGCCGTGCTGACGATTGGCACCGGGCTGGGCAACGCCAGCTACACCAACCACTAGTCGATCGAAACTGTCTGACAAATCCATGCGACCGTTACCTACCCGTAACACATCAAACCTGCCCGGCACACAGAACACAGGTTCTGCTTCAATCAAGTCAGTCCCGGGTCCCCACACCTTTTGTCCGCCGCTTCAGGAGAGTCCAGATGTTCGATATCTTTCAAACTCGCGCCGATGCACATCTCCGCAAAGCCCGCGAATACCTGCAGCAGGCCAACGTCGCCCGCATCGAGCACCAGGTAGCGGCGGAACACCACGCTGCGCTGGCATCCATGTACGCGCAGCGCGTGGCCTGGCTGGAGCAGGAACTTGCCAACGCTGCCAACGGCTACGGCTCGCCGCTGCGCGACGTGTTGCCCAAAAAGGTCGAGGGCATCAAACGCACGCCCCGCTCCATCCTGAACTGGCCTGGCACCCCGCGGATAGACAGCAGCAATGTGCCGGAGTCGGCCTAGGAGTCTGGGCGGCAGAAGGAACGTCGGCTGCAAAGTGGCCGCGACGGTCCATTTTTCACCGGCTTTTTGCCCCATAGCTACGGCTATGGCACTGCAAATCCGGCAAAAACTGGCCTCGCCGGGGCCACTTCTCGCTTCGACGCCTTCTGCCGCCTTCTGCCGCCCAGACTCCTAGCCGCGGCGGACAAACGCTCAGGCCCGGCTCAGGTTTTCCGGGTCAAGGGCTGCCAGCCCGCAAACTTCGGGTAGTGGCGCTGGACCACCGGGCCGTCGAAATCCCAGGCCAGGCATTTGCCCAGGTGATACGGCGGCTCTGTGCTTTCAGCCTCGGGCAGGCCGGCCTGGCGGCGCAAGCGGCCGCGGTAGGCGGGAATAGTCTGGTAGGCCGCGGTCGCCATGTTGAACAGCAGCTCGCGCAGGTGCGTGCAGCCGCGTATGCCGCCCAGCGCCCGCTCGATGGCAAAACGCCAGCCCGGTCCCATGGTGACGCCCACCATCTGCTGCATCGGGTCGGTGCCCTGCCCGCATTCGCCAAAGGGCGTGTGGTCCATGGCGGTGGCAATCTCTCGGATCGTCATGCTGTCGTCCACCGTCGCGCGGATGGCCATGCCGTGAATGGGTGTGCCCGGCGGCATGGCGCCGCGCTCGGAACGCTCCAGCGCATAGGTTTTGGTGTCGGTCAGTTCGCCCTCGATGTCCCACAGGCCGTCTTCGCGGTGGTAGCCTCGGTAAACAACGGCGCGGGTGTGCAGGTGGGTTCGGGCTTGGGGTGCAGGCAGGGGCATGGTGGAACTTCGTTGGGCGGACAGCCGTGATTTTCCCAGAATACCGGCCCGGATGCGGCCGCCCACTGTTCGCCAATTGGCCCTGCTGGCATCGCCACTGTAAGAAACGCCGCCCCACGCCGACCAAGCATCATGGCCACAATGGCCCCAGCACAAGGAGACTCCATGAAAAGCCGAAGAAGCGTCCTGAGGAATGTCCTGTCAGGCCTTGGCACCTTTTCTGCCGCCCTGGCCGGCATGCACGGCCTGCTGTCGGGTAGCGCCGCGCATGCGGCGCGCACTTATGAGCTCATGCACAGCGACGGCGAATGGAAAAAACTTCTACCGCCCGACGCCTACCGCATCTTGCGCAAGGCCGGCACCGAGCGGCCCCACAGCAGCCCCCTGAACAAGGAAAAACGCGCCGGGGTTTACAGCTGCGCGGGCTGCGCCCTGCCGTTGTTTTCCTCCAGCACCAAGTTTGAAAGCGGTACCGGCTGGCCCAGCTTCTGGCAGCCGCTGGACAGCGCCGTGGTGGAAGAAACCGACACCACCCTGTTCATCAGGCGCACCGAGGTGTTGTGCCGGCGCTGCGGCGGGCACCTGGGCCATGTGTTCAAGGACGGCCCCAAACCGACCGGCTTGCGTTACTGCATGAACGGCGTGGCCCTGGCCTTCAAGGCGGCGTGATCATGCGCAACTCATTGATTCTCATGATTGGCGGTGTCATCGCCATGTCGGCCTGGGTCTATGCGAGCGGCGGCGTGAACAACCGTGCCGCCATGGAAACCGCCGTCCGGCTGCCCGCACCAGCCTTCGACGCACCTGCCGCCGCGCAGGCCGCGCATGAAACCGCCGTGTTGGCCGGCGGCTGTTTCTGGGGAGTGCAGGCCGTCTTCCAGCACACCCGGGGCGTGCTCAACGCCGTGTCTGGTTACGCCGGCGGCGACAAGGCCAGCGCGCGCTACAGCATGATCGGCTCCGGCCGCACCGGGCACGCCGAAGCCGTGCACATCACCTATGACCCGAAGCTGGTGTCTTACGGCAAGCTGCTGCAGATCTACTTCTCGGTGGCCCATGACCCGACACAGCTGAACCGCCAGGGGCCTGACACGGGCACGCAGTACCGCTCCGCCATTTTTTACCAGGATGCCCGCCAGAAGCAGGTGGCCGAGCGCTACATCGCCCAGCTGGAAGCTGCCAAGGTGTTTCCCCGCAAGATCGTGACCCAGCTCACACCGCTGGCGCCACCGCTCGCCTTCTACCCCGCCGAGGACTACCACCAGGACTACGCCACCCGGAACCCGCGTCAGCCCTACATCGCGCGCTACGACCGGCCGAAAATTACCAACCTGCAAACCATGCTGCCCGAGCTGTACCGCGACAAGCCGGTGCTGGTGTCGCAGGCTGCGGTCAACTGACTGCCTCTCCCCGTTTTCCCTGTTTATGTAAATAAATAGGCCTCCAGCCCATACGGGACGGGCGCAAGCAGCTACTATTTTAATAGCATGCTGCAGCCGGCAAGCAGGGCTTGAAGCTCCCGCGCTGCTGCGCCAGAATCAGGCCCATGGCCACCTCCACACCTCTTCTCCTCAAGGACACACCGACCCTGCGCATCGGCGAGCTCGCGCGCCTGAGTGGGCGCAGCGTGCACACCATCCGCTGGTACGAGGCGCAGCGCCTCATGCCCGGCGCCGCGCGCGATGCCGGCGGCAGGCGCGTGTTCTCGCAGGCGCATGTGGAATGGCTGGGCCTGATCAGCCGCCTGCGTGCCTCGGGCATGAGCGTGCGCGACATGCAGGCCTATGCACGCCTGGTGCGCCAGGGCAAGGCGACGCTGGTCGACTGCCGCGAGCTGCTGCTGCAGCACCGCATCAAGGTGCAGCAGCGCGCCGACGAGCTGCGCGAGGCCGTGGCCCTGGTGGACCACAAGATCGCGATGTACGACAGGTGGCTGGCGCGCGCGGCCAACGGCAGCAAACAGGCCGGCCGCTAGCTCAGGCGGGCGCGTCCAGCGTCGCGTCCATCATCTGCGTGTCCATGTACTCCACCAGCTCCCGGAGCTTGCCGCCTTCGAGCCGGCAGACATAGCAGTAGGTGTTGTTGTAGGGCTTGCCTTTTTTCGTGTTCACCTTGCCGCGGCATTCCACCACCACCATGTCACCCTCGGCGACGAAGCGCTGGGCGGTGTTGGTGTAGGTGTCGGCAAACTGCGCAAACAGGGGGCGAAACAGCTCCTCCCGCACCACCTGTTTGCCTTCGTAGCGCCGCGACCACGCCGTCTGGCCCGGCAGGATCCAGCAGAAGTCGTCGGCCATGGCGTCCACAAAGGGCTTGCCATTGCCCTTGGCCAGTTCGGCAAAGATGCCCTGCATCAGTTGCCGGTTCTTTTCGGTGGCGCTCAGGGTCGCCTGGGTTTCTGCCTGGATTTGTGCGTTTGCTTGCTTGTGCATGTCAGGTCCTTTTCATGTCGGAAGTTGAAGAGAACCTGATTGGAAAAGCTGGAGTGCACTCTAGGTCAAGTGCCCTGCAAGCAGGGCCGGCTTTTTTTCGGCGCCCTGGCTTCGCCAGCACTACCTGAAAGCGCACATTTTTCTGTCCCGGCTGCCGCTGGCTGCCGGGCGTGGGCTATAAAGGTCCGGTCTGAAACATATCGCCCGACCACGGAGAACCCATGCCGACACCCATCTCGGACCTTCACATCGCCCGCGCCGACCCGCTGCCCGAACCGCGGCAGCTTCACGCCGAACTGCCGGTGGGCGAAGCCGAGGCCGCGTTCATTGCGGCGTCACGCGCCGCCACGCGCGCCATCCTGAACGGCCAGGACGACAGGCTGCTGGTGGTGGTGGGCCCCTGCTCTGTGCATGAACCCGAATCTGCGCTCGAGTACGCGGCCCGGCTGCGCGAAGTGGCCAGCCGGCTGGACGACGCCCTGCTGCTGGTGATGCGCGTCTACTTTGAGAAACCGCGCACCCGCATGGGCTGGAAGGGCCTGATCTACGACCCCGGGCTGGACGGCCAGGGCGACATTGGTGAAGGCCTGCGCACAGCGCGGCGCATCCTGCTGGAATGCGCGCGCCAGCGGGTGCCGGCCGCATCGGAAATCCTGGATCTGGTGACGCCCCAGTATTACGCCGAGCTGCTGAGCTGGGGCGCCATTGGCGCGCGCACGGTGGAAAGCCCGCTGCACCGGCAGATGGCCTCGGCGCTGTCAGCGCCCGTGGGTTTCAAGAACGCCACCAACGGCAGCACGGCCGCCGCCATAGACGCCATTCACGTGGCCGCCCAGCCGCACCGCTTTCCCACCATCTCGCTCGAAGGCAAAGCCATCGTCATCACCACCACCGGCAACCCCGATGGCCACCTGGTGCTGCGCGGCGCCAGCGACGGGCCCAATTACGACGAAGCCAGTGTGGCGCAGGCCGCGGCCACCCTGGCCCGCTCCGGCCTGTCGGCGCGGCTGGTGATTGACTGCAGCCACGGCAACAGCAACAAGGACTACGCCCGGCAGCCTGCCGTGGCCGCTGACATTGCACGGCAGATTGCAGGCGGCACCCACAGCATCTGCGGCCTCATGCTGGAAAGCCACCTGGCGGAAGGCCGGCAGGACATCAGCAACGGCCGCCAGGGCCTGCGTTATGGCCAAAGCGTGACGGACGCCTGCATAGGCTGGGACGCCACGGTGGCCGTGCTGGAGCAACTGGCCACCGCCGTGCGCCAGCGCAGGCAAGGCCTGCCGAAATAAAGTTAACGCGCCGTATCGGCCGGCGGTACTGCGCTTTCCGGCAGAGGCAAACCGGGCGGTGCCTCCGGCGCAGGCGGCTCCACACGCCGCACCGGCTCAGCCAGCTCACGTGACGGCGCGTCTCCCGTCACCTGCACCGTTATTGGTGCCGTGCCAGAAACGGCCGGCGTGGCCACCGGCTGAATCTGGATGTTCACGTACTTGATGGGCGGCGGTGAGAACTGGCCCGACGCGGGCGACTGGCCGCTCGGGGCATTGAGCGCCTGGCCTGCACCAAAGGGCGGTTCAGTGCCATTCATCTCCACCAGCGGCATGCCCGGCAGCAGCGGCTCCTGGCTGGCGGGCGGCGCCGTGGTGCTCATGCCGGCGGGAGCCGACAGCCTGGCGCGCGCATCCAGCAGCTTGCCCTTGATGGCCTGCTGGAAAAACTCGCCCACCACAGGCAGCGCGCTCTGGGCGCCCGGCCCCCAGCGGTTGCCCATGGTGACGCGGTTGTCGTTGAAACCTACCCATGCGCCGGCCACCAGCTGCGGATGCATCAGGATGAACCAGCCGTCGGTGTTGTCCTGCGTGGTGCCGGTTTTTCCCGCCACGTCGGCACGAATGCCGTAACGGCTGCGAATGCCGGCACCCGTGCCCTGGTCCACCACGCCGCGCATCACGTCCACCAGCATGTTGGCTGCGTGGGTGGACATGGCGGCCTGCGCCACCGCGGGCTGAAACTCTTCCAGCACCCTGCCCTTGCGGTCTTCCACCCGCGTGACCGCCATGGGCTCGATGTAGCGGCCGTCGTTGGCCAGCGTGCTGTAGCCGGCCACCATTTCCCTGAGCGTCACCGGGCTGGTGCCCAGCGCGAGCGACGGCACTTCGTCAAGCTTGCTCTGGCGCACGCCCATGCTGCGCGCGAGCGCGGCCACGCGTTGCGGGCCCACCACCTGCATCACCTGCGCGGTGATGGTGTTCTTTGAATACACCAGCCCATCGCGCAGGGTCGTGGGCGCGCCGCTGGGGCCGCTGCCGTCCGACGGGCGCCAGAAAGTGCCGTCGCCCAGCGGAATCTCCACCGCCTGGTCCATGAAGATGTCGTAAGGCCGCGAGCCGTTTTCATAGGCGGCGCCATACACAAAAGGCTTGAAGGTCGAACCCGGCTGCCGGCGCGCCTGGGCCACGTGGTCAAACTGGTCGCCGGCAAAATCGCGGCTGCCCACCCACGCCAGCACATGTCCGTTGGCCGGGTTCAGCGCCAGGAAACCGGCCTGCAGGCGCGTCTTGTCTTCACGCAGCTTCTGCAGGTAAGGCGTATTCGCCAGCAGCTGTTGCAGCGCCTGCTCGTTCGTCTGCCCGGCCGCCAGCGCGGCCTTGTACTCGGCAGAGTCGCGCACAAAGGCCAGCATCAATTCGCGCCTGGCGCCCTTGGACGTCCAGCCTGATTTCTGCGCCCACTCGACGTCGGAGATGGCTTGCAGCTTGTCGGCCTGGCGCGTCACCGCCTCGTTGGCCATGGCCTGCAGGCGCGAATCAATGGTGGTGCGCACCACCAGGCCGTCGGCATAAATGTTGTAGCTGTTGCGGTCGGCCCATTCAATCAGCCAGCGCCGCAGCTGCAGGGTGAAGTGCGGCGCCGGGCCTCGCTCGGCCTCCTGTCGCTCGAAGGTGACGGCGAGCGGCCTCTGCTTCAAGGCGGCCAGGTCGGCGGCCGGCAGCTTCTGGTGCCGCACCATCCGGCCCAGCACCGTGTTGCGCCGCTGCAGGGCGCGCTCGGGGTTGAGCACCGGGTTGTAATAACTGGTGCCC
>CAZIYA010000132.1:0-9461 GCA_964543355.1 uncultured Polaromonas sp.
GAGCGCGGGTTATGCCTACCTGGACGGCGAAATGGTGGAGTCCGTGGCGCGTGTCACCTCGCTGCAGTTGCCGGTGGTTTCGGTGCCCTCGCTGGGCAAGGTTCCCGCGCTGACGCCGCGCCACTCGGCCTCCTTCTGGGCCATGAAAGACCTGGGCAACGGCTTCAGCGTAGGCGGCGGCCTCAACTACATGGGCGAGCGTTTCGCCTCGCTGACCAACCTGGTTGTGCTGCCGGCTTACCTGACCGGCGACCTGGCCGGCATTTACCGGACCGGCCGCTACGAATTCGGCGTGAACCTAAAAAACGTCACCGACAAAAAATACATCGTCTCCAACCACGGCAGCAACGACAACCTGATCCTGCCCGGCGCACCGCGCGAGCTGCAGGTGAGCATGCGCGTCAAGTTCTGAACGCCCTCTGGGGCTGATTCCCCCGGCTCCTGCTGGAGCCGGGCGCCAGCCCAACGTGCAGGACAAACCTGTGACTCCAGCATCCGCGGCGTTGATCTCGCCAGCTTCCACGGAGATTCGAGCACGTCATGCTGACGCTTCGTGCGCGGTATTGAAAACACGCATCGCCGACACGCATCGCCGACTGAAAGGATTTTTCCCACAAACGCGAATAATTCTCATTCTTTAGCTAAAATGAAATATCCCGCCAGCCGACACCCGCGTGACACGCGTGGTGAAGCCAGCCAGCAACCTGCTTGAGCTTGTGCTTCACCATGCCCGTCCATTCTTCATCTTTTCAATCAAAATGGCCTGCAGCCCTTACCAGTTGTGCGCTACCAGCTCCCAAATTCGTAGCAAACTTCGCCCTGGCTCCGCTGGCCCTGTGTGTTGTGCAACTGGCAGCGGCACAAACCCCGACTGACCAGACGCTGCCGGCCATCACGGTCAAGGAAGAAGCGGCGCCTGAAACCGCCACCGGGCCGGTGACAGGTTATCGCGCCAAGCGGGCCGCCACCGCGACCAAGACCGACACCCCGCTGTCCGAAACGCCGCAGTCCGTCACCGTCATCACCAACGAACAGATGGTGGACCAGGGCGCGATCAACCTGCAGGACGCCCTCGGTTATTCCGCCGGCGTGCGCTCCGATGCCTACGGGCTGGACTCGCGGACCGACTCGGTGCGCGTGCGTGGCGCCTACCCGGACGTCTACCTCGATGGCCTGCGCCAGGCCTATGGCTACTACACCAGCACCACACGTACCGAGCCCTACACGCTGGAGCGCCTGGAGGTGCTGCGCGGGCCCTCCGGCATGCTGTTCGGTTCGGGCACGGCAGCGGGTGTGGTCAACATGGTCAGCAAACGGCCGTTGGCAGAAACCCGGCGCGAGGTGGGCGTGCAGTTCGGCAGCTACGGCCGCAAGCAATTGCAGGCCGACCTGACCGGCCCGCTGACCGAGGATGGGCAGTGGCTCTACCGCCTGGTGGCGCTGACGCGCAAGTCCGACACCCAGGTCGACCACGTGCCGGACGACCGCAGCCTCATTGCGCCTTCGCTGACCTGGCGCCCGAACGGCACCACCTCGCTGACACTGCAGGGCCTGTGGCAACAGGACAAGAGCGGCTCGAGCTCGCAGTTCTTTCCGTGGGAGGGCACGTTGCGGCCCAACCCGAACGGCACCCTGCCGACAAACCGCTTTATTGGCGAACCCGGCGACTACTACAACTCCGAGCGCAGCAGTTTCGGCTGGCTCTTCGAACACAAGCTCAACGACACCTGGACAGTGCGGCAGAACTTCCGCACGGCCAAAAACGAAAACGACAACCGCTACCACTGGGGCGACTTCTTCACCGTCATCGGCGGCTGGGGCGCCGACCCGGTGGGCAAGCGCAGGTTTGGCCGCTACAACGACAGCTCGCTCACGCGCAACCGCATCTCGACGCTGGACAACCATGCCGAAGGCCATTTCGACACCGGCGCCTTCAAGCACACGCTGCTGATGGGCGCGGATTTCCAGCGCCAGCGCGAGAATGTCTGGACCGGCTCGGCCTACAGCGAGATCGACGCCTATGCGCCGGTCTACGGCAACCTGGTGATTCCGGTGCGCGTCGCCAGGCCGGGCACCACACAGAACCAGGCGGGCTTTTACCTGCAGGACCAGATCAAGCTGGACAACTGGATCTTCCTGGCCGGCCTGCGCCATGACCGCGCCGTCGCGGGTGCTGAAGGCAGCCCCGACGAAGAGAGCAAGGCGACGACCAAACGCCTTGGGCTGATGTACAAGCTGCCCTCGGGCTGGTCGCCCTACCTGAGCTACGCCGAGTCCTTCACCCCGCAGGCCGCGCGCGCGGGCCAGATCTTCAAACCGCTGCGCGGCGAGCAGTGGGAAGCAGGCGTGAAATACGAGCCCGCCGGCCGTGCGCTGGCGTTCAGTGCCGCCGTCTACGACCTGCGCGAGAAGAACCAGATCGCCTCGCCGCAGGTCAACGTCTTCACGCAGGTCGGGGCCACGCGAACCAAAGGGATTGAACTCGAAGCCCGGGGTTCCGTGAACCCCATGCTCGAGGTGATCGCGCATTACAACTACACCGACCTCGACAAGCAGCTCGAAGGCCTGCCGGCGCACCAGGCCAGCGTCTGGGCCAAGCAGCGCTTTGCCATTGCGGGCATGAACGGTTTCTCGGCCGGCGCCGGTGTGCGCTGGATGGGTTCCTTCCGCGACCTGCAGGGTGGCGTCGGCCCGGACATCCCCGCCTCCACGTTGCTCGACCTGGTGTTTGCCTACGACACGGTGCAGTGGCGTTACGCGCTCAACATCAACAACGCGACCGACAAGACCTACTTCAGCACCTGCCTGGCACGCGGCGACTGCTGGTACGGCGCGCGGCGCAATGTGGTGGCCAGCGCCACCTACCGCTTCTAGAAAAAGCGCTGCCGACAGGAACCACGATGAACAACACCCGAAAAATAAAAGCCTGGGCCTGGATCCATAAATGGACCAGCCTGGTCTGCACCGTCTTCATGCTGCTGCTGTGCCTCACCGGCTTGCCGCTGATCTTCCACCATGAAATCGGCCACCTGCTGGGTACCGAAGTCGAGTCGCCGAAGATGCCGGCGGACACGCCGCGCGCCAGCCTGGACCGCGTGATCGCCGTGGCGCATGCGCTGCACCCCGAACGTGTGGTGCAGTTCGTCTCGCAGCCGGAAGACGACGACGGCCTGTGGTTCGTCACGCTGACGCCGACACCCGCGCCGACGGAGGACTTCAAGTCGGTCGCCGTCGATGCCCGAACCGCGGCGGTGCTGGCGCAGCCGAAGTTCGACGAAGGGTTCATGTACGTGATGTTCAAGCTGCATGTGGACCTGTTCGCCGGGCTGGCCGGCAAGCTCTTCCTCGGTTTCATGGGCTTGCTGCTGCTGGTGGCCATCGTCTCCGGCGTGGTGCTGTATGCGCCCTTCATGCGCAAGCTCGAGTTCGGCACGGTGCGGCGCGAGCGCCGGCCGCGCCTGAAGTGGCTGGACCTGCACAACCTGCTCGGCATCGTGACCCTGGTCTGGGCCTTCACCGTGGGTGCCACCGGCATGATCAACACCTGGGCCGACCTGATCATCAAGTACTGGCAGCACGACCAGCTCAGCACCCTGCTGGCGCCCTACCAGGGCCAGCCGCCGGTGCCGGTGGCCGAACGCGGCCCGCTGCAGCAGGCGCTGGAGGTGGCACTGGAACGCGCGCCGGGAATGAAAACCGCCTTCATTGCCTTTCCCGGAACCGCATTCTCCAGCCCGCACCACAACACCGTCTTCCTGCGCGGCGAGGCACCCCTGACCGCGCGGCTGCTGCAGCCGGTGCTGGTGGACGCGCGCACCGGCGCCGTCACCGCCAGCCCCGAGCTGCCCTGGTACCTGACGGCACTGCTGGTGTCGCAACCGCTGCACTTCGGCGACTACGGCGGCATGCCGATGCAGATCCTCTGGGCCCTGCTCGACATCGCCACCATCATCGTGCTGGGCAGCGGCCTTTACCTCTGGCTCAAGCGGCCGCAGCCCTTGCGCCTGACCGAAGAGGCAGGCGACCGGCAAGGCGCCACGCCGCAGGGCCGGCCCGCATGAAGCCCGCCTTCACACAGCTCTGGGGCTGGCCCGTTGCACTGGGCGTGCTCAGCGCCACCGGCCTGCTCAGTGCCCTGGTGTCCGAGGGCTGGGGCGATGTCTGGTCCTGGCTGGCGCTGGGCGGACCCGTGCTTGTCATGGCCTGGTTTGCCTGGCGCAGGCCGCTAGGTCACTGACGCCCCAAAGTTTTCCTCCGTTTTTCTTCCCTTCAACCTGCAGGACGCCATCACTATGTCTTTCCCCCGCCTCGGCCTCATCGCCCTTCTCTTCGCCGCCACCACTGCCCAAGCCCACCATGTCTGGCTGGAGCAGGACGCCACCGGCGCCACGCTTTACTTCGGCGAGTATGGTCACAACCTGCGCGAGACCACGCCCGGCTACCTCGACAAATTCATTGCGCCTGTCGCGCAGCGCATCAGCGCGGCCGCAGCCCAGCCGCTGACCCTGAGCAAAACGCCCAGGGGTTTTGTCCTGTCGGGCATGGCGGCCAAAGGCGAATCCCTGGTGGCGGAAGACCCGCGCTACCCGGTCTCCGAACGCAAGGACGGCGACAAGCTGGTGCGCAGCCTCCACGTGCCCGCGGCCCGCCTGGTCAACACCTTCGACAAGCAGGCCCCGCATCTCACGCTGGACCTGGTGCCCACCGGCAACAATGGCCCGGACGGCGTGGAAGTGCAGGTGTTCTACAAGGGCCAGCCGCTGCCCAAGGCCAAGGTCGAAGTGGTCACACCTTTCGGCTGGGGCAAGGAATTGCGCGGCGATGACCAGGGCCTCCTCAAGCTCAGTCTGCCCTGGAAAGGCAGCTATGTGCTCGAAGTCAAACATGCGGACACCAGCGCCGGCGAACGCGGCAGCGAAAAATACGACCGCGCCAGCTACGTGACCTCGCTCACCGTCAACCAGCCCGAAGGCCTGGCCGCCCTGCCCGCCTCTCCGGCAGCAGCACCGAACAAGATGAACTGAGGCCCGCGGCGTGCGCCCCTTTCTTCAGAACAACAAGGGAAATATGCCTCCAGCCCTGATGGAACGGGCGCATGCCGCTCTCTTTTTTGAACCCATCCAGAAACTGAAGCCGATGGCTGTGGTCGGACGGATCGCGGCTCTCGTGCCACCGCGGCTTCGCCGCGCGGCGGCCCGTCCCTGGGTGCGGGTCGTGCTGCGCCTCATCGCGGCGCTGCCGGGCGCTTATGCCCTCACCGCGGCCCTGGTGGCCCTGCTGGCCGCCGCACTGCCGCTGCTGGGTCTGGCGCGCAGCGAAGCCGTGGTGAGCGCCGCGATGCTGGGCTTTGTGCTTTACCTGCTGGTGCTGCTGTGGGCCTTCAGCGTGCGCAGCCTGGTGCGTCTCTGGGCCGTGCTGACGGGTGGCACGGCCCTGGCCCTGGTTCTGCTTCAACTGATTCGCTAAAAAAAGAAAGACGCGCGCGATGGAAGCCACTTTCCGCAAATCGATGGCCTGGCTGCACACCTGGACCGGGATCGTGATCGGCAGCCTGCTGTTTGCGATTTTCTGGATGGGCACGCTCAGCGTGTTCGACCGCGAGATCGACCGCTGGATGATGCCCGGCACGCGGCTCGCGCCGGCCGCCGCCGCGCAGCTTTTCAAACTCGATGGCCCTATCACCGAACAGGCCCAGCACCTGGCGCAGGGCGCGTCGCAATGGTTTGTGCGCCTGCCGGCCGAGCGCGTGCCTGCGGTCGAACTGCGCTGGCGCGACGAAGCCACCAAAGTCACCGAGCGGCGCCATCTGCACCCGCAAACCGGCGCGGTGCTCGAACACACCGACACCCTCGCAGGCACCGGTTTCATCTTTCCCTTCCACTACCGCCTGCACATCCGCTGGAAAGATGTCGGCTACTGGCTGGTTGGCCTGGCCGGAATGGCCATGCTGCTGCTGATCGTCAGCGGCGTCGTCATCCACCGCAAGATTTTTGCGGACTTCTTTTTGTTCCGTCCGAAAAAGCGCCTGCAGCGCGCCAGCCTGGACCTGCACAACCTCACCGGCGTGCTGGCCATGCCGTTTCACTTGGCCATGGCCCTGTCGGGCATCGTGATCCTGTTCACCATCTACTGGCCGAGCGCCTACCACGCCACTTATGCGCAGGCCAAAAATCCGCGGCAGGCTTTTTCCGCAGAGGGCTTCGGCCAATACCGCCGACCCAAGGCGAATACACCGGGCCAGCCGCTGGCGTCGCTCGACGCGATGCTGGCGAAAGCCGAGCAGCAATGGCAAGGCGGCCGGGCGAACTTCGTGCGTGTCTGGCACCCGGGCGACGCCAACAGCTATGTGGAGTTGCGCCGCGGTTATGCCGACATGGTGACCATGAACCTGGACCAGCTCTACTTCGACGCCGCAACCGGCACCGTGCTGAGCAGCTTCGAAGCCGCGCCGGTGATGACGGTGGAACGTTTCATCAGCGGCCTGCATTTCATCCAGTTCGAACACTGGACCTTGCGCTGGCTGTATTTCCTGGCGGGCCTCTCCGGCTGCGTGCTGATTGCCACCGGCAGCCTGTTCTGGCTGGAAGGCCGGCGCGCCAGCCACGCCAGAAAAGGCCTGGCCGGCGTGCGCGTGGTGGAGGCGCTCACGGTGACCAGCGTGCCCGGCATCATTGCCGCCACGATGGTGTTTTTTGCGGCCAACCGGCTGCTGCCGGCCGATGCTGCGCTGGCAGGCTGGGACCGCAGCGAGATCGAGGTCTGGGCCTTTTACCTGGCCTGGCTGGGCACACTGGGCCACGCCGCGTTGCGCGGCCGCGCCGCCTGGCGCGAACAGGTCTGGGCCGTGGCCGGGCTGGCCCTGCTGGCGGTGGTGCTGAACTGGGCCACCACCGGCCACCATCTCGCCCACACGCTGGGCAACGGCTTGTGGGCTGTGGCGGGCATGGATCTGCTGCTGCTGGCCCTCGCAGGCGGGGCAGCCGTCACGGCACGGCACCTGGGGCGCCAGGTCGCCCGTTCGCAGCACGCGGCTCCGGCCGCGGCGCAAGGCACCCTGGGTACTGCCAAAAGCATCAGCCGTGCGTGACCTGCTGCTGACATTCGCGGCCTGTGGGCTGGCCCTGTGGGGATTTGCCTTGCTGGCCCTGAGCCAGGAGCGCCATGTGGAACGGGTGTTCGGGTCCCATGCCCGCCCGGCGCCCAGGTTGCGGGTGCAGCGCGCAACAGGGTTCACGGCCATCGGCCTCGGCCTGCCCGCCTGCGTTGCGGCAGAAGGTGCCGGCTTCGGCAGCCTGTTGTGGGTGGTGCTGGTCTGCGCCGCGGCCATGGGCATTGCCCTGACCCTCACCTGGCGGCCCCGCTGGCTGAGGGCCTGGCCGTTCCGGTGCTTCACACCCCGCCCATGAATGTTGCCGGCCCCGGCTCTACACGCCTCTTTCCCCTGAAGGCAACCTCACGCGCCGTCCGGCAAAAACACTTCAGCTTCTGCAGGATTGCGATAAGATGCAAATAATAATGATTCTCATAAAGAATGGCATTGCAAACACCCTCCGCTCTGTGCCACCGACCGCCTGACAGACCCCCATCCAGCCCATGACCCTCGCCGCAACCTCCATTTTTTCCGCCCCCGCCATGGCTGCGGCTACCTTGTCCCTGGTCGATCTGCCCCCCCACCAGGTGACCACCATCACCAGCCTGCGGGAAGCCGAAGACGGCGATGCGCAATCGAAGGTGCTGCAACGCCTGGCCGAGCTGGGTTTCATGGCCGGCGAAACCATCAGCGTGCTGCAGCGCGGCCCGGGCGGACGTGAGCCGATCGCTGTGCAGATCGGCGACTCGGTGTTCGCGCTGCGCCGCCATGAAGCCAGCTGCATCCAGGTGAAGGCATGAACGCCGCAGTTTCCAGTGCCGCAGCAGCACCACTGCGCATTGCCCTGGTCGGCAACCCCAACTGCGGCAAGACCGCGCTGTTCAACCTGCTCACCGGTGCGCGGCAGAAAGTCGCCAACTACGCCGGCGTCACCGTCGAGCGCAAGGAAGGCCGCACGCGGCTGCCCGACGGCGGCGAGCTGGCGGTGATGGACCTGCCGGGCGCCTACAGCCTGAACCCGGCCACCACCGACGAGGCCGTCACGCATGAGGTGGTGATGGGCCTGCGGGAAGGCGAAAGCCGGCCCGACGGCATCATCGCGGTGGTCGATGCCACCAACCTGCGCATGAATCTGCGCCTGGTGCTGCAGCTGCGCGCGCTGGGCCGGCCCATGGTGCTGGCGCTCAACATGATGGACGTGGCGCGTGCGCGCGGCCTGCAAATCGACCTGGCCAGGCTGTCGAAAGAACTCGGCATGCCGGTGGTGGAAACCGTGGCGGTGCACAACCCCTGGTTTGCCGCCTGGCGCGGCAAGGCCGGCGCAAGCGGGCGCGAGGCCTTGCTGCAGGCAGCCCAAAAAGCCTTTTCCGCCGGAAATAATGAGTCTTTTGTGCCTCCGGCCCTTATGCAGCAAGCGCAAGCAGCTAGCAAAACAATAGCAGATGAAGTGCAGGACACGGCCGCCCTGCAGGCGCAGGTGCGTGCCATCCTCGCCGTGGCCGTGCCCAACGCCGGCCAGGTCAAACGTTTCAACCACCGCGTCGATGCGCTGGTGATGCACCCGGTGCTCGGCCTGCTGCTGCTGGCCACCGTGCTCTTCCTGATCTTCCAGGCGGTGTTTGCCTGGGCCAATCTGCCTATGGACCTGATCAAGGACGGCGTGGCCTGGACCGGCACCCTGATTCAGGAACACATGGCGCCCGGCCTGCTGCAAAGCCTGCTGGTCGACGGCATCGTCGCCGGCGTCGGTGGCGTGCTGGTGTTCCTGCCGCAGATCGTGATCCTGTTTTTCTTCATCCTGTTGCTGGAAGACTCCGGCTATCTGCCGCGCGCGGCCTTCCTGCTGGACAACGTGATGGGCAAGGTCGGGCTGTCGGGCCGCGCCTTCATTCCGCTGCTCTCGAGTTTTGCCTGCGCGATTCCCGGCATCATGGCCACGCGCACCATTCCGCACTGGCGCGACCGGCTGGCCACCATCATGATCGCGCCGCTGATGACCTGCTCGGCGCGGCTTCCGCTGTATGCGCTGCTGATAGGCGCCTTCATCCCGAACCGCGAGGTCGGCATCTTCAACCTGCAGGGCCTGACCCTGTTTACGCTCTACCTGCTCGGCATCGTGTCGGCCATGGCGGTGGCCTGGGTTTTCAAGCGCACCTGGGCCAAAAGCAGCTACCAGCCGCTGATGCTGGAGCTGCCGCCCTACCGCGTGCCGAATCTGCGCAACCTGCTGCTGGGCCTGTGGCAGCGGGTGGAAATTTTCATGCACCGCGTCGGCACGATTATTTTTTCGCTGATGGTGGTCCTGTGGTTTCTCTCGACCTTTCCAGGCCCGCCCGAGGGCGCGACCGGCGCCGCCATCCAGTACAGCTTC
>CAZIYA010000133.1:0-9406 GCA_964543355.1 uncultured Polaromonas sp.
CTTGAGGTTGATGCCAATGGAGCGGTAAAAGGTGAACAGGTCCGGGCCGATGGCTTCGCCGGCGGTGTAGGCCACACGCACGCGCGAAAAACCCAGGTTGTTGCGCAGCGGGCCATACACCATGAATGATCCGAGGGCGTAAAGCAGCCGGTCACCGGCGCCCACGGGCTTGCTGTCCATCAGGGCCGGGCCGACGCGTTTGGCCACGTCCATGAAGAAGTGGAACATCTTGCGCTTGAGAAAACCCGCGTCTTCCATGCGGATCATCACACTGGTCAGCAGGCCTTCAAACACGCGCGGCGGCGCGAAATAGTAGCTGGGGCCGACTTCCTTGAGGTCGATGGTGACCGTGCCTGCGCTTTCGGGGCAGTTCACCACATAACCGCAGCACAGCCACTGGGCGTAACTGAAAATGTTCTGGCCAATCCAGGCCGGTGGCAGGTAGGCCAGCACTTCCTCTCTGTGAGTCAGCTTGTCGAACTCGGCGCCGGCCTGGGCCCGGTCCAGCAAGGTCAGGTGGGTGTGCACCACGCCTTTGGGGTTGCCTGTGGTGCCGGAAGTGAAGAACATCGCGGCCACGTCATCGGGCTGGGCTTTTTCAATTTCTGCCCGGAAAAAACCCGGCTGCCGGCTGGCGAAGGCCTGACCCGAAGCGATCAACGCATCCAGCGCGACGAGGCCCGGCTCATCGTAGTTGCGCAGGCCTTTGGGATCGTCATAAATGATGCTGGCCAGCTGGGGGCACTGGCTGCGGATCTCCAGCAGCTTGTCGACCTGTTCCTGGTCCTCGACCATGGCAAAACGCACGTCCGCATTGGTGATGGGAAACACACACTCGGCACCCACGGCGTCCTGGTACAGCGGCACGGCAATCGCGCCCAGGGATTGCGCTGCCAGCATGGTGGCGTACAAGCGGGGCCGGTTCGCACCGATGACGACCATGTGTTCGCCGCGCTGCAGGCCCGCCTGGTGCAGGCCGCAGGCAATGTGTTCAACCAGCGCGGCCATGTCGGCCCAGCTGTGCGCCTGCCATATGCCGTATTCCTTCTCGCGCATGGCGGGCGCCGTGGGGCGCTCGGCAGCGTGTTTCAACAGCAATCGGGGGAAGGTGGTCAACATTCGGAACCTTGTCTCCATTTTTTATGCAGCTTCTCCGTCAGGAAAAGCTGCTGGCATGAGATGAATAGTAGGACTGCATTTGACGTCATGGTGTCATTACGACGACAATTTCCGGGTAAGTCCTAGTGGGGTGTCCCCGAGGTGGGGCTTGTTATCGGATAAAGCGTCCATCGCGCGAAACCATGGTGAGTTCAACGAAGCGGGAAGCGTTGGTGGCCGAATCATTGAAGCTCACTTCGAAACCGCCGAGGTCGTAGCGCTTGAGGTTCCAGGTGCTGTCGATAAAGCTGCCGGGCGTGGGGTTTCGCCCGGTACGCCGCAGGGCTTCGGCGAAAACCCGGGCGTTGATGTAGCCCTCGAGCGCCAGGTGGGAAGGGGCCAGCGTCACACCGGCGGCTTTCCACGCCTGCTGGAACTCGCGCACCATGGGCACCACGGTGTTGTTAGGCAGCGGCACGACCTGTGAAATGGCAATGCCTGTCGCGTCATCGCCCATGGCCTTGAGGGTGGCTGCGGACCCCATGATGGACAGCGCGTACAAGGGCAATCCCTTGCGGTGCATGCGTATTGCCTTGACAAAGTCGATGGTGGGTTTGCCCGCCAGGCCCACCAGCACGGCCTCGGGGTTGGAGGTCGCGACTTTGGCCGCGGCGGCGCCGGCGTCCGAGGAGTTGTTCTCCACCGTCACGATGGCGGTGGCATCCAGCTTGTACCGGGTCATGGAACGCTGGGTGGCGTCGAACACTTCCTTGCCGAAAGAGTTGTTCTGGTAAACGATGGCAACACGCTTGATGCCGATGGTGGCGAGGTGCTGCACCAGCTGCTCCGCCTCGTCCGCATAACTCGCACGGATGTTGAACACATTGCGGGCATTTTTTGGCCGTACCGACAGGGCGCCGGAAAAGGGCGCAAAAAACGGAATGCCCGACTCCATCACCTGCGGCAGCATGGCCTCGATCATGGGTGTGCCCATGCAGTTGAAAAGCGCAAAGTTGCTGCGGTCTTCGATGAAGCCCTTCACATTGGCGAGTGAGCGCTTGACGTCATAACCATCATCCAGCGCCACAAGTTCAATCGGCCGGCCGTTCACGCCGCCTTTGGCGTTGATCGCGGTGAAACAGGCCTTGGCGCCCTGGTGCATGGCTTGGCCCAGCTCGCCGAGCGGACCGCTGAGCGCGGTGGATTGCGCGATTTTCAGGGGACCGGTGCCGTCGGCGCGCGCTGGCGCATGAATGGCCAAGGGCAAGGCTGCGAGCGTGCCCAGCAGGCTGCGGCGTGTGAGTGGGTGGTGTGATGTGCCGCATGCGGCTGCATGCCCTTGGAGTGCGGAGTTGGAGGTGGTTGTCATGCGGTCCTTGCTGGCCATTGAAAATTTCAGTGGCCAGATGCTAGGCGCTGGATTGACAATGAAATGTCTATCCAATGACAATTCAAGGGTGCCCCCTCTCAGGATTTTCCCGGGGTGGCGATCTTTTCCACCTGAGCTTGCCGACCCATGTCCACTGACCTGACCCTTCACCAGCGGCGCAGGACGCCCACCTCCGACGAGCAGCAAGGCATTCCCTGGTTGTGGCAACTGCTGCCCGAGGAGCGCGCGCGCGCGGTGGCGCAGTTGCAGGTGGGTGACGCCGCGCCGGGCGACTATGTCTGCCGGATCGGCAAACCGGTCACCTACTGGTTCGGCGTGGTCGAAGGCCTGCTCAAGATGAGCAGTGACAACGCGCAGGGCGCGACCATGACCTTTGCCGGCTTGCCGCCGGGTGGCTGGTTCGGCGAGGGGACGGCGCTCAAGCGCGAACCTTACCGCTATAACATCCAGGCGCTGCGCAAAAGCGTGGTCGCCGGCTTGCCGGTTGACACCTTCCACTGGTTGCTGGACCACTCCATCGGCTTCAACCGCTTCGTGATGAACCAGCTCAATGAACGCCTGGGCCAGTTCATCGCCGCGCGCGAGATCGACCGCATGAACAACCCGGACCTGCGCGTGGCGCGCAGTCTGGCGGCGCTGTTCAATCCGGTGCTGTACCCGGGTGTCGGTGAAATCCTGCGCATTACGCAGCAGGAGATGGCTTACCTGGTCGGGCTGTCACGCCAGCGCGTGAACGAGGCTTTGGCCCATCTGCAGGCGCAAGGCATCATCCGGATTGAATACGGCGGCCTGCGCGTGTTGAGCCTGGACGCGCTGCGCTCCAGCGTTTTTGCATAAAAATGGCTGTAGCCCCGTGGGGCCGGATGCAATGAGCTATCAAAACAATAGCGCTCATATGGCCGGAACCTGATTGAGCGCCTGCAGCCGGTGGGTCCAGGCCTCAGACTGATCGTTTTCCTCATGGCACCGAGTGCAACCCACTGCAGGACCGTGCGCTGCCTGGGTGTACTCACCCTGGTGACAGACACCGGAAGGGCTCGCTGCAGGAGCGGTTTGGAGCGGGCCGCCTAAAATGGAGCGCTCCATGGCTCAATCCACTCCCCCCAAATCCCCGGTTCCCGGCGCTGCAGTGCGCATCCCGAAGGCGGTGGCCGCCCCAGGCGCCCCGGTGGTGCTGACGGTTCGCCTGAATAAACGCATGGCCGAACTCGGCATGTGTTCACGCCGCGAGGCCGACGACTGGATCGCGCGCGGCTGGGTCCGTGTGGACGGCCAGCCAGCGGTGATGGGGCAGCCGGTGGCTGCAAACGCACGCATCGAGGTGGCGCGCGAAGCCGAGCAGCAGCAGCGCCAGCAGGTCACCATCCTGATCAACAAGCCGGTGGGTTATGTCAGTGGCCAGGCCGAAGACGGCCACGAGCCTGCGGTGGTGCTGGTGCAGCCGCAAAACCGCTGGCGCGAGTGCAACAGCCGCATGCGCTGGGGCCACGAGCAGCTGCGCGGCCTGGCGCCAGCCGGCCGGCTCGACATTGACTCCATCGGCCTGCTGGTACTTACGCAGGACGGCCGTGTCGCGCGACAACTGATTGGCGAAGACTCGGAGATCGAAAAAGAATACCTGGTGCGTGTCAGCTACGGCGCCGAGACCGTCAACGTCCAGGCCGTGTTTCCACCGGAAAAACTCGCCTTGCTGCGTCACGGCCTGAGCCTGGACGGTGAGACCCTGAAGCTGGCGCGTGTCGAGTGGCAAAACCCCGAGCAGCTGCGCTTTGTGCTCAAGGAAGGCAAGAAGCGCCAGATCCGCCGGATGTGTGAACAGGTCGGCCTGTTTGTGACGGGGCTCAAACGCGTACGTATCGGCCGGGTCAATCTCGGCCATTTGCCGGTGGGCCAGTGGCGCTACCTGGCTCCCCACGAAAGCTTCTGACCTGAATCTGCTCCTGTTTCAGGAGCTGTTCGCGACCGTCCCTATTGGGCTAGTGCCACTTTTCATTCATGCAATCAGGTGAAAGGGGCTCTGCTGGACGCCCCTCCTGCCGGCCGCGACAATGGCGGGATGAGCACCTCACCGCCACCGCGCCTGCCCAGGCTGCCTTCCCTGGACGAGTTGCGCAGCCACCTGCATCCGTCCGACATCCAGGGCCTCGCGCAACTCGCCACCCGGGGTACGCTGGGCATCACCGAGCTGGTGGAGAAGGTGCAGGGCAATGTCTACAAGGCTGTCGCCGCACCTTTTGGCCTGGCCGGGCAGAAGTTTGTGGACCGCGAAGCCGGCGCTTCCGGTGTCAGGAAACGCGGCATCACCGGCCTGGTCTACGGCAGCGTCAAGGGTGTGACGCGCCTGGCCGGCGGTGCCGTGGATGCCTTGCTGTCGCGCGTGGTGCCCCGGCTGGGGGCGCCGGCTTCGTCGCCGCAGCGTGAAGCCCTGCTGGCTGCCCTCAACGGCGTGCTCGGTGACCAGCTGCAGGACAGTGCCAATCCGCTGGCCATCTCCATGAGCCTGCGCCACGAAGGCCAGCCCTTGCTGCTGGACAAGGCCGCATTGGCGCAGCGCCTGCCGGGCGCCACCGGAAAAATCCTGGTGCTGGTGCATGGCCTGTGCATGAACGACCTGCAGTGGCGCGCCGGGGACGCAGCGGGCCCGCAGGACTACGGCCGGCAGCTTGCCCATGAGTTCGGTTACACCCCGGTTTACCTGCACTACAACACCGGCTTGCATACCTCGGTCAATGGTGGGCAGCTCGCGGCACTGCTGGAGCAGTTGCTGCAAGCCTGGCCGCAGAAGGTGGAGGCCTTGAGCTTGCTGACACACAGCATGGGCGGCCTGGTGGCGCGCAGCGCCTGCCACAGCGCGGCGGCCGGTGGCCTCCACTGGCTGGGGCAACTCAGGCATCTGGTTTTTCTGGGCACACCGCACCATGGTGCGCCGCTGGAAAAAGTCGGGAACTGGGTGGACACCGTGCTCGGCAGCAACCCGGTTACCCGGCCGTTTGCAAAAATCGGCCAGATCCGCAGCGCCGGCATCACCGACCTGCGTTACGGCCACGTGTTGCCGGCCGACTGGCAGGACGCAGACCGTTTTGCCGCTGCGCCGGATACGCGGCAGCCCCTGCCGCTGCCCGCCGGTGTCTCCTGTTTTGCCGTGGCGGCCACACTGGGCCCGGTGCCTGCCGCGGACGGGACAGCCCGCACCCCGCTGCTGGAAGAAGTGCTTGGCGACGGGCTGGTGCCCTTGTCCAGTGCACTGGGCCAGCACGCAGATCCTGCGCGCGACCTGGCTTTTCTGCCCGACCAGCAGTGGATCGCGGTGGAGACCGGGCACATCGCGCTGCTGCACAGCGCTCCGGTGTACCAGCAGCTCAGGCGCTGGCTGGGCTGAGCGCCCGGGTTTGCAGCTAATTCGAGCCTAATTCAGTCCGGCGAAGATACAGTTTCCATCACCACATCCTGTCAGCCATGGACACTTTTTCCGAACATATTGCCCGCGTCATCCTGCTCGCTGTTGGTGTGAGCGCCGTGTTTGTCCCGCTGGCCCTGCCGCCCCCGGATGGCGCCGCCTTGCCGTTATTGCTGCACCATCAGTTTTTGATCGCCCTGCTGGCTGCAGCGCTGCTTGGCGCCGTGCTTGTCCGGGCCATCCGTCCGGCCGTGGTTGCCGCTGGCCTGCTCAGCCAGGCCGGGTTTGTCGGTATCGCACTGGCCACGCCCGGGTTTGTCGCAACGGGGGCCCTCTACCTGAATCTGGCCGGCATGGCAGCCTTGCTGTGCGCCGGCGCCCTGCTGCTGCAGGCTGCCAGGCGACAGGCCCGCTGGGAAGGCTTGCGACCGCAGTCCCGGGAGGCGTGATGCGGGTCCTGCTTGTTGAAGACGACGACATGATTGGCCGCAGCTTGCAGCAAGCGCTGGAAACTAATGGCTGGTCGGTGGACTGGGTGCGCGACGGCCTGCTGGCGCAAAGCGCATTGGCCGACGGCGCCTACGCCTGTGTGCTGCTGGACCTGGGCCTGCCGAAACGCGACGGCGTGGAGGTGCTGCGTCAGGCCCGCACACGGGGTGATGCCACGCCAGTGCTGGTGCTGACCGCGCGGGACGGCCTGGACGACCGCATCACGGGGCTGGACTTGGGGGCGGACGACTACCTCGTCAAGCCTTACGAGTTCCGCGAACTCCTGGCCCGCATGCGCGCGGTCATCCGGCGGCGCGACGGCAGCGCGCATTCCGTCATCGGCAACGGCGTGGTGCAGCTCGACCTCACCACGCGTGAGGTGGTGGTCAATGGCGAGCAGTCGGCACTTTCTGCGCGGGAGTACGCGCTGCTTCACGCGCTGCTCGAAAGGCCGGGTGCCATCCTCTCGCGTGACCAGCTCGAAAACCGCATTTACGGCTGGGGTGAAGAGGTCATGAGCAATGCCGTGGATGTATTGATTCACGGCATGCGCAGGAAGCTGGGTGCCGATGTCATTCGCAATGTGCGTGGCCTGGGCTGGCGCATCACCAGCACGCCGGCGGTGTCTCCCGCCTCCGGAGACGCGGCATGATGATCCACGTTTTCCCCGCGGGCCGGCTGTGTTCGCTGCGCGGTGCGCTGCTGCTGTGGCTGCTGCCGGTGTTTTTGCTGGTGGGCGCGGCGTCGGCCGGTTTCGCCTACTGGACCTACAACCGCATGGTGGCCACCTTCATGGACAACCAGATGGAGCTGATCGCCGAATCCATGGTTGCGCAGGATCAGGACCTGGTGTTGCCGGCGTTGACGGGTGAGCAGATCCACAAATGGGGCAGTTATGTGGTGCAGGTATTCGATGCGGACGGCCACCCCCGTTCCAATTCCTGGCAGGGATTGGCGCCCAGCCTGCAGCCGGCAGGCGGATTTCATGACATCAAGGCAAACGGCGCACCCTGGCGCATTTACACCACGCCGGTGAGCGAGGCGTCGGGTTCGCGCCGCGTGCAGGTGCTGCAAAGCGGCGAATTTCGCCGCCGCCTGGCCGCCGAGCGGGCCGGCACCGCGATTTTGCCGGTGATCATCCTGCTGCCGCTTTCGGCCTTTGTCCTCTGGTGTGTGGCGGCCATCATGTCGCGCGCCATTGGCGACATCGCGCGCCAGGCCGCGTCACAGGACGAACACAGCATCGCCGAGCTGCCGCTGGACCGCGTGCCGCAGGAAATTGCGCCGCTGGTCGTTTCCTTCAACAGCCTGCTGACGCGGCTGCGCGATGCATTTGCCGCGCAGCGGCGTTTTGTACAGGACGCCGCACACGAGTTGCGTACGCCCATCACGGCGGTGAGTCTGCAGTTGGAGAACCTGCGCGGCGATTTTGCGGCCGGTGCGCCGGCGCAGCGTTTCGCCCAGCTGGAAGCCGGCGTGCAGCGCGCCCAGCGGCTGGTTGACCAGATGCTCAGGCTGTCGCGCCAGCAGTCCGTGGGCGCGGAATCTCCATCCATTCCGGTCAATGTGCACGAGGTGCTGCGCGAAAGCATCAACACGCTGATTGCGCTGGCCGACCAGCGCAACATCGATCTCGGCCTGGAGGAATCCTGCTTGCCTGCGGAGGCCACCATGCTGACCTGCTCCAGTGGCGACCTGCGCAGCGTGGTGGACAACATGATAGAAAACGCCCTGCGTTATTCCCCGGAAGGCGGCGTGGTGGATGTGCGTGTCACGAAGAACCAGGGGAAACTGGCCATCGAGGTGGCAGACACCGGCCCGGGCATTCCGCAGGAGCTGATGGGCCGCGTGTTCGACCGGTTCTTTCGGGTGCCGGGAAGCGATGTGCGCGGCAGCGGGTTGGGGCTGTCCATTGCGCAAGCGGCCGCACAACGCTGCAGCATGCGCATCAGCCTGCGCAACCGGGACGACTGCAGCGGGCTGGTGGCGCGTGTCGAGACGGTCTGAGCGCTTGCTCATTTCCAGCTAAGACTTCGCTCATGATCGCCTAATTTGCCCCAAATACAGTGAGGTCACGGTTGAAGTTTGGGCTTGAAAGAGCCGGATCCAACCGAAAAACTTCCGGTTCTCAACCACTCACTGAAAGGTCATCATCATGAACAAGTCTTACGCCCTCATCGCCATCGCTACCTTTGCTGCCATCGCTTCCACCGGTGTGCGCGCCGAAACGCCTGATCCTGCTTCGCAGTTTGCGCTGCAGACAGAAGGCAACCGCGCCCGCGCCGAAGTCATGGCCGAAGCCAGCGCCAAAGTGAAAACCCACAGCCAGGAACCCGCAGGCTCGCGTGTTGCCACCCCGGTGAAATCCGCCGTGCCTACCGCCATCGTGCGCGGTGAAGCCGCCCAGGCCTTGCGTCTGGGCAAGATCCGCAGCGGCGAGCTGACCGGCCTGGAAGGCTAAGCCCTCGTTGGCCGCAGGTCCGGGGCGCATCCCGGACCCGCGATAATCGGGTCTTGAAATATGCGACGACGCCCCTACCTCCAGGGGCGTTTGTCTTTTGTCTTACTCTTTCCCATTTCAAGAACTCACCATCATGAGCAAGCAAACCCTTTCTTTCCAGGCCGAAGTCGCCCAGCTGCTGAATCTCGTCACCCACTCGCTGTATTCCAACCCCGACATTTTCCTGCGCGAGCTTGTCTCCAACGCCTCGGACGCCTGCGACAAGCTGCGTTTTGAAGGCCTGAACAATCCCGCCCTGTATGAAGACGCGCCGAATCTGGACGTGCGTGTGAATTTCGACAAAGCAGCCAAAACCCTGACCATCACCGACAACGGCATCGGCCTGTCGCAGATCGAAGCCGTGGAACACCTGGGCACCATTGCCAAAAGCGGCACGCGTGACTTCATGTCCAAGCTCTCGGGCGACCAGAAAAACGATGCGCAATTGATCGGCCAGTTCGGTGTGGGTTTTTACTCGGGCTTCATCGTGGCGGACAAGATCGCGGTGGAAAGCCGCCGCGCCGGCCTGCCG
>CAZIYA010000134.1:0-9340 GCA_964543355.1 uncultured Polaromonas sp.
GCTGGTCGGCGTGGCCGCACCCGGCGAGTTCGGCGGTGACGTCAGCCACCTGAACCTGCACAAGACCTTCTGCATTCCGCACGGCGGCGGCGGACCCGGCGTCGGCCCGGTGTGCGTCGTAGCCGACCTCGTGCCTTATTTGCCCGGCCACGCCACAGCGGGCATACCGATTAATGGCGTAGGTGCCATCTCGGCTGCACCGCTGGGCAATGCGTCCGTACTGCCGATCAGCTGGATGTACTGCCGCATGATGGGCCCCGAAGGCCTGCAGCAGGCCACCGAAATCGCCATTCTCAGCGCCAACTACATCAGCGCCCGCCTGAAAGACCACTACCCGACGCTGTACGCGAGCGAAAACGGCCATGTGGCGCACGAGTGCATCCTGGATCTGCGCCCGTTGAAGGAAACCAGCGGCGTCAGCGCTGAAGACGTGGCCAAGCGGCTGATGGACTACGGCTTCCATGCGCCCACGCTGAGCTTCCCCGTGCCCGGCACGCTGATGGTCGAGCCGACCGAAAGCGAAACCCTGGCCGAGCTGGACCGTTTCATCAACGCGATGATCGCCATCCGCGAAGAGATTCGGAAAGTCGAGGCCGGTACCTGGCCGCAAGACAACAATCCGCTCAAACACGCGCCGCATACTGCAGCCAGCCTGCTGGGCGCCGAGTGGGACAGGCCTTACCCGCGCGAAACCGGTGCCTTCCCGCTGGCCTCGCTCAAGCAGGTCAAGTACTGGCCCCCGGTAGGCCGGGTGGACAACGTGTATGGCGACCGCAACCTGTTCTGCAGTTGCGTGCCGGTCAGCGACTACGCGGCTTGAGCGTGCAACCTTCCCGCTTTACCGTTCAGGCTGAGCTTGTCGAAGCCCTTCGACGAGCTCAGGGCGAACGGTGATCTGACACCCCTCGCCCATGGAAACACAGACGCTGGTCATCATCGCCGGCGCCATTGCCGCAGGCTTTGTACAAGGCCTCACCGGCTTTGGCTTCGGCCTGGTCGCCATGTCCTTCTGGGCCTGGACGATCGATCCGCGACTGGCGGCCGCCATGGCGGTGTTCGGTGCGTTGACCGGGCAGGTCATCGCCGCAGTCACCGTGCGGCGCGGCTTTGACCTCCATTGGCTCGCTCCCTTTGTGCTGGGTGGCCTGCTGGGCATTCCGCTTGGCATGCTCCTGCTGCCGCAGGTGGACGTACAGGTGTTCAAGGCTTTTCTGGGCAGCTTGCTGGCCATCTGGTGCCCCGCCATGCTGTTCAGCGCGCGGCTGCCCCGCATCACGCACGGCGGTCGCGTAGCCGATGCCCTGGTCGGTGCTGGTGGCGGCGTCATGGGTGCGCTCGGTGGATTCACGGGCGTACTGCCAACCTTGTGGTGCACACTGCGCGGCATGGACAAGGACGCCCAGCGCGCCATCGTGCAGAACTTCAATCTGTCAATGCTGCTGGTCACCTTCGTCACCTATGTTGCCACCGGCATCATCACCACCGCCACCCTACCCTATCTCGCCATCGTCGCCCCGGCGATGCTGATTCCGTCGCTGCTCGGTGCGCGGCTGTACATCGGCATCAGCGAGGCGACCTTTCGCAAGGTGGTGTTGAGTCTGCTGACGTGCACCGGGGTGGCCTTGTTGGCTTCGTCGGCGCCGGGCTTGTTGCGGCGGTTGGGTTGAGACAAATTATCCCTCCGAGGCAGTGAATCCCGTACTTCGCAAGTCACTATGTCACCAATCCATATTCGTGTACTCACCGTTATCAGCTTGGCGATCTACGTCGCATCGCTTACCCAAGTCGGGTTTTACACGGGAGACGAAGTTCCGGTCGCGCGCGGGTATGCGCTGCTCTTGATCGGTTGGTTGTCAGTACTCACGGGTGGAGGTTTCTCCTGGCTCGCCAATCCTTTGTTGTTTGCTGGTTGGTTCTGTATGGCTGGACGCGTCTATTCAGGGGCACTTGCTTCGTTTATGGTTGCGTTCGTATTAATCGGTGCCCTGCCGCTGGTAGGCACTGCGCCCGTCAGCACCGAAGGTACCCCGGTAGAAATAACCGGCTATGGTTTTGGATATTGGCTTTGGGCAATAAGTGCAATTCTTGGTGCCGCCGCTGGATTTTCCGGAACATCGCTTTCGCAAGAGGATGGCGCTCCATCCAAGAAAACGGACGCTCGCCCCTAATCTGCCACTCCGGCCTAAGTTCCGTCAGCGCTGATAGCCAGCCGCTGCAACCACCCCATCGCATCTACCAACTCCTGCTGAATCAGTTCATGCGCACTCGGGTACTCCGAGTAACTCAACCCAATCGGCAGCGTCTCCACCAGCTTCCTGATCGCATGCGCACTGGCCAGCGGAATCACCTGGTCGTGCGTACCGTGGCTGAGCCACAGCTGCTTCCCTTTCAGTGCCTCAGGCGCTGCAACCACAGGCACCACTTGCGGCAACAGCCGGCTGTGCATCACCATCGCCCCCTTCAACAGCGCGGGTTGTGTCAGTAGCAGCGAGAGCGCCATGATGCCGCCTTGGCTAAAGCCACCAATCACCACACGCTCGGGCGGAATGCCCAGTTGCTGCGCGGCTGAGGCCACAGTCCGTGCAACGGTTGCGCGGCTGGCAGCCTCTTGCGGCTCGCTGATAATGCGGTCGCCCACTCGATTGACAGTGAACTCAAACCAGCCGTAAGCGCCGGGGCCCATCACATACGGGGCGCGAAAACTGATGACGTGAAACTGCGCCGACACATAGGGCGCCAGGCCAAACAGGTCTTCCTCGTGGCTACCTACGCCGTGCATCAACACCACCAGCCAGGGCGCGGCGCTTGCCGCATCTGCGGGACGGTGCAAATAGGAAAGGGGCAAATCAAGCATGGGCAAAACTCCTGCGGGCATTGTGCCCGCCATTCACCCCGCCTCCCCGGTAGACAACGCTTGAGGGCGAGCATCCCCAGTGCGCATTTCAATAGGAACGGATGCCGGCCCGTAGCTCGCGAATGGCCCGCATCATGGTGGGCGCCAGCATGTTCCATTGCAACGCCCGCAGCGATCGACGGTAACGCAGCCCGTTGCTTCGCAGGGATACCGCCACCAGCTCCAGGGGATCGCTCACCACGCAGAGAAGCCGCGTGAGCATGGGGTCCTTATCGGTAGGCTCACCGCCGAGGAAAGCGTCGTTCTTCCCGTCCCACAGAAGCTGGGCATTGATGTGGATGCCCCAGCCGCATGCTCAACCGTTCGCCTTCAGGCGCTCGCGGGCGGCAGCCACGTATTCGGCATCGAAGATGTAGGTGTCGGTGCGCACCCAACGGCCTAGCCAGAATTCCGCCAGCGGGCGCGCCGCCGGCGTGGCTCTGGGGATCAGGCCGCGCAGCATCTCGCCGCGCATCTCCATGTAGCGCAATCGCGCCGGGATACCGGCAGAACGCATCAGTGCGATCAGCAGCGTCGCCTTGTCGTCGCCGTCGCCCCCGCGCGCCTCGAGCACGTCGCGGGCCGTCGGGTATTGCAGCTTGATTCGCTTGGTATAAGGCAGGCGCTTGACGAAGCCATAGATGGCCAGTGCCTTGTCACGGTCGGTGCGGCACAGCTGGACAAGCGAGCGGGCCTTCAGACGCAGCTTGGGGTCGTCCAGGTCCAGCAGTGGTGTTGTGCCAAGCCAGTCCTGCGGCCGCTCACTGGCTCTTTTATGCAGCCGGCGGGGCGAATCGAATTGTGCGGCAAGTGACTCCATGGAACCACCAACGGAGTGAACAATTCACACATCGTACCCCCAGGCGCAGGGCTGCGGCAAATTCCGGCTCCGCTCCAGTCAGGTGCGTGCAGCCGGCAACATCTGTCCACCAAGGTCCGGCGCACGGTGGAATTTCTGGCCGCCGCGCCTAAAAAAGCCGCCTTGGGAGCACAGGAAGACAATGCCGCATTAACCTTCACAGCACGTCACCCATGCAAAAACCAAGAACACTCAAAATCCTCGGGCTCATCCTGGCCGCCTATGTCCTTTTGCTGGCTCCCGGATTTTTCTGGCCGACCTACCTGGATTCGCCTGTTGGGGTCTTGCTTCTGGTTCCCATGCTGTCCATCTACCTTTTTCACAGCCTTGGTGTGCCTGGCTTATTGCAGAACAATGGCCTGTGCGGCTGGGGCTGGTGCTCGCCCACTGGATTCGGCTGGGCATTTCTGGTGGCTGTTTGGGTGTTGGTTGCCTGGGGCATCTCTTGGGGTCTGGCTGGATTGACGAGTGGAGCCGGACCTGAAGAATGATGGCATCGCAGCTCCTGCACGCGAAAAGGCGCGGCGCGCAGGCCTGAGCCTTCCGTCGATGCAAGCTTCAGCCCGCTACTCGCTGACCCCGCCTTTGCCCCGGGTGGCCTTGATCTCCGAACGCTGGCTTTTGCCGGCCAGGCGCCGCTGCTTCGAACCGTAGGTCGGTTTGGTGGCGCGGCGCACGCGCGGGGGCTCGGCGACGCTATTGACGATTTCATTGAGCCGGGCCAGTGCATCGGCGCGGTTCATCTCCTGGCTGCGGTGCTGCTGGGCCTTGAGCACCAGCACGCCCTCCTGCGTGATGCGGCTGTCGCGCAGGGCCAGCAGCCGCTCCTTCACATCGTCGGGCAGCGAAGAGGCTGTGATGTCGAAGCGCAGGTGGACGGCACTGGAAACCTTGTTGACGTTTTGCCCGCCCGCACCCTGCGCGCGGATGGCGCTGATCTCGACTTCTGCTTCGTTGATTTCAAGGGGCGTCACCGGCCCATTCTACGTTTGAGCCGTATCTGGTTGGGCAACGGCACAGAGCGGCGAAGCACATCCTCGCCCAGCCACAGGGCCGAACGCCAGGCACGCTGGGCCACGGTGGGCAGGGGCAGCTGCTGATAGTCGTCGTTGAACACCTCGAAGCTGTAGTCGCCCCTGTAACCGAGGCTGTGCAGGCGCGCCACCAGTGCAGCAAGGGCTTCGCTGTGCACGCCTTCGCCGGGGAACACGCGGAAATGCCGGGCGGTGGCAATGCGCTCTTCCACCGACTTGATCTCGGTCCACATGAAGTCGGCCAGCTGCACGAGGAATATTTTCTCGGGGTCCAGCAGCTCGATCTCGTCCAGCGGGGTGTTGGTCGCGAACATGTGAAAGGAATCAAAACCCAGACCGAGGTTGGGCATGTCGGCCTGGCTGATGATGTCCCAGGCCTGCGGAAATTCATTGACGGTGCGGCCCCAGGACAGCGCTTCGTAGGCGATGCGGATGTTCATCGGAATGGCCAGCATGGCAAGCTTGCGCAAGTCCTTGACAAGTGCCTGCGTCTCGCCGGTGGCATGCACCGAGGTGGACGAGCAGATCAGCAGCAGCCGGCAACCCAGAAGGTGGCACATCTCCAGCATGGACTTGGCGATGTCCACCTTGTAGTCATGCAGGTGGCCAGCCAGGCCTTCGAAGTCGCGCAGCACCTGGAAGCCCGTGACGCGCAGCCCGCTGGCACGCACCGCCGCAACAGCCGCTTCCAGTCCGTCGGGGTGGCCTACCAGGTCTTTGGCGGCCAGCATGATCTGGGTAAAACCAACGTCGCGCACGGCCTGCAGCTTCGCTTCGAGCGGGCCGGCCAGCGAGATGGTGTCCATCCCGAAATCGTCGATGTTTCCGCTGTAGTGGCTCATGGTGCTCACCTGGTCTCGTTGTGCACCAGCTCGAAACTCACGCCGCCCAACCAGGTTTTGGTGAGCGCGCCCCGGCCTTCGGTATGCACGCCGCGTGACTCGACAAACTCCACGCCCCGCTTGCCGAGCTCGGCCACCGTCGCCAGCACATCGGCTGTACCCAGGCCGATGCGCTGCAGGGCTTCGTCGTCCTCCACGTCCAGCACGCCGGCTTCGGGCTCGATCAGCTGGATGTAGAAACGCGAGGCCGGCGGGCACGGGCTCTGCAGAATCCGCCCCTTGGGCAGGATGCCAAAGCGCTGCTCGGCCGGCAACTCGCTGAAGCCGAACAGCTCGCCGTAAAACTCCGTCCAGTCTTCCGTGCGGTCATTGCCGATGTATTGCACGACGCCGAAGAAATGCAGGCCGGCGATGGCCGAGGGCTGCGGGTCCACGCCGGGAATAGGTACGAAGTCCACGTCGTAGATGGAAAACTTGTCATGCCGGTCGACAAAATAGATGCGGCTGGTGCCCACGCCATGGATGGCCGGAATGTTGAGCTCCATCACCTCCACGCGCGAAGGTACGGCCCAGGCACCGCGGTCCAGCGCGCGACGGTAGGCGGCGGCAGCATCCCGCACGCGCAGCGCCACCGCAGCCAGCACGGGTTTGCCTTCCGGCGCTACGGTACCGGCGTCAGGCGCGGCGGGGAGATGGGCGTTGACAATCACATTGATGGCGCCCTGCCGGTACAGCAGCACCTCGCGCGAGCGGTGCCGGGCGATCGGGCGAAAGCCCATCATCTCCAGCACCTGGCCCAGCGCCTGCGGACGCGTGGTGCTGTACTCGATGAATTCGATGCCGTCCAGCCCGAGCGGGTTGGCAGCCTCTGCAATCGATTCGCGGTCGGCACGCTGGGACGGGCTCAAGGTGTTCATGAGGTCTCTCCGTTCAGGAATGATTCAGGGAATGCAGATCGAGCCGCGCCGCGCTCAATAACTTAGGCGGGCCACCGAGCGCAAGGCCTCGGGCGTGGCGGTGCCGAAACCGAAAAATTCGAGGTAAGCCGGGATCTGCTCGAACAGCATGTCCGAACCCACCTGCACTTCGCAGCCGCGCGCCTGGGCAGCGCGCAGGAAGGCCGTCATCTCTTTTTTCATCACCACCTCGCCGGCAAAGGTCGACGGTGCCATGCGCGCAACATCCACCGGCAGCGGATCGCTTTCGCTCATGCCCAGAGGTGTGGCATTGACGACCAGGTCATAACCGGCCGGGTCCTTGCTGCCGGTGCCAACCTGCAGCGCCGGGTAGTGCTTGCGCAAGCGGGCGCCCAGGGCTTCGGCGGAAGCCGGATGCACGTCGTACAGGCCCATGGCACCCACACCGGCCGCGGCCAGCGAGGCGGCAATCGCCGAACCCACACCGCCGCTGCCCACCACCAGCACGCGGGCACCCGAAAGCTGCAGGCCCTTGCGCTGCACACCGCGCACAAAACCGGCGCCGTCGAACATGTCGCCGAGCAGGCTGCCGTCCGGGCGGCGCAGGATGGCGTTGCAGGCGCCGGCAATTTCCACCGCCGGGGTGCACTCGTCCAGCAAAGCCAGGGTGCTCACCTTGTGCGGCATGGTGACCAGTGCCCCGCGAATATTCGTGAGCTTGAACAGGCTTTTGAGAACCTGCGCATAGTCCTCGGGCTTGACGCCCATGGGCATGACCACCGCATCGATGCCGGCCTGCTCGAACCAGGGGTTGTAAATCATCGGTGCCTTGAAAGCTTCGGTCGGGTAGCCGAGGTGGGCAATCAGGGTGGTGGTGCCGCGGATCATGGCCGCCGCCCCAAAGAGGCAGCGTGGCGGGCATGGCTGCCGGCGACAGGGATCAGGTTGCTGTTCATGCGAATCAGAAAAATAAGGCGACCGGAGAAGGCATAACGCCCGGGGCGTGAGCCCCGGACGGGGCTGAATTACTTGCGCAACTTGGCCAGCTCGGCCATCAGTTCATTGACCGTGGAGTCGCCCACGCCGGAGGAGTACTTGGCAATCACCGGCTTCATCTTCTCGCGCAGCTTGGCCATTTCCGCGGGCGATAGTTCGGTGACCTGCATGCCGGCCTTCTTGAGTGCTTCGAGCGTAGCGCCGGCGGCATCGCGTGCGGTCTGACGCTGGTATTTTCCGGCTTCGACGGCGGCGTCGGCCAGCAGTTTTTTCTCGTCATTGGTCAGCGTGTCCCAGAACTTCTTGCTGACGATGACCGACTGCGGGTTGTACACGTGGTTGGTCAGGGTCAGGTGTTTCTGAACCTCCGCAAACTTGTTGGCCAGGATGGTGTTCAGCGGGTTTTCCTGCCCGTCCAGTGCCTTCGATTCCAGGGCGGCGTACACCTCCGGGAAAGCCATTGGTGTGGGATTGGCATCCAGCGCCTTGACCCAGTCCAGGTTGATGGGGTTGGGGATCACGCGGATCTTCAGGCCGGCCAGGTCTTCCACCTTGTTGATGGCGCGCTTGCTGTTGGTCATGTTGCGAAAGCCGAGTTCCCAATAGGCCAGGCCCACAATGCCTTTTTCCTGCAGCTTGTCATGCAGCTTCTTGCCGAAGGGGCCGTCCACCACGGCGTCAGCTTCCTTCGCGTTGGCGAACAGGAAGGGGAAGTCGTAAATCGCGAACTCCTTGACCTGGCTGGCCATGATGCCGGAGTTGAGGACCACCATTTCGATGGTACCGCCCTGCAGTCCCGACACGTTGGGGGCATCGCCACCCAGCACGCCGCCGGGGAACAGGTTGACCTTGATCTTGCCGCCGGATTTGGCGGCAACGATTTCGGCGAACTTTTCCATGCCCATCACGATGGGATGGCCCTTGGGATTCTGGTGGGCAAACTTGATCGTGTGCTCCTTGATGTCCTGTGCCGCAGCCAAGCCGAAGGTCGCCAGTGCGGCAGCCGCCACCAGGGTTTTGATCATCAGACGTTTCATTGTTGTCTCCTTGGAAAATTCGAAGTACGCAAACGCTTGGGGTGCAGGCCGCGGCGTACCAGACGCGCCCTGCACATGGGAATCACGCCCGGCGCCGGGCTCTCCGGTGCATGAAGTGACGGGCTTGGGAAAACATGTTCAACCGTAAAACCAGCGGGCCGGCACCATGACAATCTGGGGAAACAGCACCATCAGGAACATGACTGAAAACTGGGCCACCATGAAAGGCCAGACGCCCCGGGTCACCTCGTCCATGCTGACCTTGCCCACGCCGGCGACGGTGTTGAGCACCGTGCCCACCGGTGGCGTGATCAGGCCAATGGCGTTGTTGATGATGAACAGCACGCCGAAGTAAACCGGGTCGATGCCCGCGGCCTTGACGATGGGCATCAGCACCGGCGTCAGGATCAGGATGGTCGGGGTCATGTCCATCGCCGTGCCCACCACGATCACCAGCAGCATGATGGCCATCATCAGCAGTTTGGGGCTGTCCAGCAGCGGCTGCAGCAGCATCACCACCTGCGCCGGCAACTGCGCCACCGTGATCAGCCAGGCCGACACCATGGCCGCCGCCACCAGGAACATGATCACGGCGGTTGTCTTTGCAGCGGCCAGGAACAGGCCATACAGCTGGCTGAGCCTGAGCTCCTTGTAGACCAGGGTCGAGACCAGCAGCGCGTACACCGCCGCAACCACTGCCGCTTCGGTGGGGGTGAACACGCCGAACTTCAGGCCGACCACCACGATCACCGGCAGCACCAG
>CAZIYA010000135.1:0-9330 GCA_964543355.1 uncultured Polaromonas sp.
CCGCAATGGGAATTCTGCGAGGGCTTCATGGCCGCGCTGGCCTGCACGCGGCGCGAAATTCCGTCTGACGAATGCATGGCCGTGCTGCTCGACTTCGAAGGCGCCGAAGACGAGGCTGCCGCGAAGCAGCTGTTTGCCGGCGAAGAACAGCGCGCGCAGTTCATGGATCTGTGGACACGCCGCTACCAGGACATGTGCCGCGCGCTCGATGAAGACGTGAAAAGCCTGCAGGACGAACGCGCCTTCTACCCGCAGGTCGGCGACATGCGCGGCATGCTGGCCCGGCTGCCCGAGGAAGAGCGCAAGGACATCGACATGGCCAGCGTGCCCTCGTTTGCCCAGGTCTGGGCGCTCGGCTTCATGTATGGGGTCGAGTCCTGGCCTGACGAGTGGACGCTCTCGCGCCAGGAAGCCAAGGACAAGCAGGCCGTGGAGGCGCTCGACACTGCGCTGGGCGCCGTCATCGAACTGACCGACGACGACCCGGGCCCGATGGAAGTCCCCATGCTGGGCGAAGATGCCGCGCCCAGTGCCAGCGAAACGCGGCTTGAACAATTCGGTGAAGCGCTGTGGGCGGTGTACGACCTGCGCGGTTTCTGGCGTAGCTTCGGCGCCAAGGTGGCCACGGTGCACAAGGAGGCCGCGCCTGGGCGTAATGATTTATGTCCTTGTGGCAGCGGGAAGAAATACAAGAAGTGTCATGGGGCTGGCTAAGGTTCGGCTTAGGCTGGGATCGGTTGAACGATAGACTAAAAAGCCAGGTTCAATCAGAACGCCGTTTTCCTCACTGCACCAGACAACTCACGATGCAGTAATCAGTTCAGCCTTGTCCCTGACGAGATTCGCAGAGCGTCCGGTTTCGAGCAACGTCTTGAGATCGCAGAGAACAATACTGAAGCCTTCCGTCGCGTTCACGGCCGCTCGCTCGTTCTTGAGACCCGTGACTTCGATGGTGAGATGCGTGGCACCGCTGCCGTGTTCTTCGAAGACCATGTTGACGCTATTGCCGTCGGACCAATCAAAGGCGATGCGGCTTTGGTCTTCGAACGCAGTGACGGTGACGGTTTCGCTTGCGCCCGGCACCATAAAGCGCCATTTGACTTGGGCTCCCTTCGCGAGGGGACCGGTCGTGCCTTCCAGCCAGAACTTTGTGATCGTATCGGGTTTGACGAACGCATCGAACACCTCGGCGACGGGGCGACGAATAAGCATGCTGGCCTGAGCAGTATGGTCTTTCATGGCGAGCCCTTACATCTGAGATTGAATTTTCTCCGGGTACGGCCTACAGGTGTCGCGTTTCTGCGGGCTCCGTCCACCAGCTGTTGTCCCGTCCATTGGAGAACTTGACCGGCGCTTGCAGAAGTTCCTCGGGGGAAACATCGTCGAGCGTGCCTACCTGGACAGAGACATAATCTCCGCCGATCTGCTCGATGTATCCGCGACCAAACGGGCGAACACCGCAATGTTTGCAGAACAAATGATGCGCACTTTTTGTTCCAAACTGGTAGTCGCTCAGATCGGACTCGCCGGAAAGCAGACGGAAATCAGCGGGCTTGATGGTGACGCCCCAGTTCCTCGTCTTCGTACAGATTGAGCAATTGCACTTTCCTGTGCCATTGCTCAGGTCGATGTCTGCCTCGTAGCGTACTGCGCCGCAGTGGCAACTGCCGTGGTAGGTTTTCTTCATGCATTTGCTCCGTATTGGGAGGGACAAATTCTGAATGATGCCCAAGGTAATTTGCATCGTCAATCCCACTTACAGCGCAACACATTCAGCCATATCCAGGCACGAGCGGGAGGTGTCAGCAGGTCGGCAGACGAGGCGAAATTGGGCAGCCTCGCCGTTATTTTCGGTACCAGTGATCGAGAAGAATCTGAGTGGCGCGCACCCCGTTTGAAGTCATTTGCTGCCAGCGGAGCGTGGACTCAGCGCAGCGCGGGTCGTTGTCGTATCAAACGGGATTTCGCCGAGAACAGGAGCGCGCGGGAATACAGCTTGTGAAAGCCAAGCAGCAAGCGAAAGGTCAAGCCCAAGCCAGGTGTTCGGGCGCCGGCCCTTGCGGCACGCGCTGGTACCACAGCCGACCCAAAGTACAAGCGCGTGCCTTCGGAGCTCCCGCCTTTCGCGGGAACGACCATCAACCATGAACGCGTACGGCCCTGGAAATCGCACATGAGCAGCTGGTCTTCACGCCGTTCCTCGACGCTCCACGCGGCAAACGAATCAAGTGTTCCTGAGGCCAGTTGGTTGGCTTGGGCATCCGTCGAGGGTTTCGAAACGAACCATGCGAGAAGCAGCCTTTCGAGCTTGAACAAAGGTGTTGTGTAGAAGGCTTCGACATACTCGGCATGGGAAACGTGTCGCGCCATCTCCGTGACGTAGCAATCCGCGTACGCTCCCCCGTGCTGATATTTGCTCAGGAGCGCTCCATGCGGGAGTTCATATCGGTGAATGGATGGCATTTGGCGTTTGCTTGAAGTACGCCGCTCCGGCGTTGCGGGTCCGTGTTGAATGGTCAGTTAAAGCGCATAGAGTTCCGCCCTATTCGCGCGCAACCAGCTAAAGAAACGCGGCCCTTCGCTCGGCAAGGAACGATCATGGCCGATTAAGTTCGCGACAGCTCGCACGATGTATTGAATGGCTTCAGTTTCCAGTTCAAGGTCGATCGTCTCTTCGTCGCGAAGAGCCTGCCAATGCTTCAGCCAATTTTTACTCCTATTCAAATGAAGTTGGGTAACTACCTTCTCAGATAGTCCTGACATAGCAGTGACGCGCTGTTTCAGTTGGGCAAAGGCAGAGTTGCCGCCAAGCATTTCCCCTAGAACCTCTTCGGCCGCGCCTGCCAGAGTAATGGCGGGAACATAAGCTTTGTTATCCAAGAACAGTCGTATCGCCCAATCAAGTTGGTCGACGGCGGCATCGAGCTTGGACAGGGTGAATTTCTTCATGCTTTAGCGTTTGAGATCATCGGCCTGCTTGGTTTTTCACGCAGATCCGGTGGGTTGAGGGATCAGCCATCGCGTCGCCACCACGGTCGCATAAGCTCACGCAACCGCTGCTCCTTGATGCAAACCTTTCGCTTGACGAGCTCTATCGCTGAAGGGCGCATGTAGGAGACATCGCCGATGGCTTTGTAAATAGCATAGGGCGTCTTCAGCTTTCCTTCGACCTCAGTTTTGAAGCGCGTGAAATCTACCTGGAACTGTGACAGCTCCTCAATATCTTCGCTGTCCGCGAAATGCCACCCCTTCTCCAAAATCTCCATGACACGGCTGTTGTTCTCCACAACGCGATGAATGTACTGGTTGGACAGATCGATTGTGGTGTCTGCGTCAGCGCGGACGGCAGCCTGTGTTCGTTCATCCTGGCTCCAATTCTTTCCGACGAATTCTGCGGTGTAGGCGGCGCTGAATGCGCCACATAGTGCAAACAATTTTTCGTTCTGTTGCGTGAAGAAAGATAGAGGGCCATATAAGGACTGTAGCTGTGCCTTCAGGTAGTCGATCTCACGCTGCCGTTGGGCACCAAGGGATGAGTTCACCCAGTTACCAACAGCTACGGCAAATCCGCCACCAAGAAAACTCATGAGGTACTGGATGACCTGCTCAGGCGTCATAGTGATTGGCTCCCTATGGCTAGGGAAGGTCTGAACAAGTCCACCGAACCGGACCTTGATGCGTTGACGTGATCAAAGGAGCGCAAGAGATGAGCCAGATCAGTTTCGCGGACGCGGAGTACGCGGGCAAGAGAAAGAAGACCCGCCGGGAAGTCTTCCTGGAAGAAATGGAACAGGTCGTGCCGTGGAAGGCGCTGCTCAAGCTGATCGAGCCGCACTACCCGGTGGCTGGCCGGGGCCGCAGGCCGTACCCGATGGAATCCATCCTGCGGGTGCACCTGATGCAGAACTGGTTTGCGCTGAGCGACCCGGCGATGGAAGAAGCCCTGTACGAGATCGCCTCGCTTCGCACGTTCGCCCGCCTGAGCCTGGGCGAGGCCATCCCCGACGAAACCACCATCCTGAACTTCCGCCACCTGCTGGAAGCCAATGATCTGGCCGAGGACATCCTGAAGCTGGTCAATGCCCATTTGGCCAAGAAGGGCCTGCTGCTGAAGAAGGGCAGCATCGTGGACGCCACGATCATCGCCGCGCCCAGCTCAACCAAGAACAGCACCGGCGAGCACGACCCCGAGATGCATCAGACCAAGAAGGGCAACCAGTGGCACTTCGGCATGAAAGCGCACATCGCGGTGGACGCTGAGTCCGGTCTGGTACACACGGTCACGACCACGCCGGCCAATGAGGCTGATGTGGAACAGATTGCCGACCTGCTGCACGGCAAGGAGGAACAGGTCTGGGCCGACTCGGGCTACCGGGGTGCAGTCAAGCGGGTGCAGCGCGACGAACTGCAATGGCATATCGCCGCCCGCCCCAGCGACATCGCGAAGATGCCCGAAGGCAGGGCCAAGACCCGGATCCAGAAGGAAGAACACCGTAAGGCCAGCATCCGGGCCAAGGTGGAGCACCCGTTTCGGGTGATCAAGCGCCAGTTCGGCTTGACCAAGGTGCGGTTCAAAGGACTGGCCAAGAACACAGCGCACGTGGTGACGCTGTTTGCGCTGTCCAACCTGTGGATGGCGCGCAAGAAGCTGATGGCGATGATGGAAGAAGTCCGTGCGAAACCAGCGTGAAGCCGCAGAAGCGGCGCGGTTTGGGCCGCCAGGCGCCTTCAGAACAGCGCGATCTGGTGTTGCGCGCCGCGTTCGCTCGGCTCGTCGGGTGTCGTGCGACGGATTCACGACTTGATCAGACCTTCCCTAGCGTGCAGGGATGAAAATCTGTGGTCTAGCTTGGCGACGACGGTTTAACCTGAGCATCAAGATCTCCTGCAGGTGGTGCGGTGGTTGAGTTTTACTGCAGTACGCTGAAAATTCATACCAATATAAAACTTTGTGAAAAAGCACTGCATGGTCCGCCTCGCGCTTCCTGACGCGCCAGCCAGGCAATTTCGATAGTCCTTTTGGCCTCCAGCCCAATGGGTATATGCGCCAACAGCTACATATTTGGTAGCAAGCTAATGCAGTTCACCGAGCGCTACCGCCATGTCAAGCAGCGCGTTGGCGCGCTGCACAGTCGCCGCTGTCAGACCTCTTGCGAGTAAACAATGAATCCCATGTGTTGGGCCACCTTGTCATAAAGCAGCCGGCCGGCTGCATTGGTGGTGTGGGTTTGCCAGTACACCCGCTTGATGTCTGCGGCTTTCGCGCGTTCGTACACGCCCTGAATCAGCGCTCGCCCGACGCCCTGGCCGCGCGTGGAGGGATCGGTGAACAGGTCCTGCAGGTAGCAGGTGAGTTCGATGCGGGTGGTGCTGCGGTGGTACAGGTAATGCGTCAGCCCGAGCAGTTGGCCATTGCTTTCGGCAACCAGACCAAAGACAGGCTCGGCCGGGTCAAAGAAGCGCTGCCAAGTGGCTTGCATGATTTCGGGCGCCAGCGCGGTCTCGTCCTTGCGGCCATAAAAGGCGTTGTAGCCGTCCCAAAGCGGGGTCCACGCCTGGAAGTCGGTTTGTTCTATCGGGCGGATGAGAAGAGGTGGCGTCATTGTGGTCGGGTGGTGAGGTCAGGGCGGGAGCGGGTCTTCAAGGCATTCGCAGGGGCCAGGGTGTCGTCCTGGTAGACCCGCGAGAGCAGCTGGCTGAACGCGTACTGGCGCGCTATGGGTGTGGCACGGAGTATGCCTTCATCCTGCAGGATTTTGATCAGTTTTGTCGGGGCCACGCGTTTGTCGCCCACGATCTCGACATGGCCCGCATCGACTTCCACGCGGCGTGCCCGCCTGTCGGTTTCCACCAGCGGGTTGCGCTGTTCCGCCAGCGAAAAAATGTCGTCGCCTTCCGCGCAGCGCCCGCCTTCTTCGCGCCGGCAGGTGCCGCGCTCGTTGGTGTCAATCTTCAGGTAGTTGGCGACTTGTTGCGCCAGGGCGCCGGGTTCGCGGATGAAGCGCGAGGAATAGGTGATGTCGGCCCATTTCGGGCCTGTTGCCAGGTAACAGCTCAGCGGCACCATGCCCAGCATGAGCGGATAGAGCCAGGTCTTGCCGCAGGTCCTGGCCGACTCGATGCCGGCAAAAGGCCCGGAAATGGTCACCAGGCGCACATCGACCGCACGGCCGGAGGGCGCCGTGGCGGAAGATTCGGTCATGGACCTGCGTGCGATCAGTGCGCCCTGGCTGTGGCCGATCACCGTGACCTGGGGGACCCTGGATTGCGCCGCGAGCTGGCCGACGGCATGCCTCAGCTCGTCGGCAACTTCGGCGAGCCTGGCGCGGTCATCGTAGGTGAAACAGGCCGACTGCTGGCCGTGAAAGGCCAGCACCTGGGCCAGCCCCCGAAACTGGCCGGAGGAGTCGAAGCAGCCGTGCACCAGAATGTGGACCGGCTGGCTGGAATCGAGGCGCAAGGTGCGATCCGGGTTGTCCGTGCAGGGCCCCAGGCCGGGAATGTTGAGGCTGATGTCAGGCGAAGACAGGCGGCCCTGCTCCAGGTCCACCGCATTCATCGCTTCGCGCGAAGCGCAGCCGCCGAGCAGGCCCAGCAGGGCGAGAAGAGTGACGGTGCGGTTCATGGGCAGTCCTGAAGAAAAAGACGCTTTACTGAAATCAAAGCCTCAAACGGATCGCAGGCCAGGACTGCGCTTGCGGCGCAAGACGCCGCCCATGTGTCGGTGCGATGCAGGCTGCGAAATGGGCCGCTCATGCCGGCGTACCGTACACCGGCTCGCAACGCACCTCGGTTTTGACCGAGTTGGCGATGAAGCAGGCGTCGTGCGCCTCATGGTGCAGCCGATCCAGCTCTTCACGCGTGGGCTGGCGCTCTCCGGAGAACTCCACATCGGGCCGCAGCGTCACGACGGTCATGGCCATCTTCCCGTCGGCATTCTTTTCCATGACCCCTTCCGCTGCATCGAAGTAGCGGTCCACGCAGAACTTGCGTTTGGCCGCAATCGACAGAAACCACAACATGTGGCAGCTCGACAGCGAGGACACAAAAGCCTCTTCGGGGTCCAGTGCCGAGGCATCGGACATCGGCAGCGGCACCACGTGCGGCGAGGACGAGCCCGGCACTTCCAGGCCGCCGTCAAAACGCAGCAAGTGCCGGCGGCTGTAGCGGTTGCCCGCAAAGTCCCCCTCGTTGCGCAGCCATAAAACTTCAGCGGTGTAGAGAGACATGATGATCAGTTGAAAAATTGGTGCAGCGCGTGGGCGGTTTCCAGAGGCAATTCTTCGGGAATGAAATGGCCGGCTTGCATGGGCTGGCCGCTGACAATACCGGCGCACTGGGCTTGCCAAAGGGCCAATGGTTCAAACAGCTTGTGCACCACGCCACGCTCGCCCCAGAGCACATGGGTGTCGCAGGCGATCTTGTCGCCGCGCGTCCGGCTTTCGCGGTCGTGCACCAGGTCGATGCCGGCGCTGGCGCGGTAGTCCTCGCAGGCGGCGTGAATGGCTTCGGGTGTGCAGAAGCAGCGTTCGTACTCAATCAGCGCTTCGGGTTCGATGTAGCTCAGGCCGCGGCTGCCCCAGCCCCCCAGCTTGGCATGCAGGTAGGCCAGGGCGCAGCCGCCAATCATAGTTTCGGGCAGCGGATTGGGCTGGATCAGGTGGAACCAGTGGTAGTAAGCCGTGGCAAAACGCATGTCGGTGGCGTTGTACATGTCCAGCGTGGGCGCAATGTCGATGAGGCACAGCTTGTCCACGCGGCCGGGGTGGTCCACGGCCAGGCGGTGCGCCACCCGCCCGCCGCGGTCGTGGCCGCACAGGTAGAAATTGCCGCGGCCCAGCGCATCCATCACGGCAAGCGCGTCCTGCGCCATGTTGCGTTTGCTGTAGTTGCTGTGGTCGGGCAGGCCTGCCGCCTTGGACGAGTCGCCGTAACCGCGCAGGTCGGGCAGCACCAGGAAGAAGCGCGCCTGCAGGGCCTGCGCCACGCGGTGCCACATCACATGGCATTGCGGAAAGCCGTGCAGCAGGAGCAGGGTCGGGCCCGCGGTATTGCCGCCGTAACGGGCAAAAATGGAGGTACCGTTGACTTCGAAGTCGCGTGCTTCAAAGCCTTCAAACCAGGTGTCGGGCAATGTGGAGGCCATGCTCAGCGCCCTTTCTGTTGCCGGCCGGCCAGGTATTTCTGCAGGTTGGCCGCAGCGGTGGCGCGCACCTTGCTGCGCAGGAAAGGCGTCCAGCCCAGCAGCAGGCCCGGCGTGCCCAGCGCCTGGCGCGACCAGGCCCAGAAGTCGAAGCGGTCACGGTGGGTGGCTATCAGGCCCTGCGGGGTGAAGCTGAAACGCCCGTCGATGATGTTGTGCACCATGCGGCCGGTGGCGCTGAAGCGGTAGTCGGCCTCCCAGTGCGCCTGGCCGCCGTCCGTGTCGGCGCGGATGCCGCTGTATTGCAGCTTCCACACATCGCGTCCCCTGGCCTTGGTGGCATCGCACAGCATGTGCCACATGCCCGTGACCTGCTCATGCCCGCGCAGCGAAAACACCTCGTCGTCGAAAGACGCATCGGCGGCATAACACTGGGCCATGGTGTCCGAATCCAGGCGCGCAAAGGCGCTGTAGAACTTGTCCAGGGTTTGCTCGTTGGGGTGCATAAACACTTTCGGAAAGGAGGGTCCGGGCCGGGGAAATCGTACACCGTCTGCCTGCGCACGGAAACCTTCCTGGTGTCACGCAGGTTTCGAAGCCCTGACCGGCACCGGGGCCAAAGCGGATAGGCACTGCGCAGGGGCCGGTCATTCCCTAGACTGCAGGCTTGCGCCTGGCATTGAAAGGCGCCCACCCGACCTAGGGCCTGTTCACACTATTTATGCAAGATGCGTTGCGAGTCAAAAAGGTCATGCGCGAGGCGCAAAATGCAGCCGGGCTGAAGCCCGGCAAGGCTTTGCAACGCTGCGCATGGCCTTTTTGGCCGCAATCCGAAGGGAATATGGTTAAAACAGCGCCACTCGTTGTTGCACTCCTAGCCCAGCCGCCCAGGCTGGGCGTCGTCGCGCGCCTAGATTGGCGCTGTTTTAACCATATTCGCACTTGTATAAATAGTGTGAACAGGCCCTAGCCAAACATGATCCCATTTTCAGTTCTGGACCTTTCCCCCATCGTGGAAGGCGGCGATGCCGCGCAATCCCTGCGCAATACCCTGGATCTGGCGCAACACGCCGAACGCTGGGGCTACCAGCGCTACTGGCTGGCCGAGCACCACGGCATGGCCGGTATTGCCAGTGCCGCCACCGCGGTTGTCATGGCGCATGTGGCCGGTGGCACCACACGCATCC
>CAZIYA010000136.1:0-9324 GCA_964543355.1 uncultured Polaromonas sp.
ACACGAACGCTCCGGCCGCCACAGCCACGAGCCCGACTACCTGCCGGCGCTGCAGCGCGACCTGATCGCGGTGATTTCCAAATACATCAAGATCGACCCGAACGACATCAAGGTCAACCTCGAGCGCCAGGACAACCTGGACGTACTCGAAGTCAAGATCGAGCTGCCTGACGGCAAATAGGCAGCCTGCGCCGCCGCTTATTCGAGCAGCGTCATTCCAGAGGCGCGCGCGGCAACCTTGTCAAAAGTCAGGGTCCGTGTACAGCCTTCACTATCGGCCAGCTGCGCGATCAATGCATCTGCAAACCCGGCCTTGCCGGTTTTGGTGCTGCCCAGTTGCCGCAGCGCCGCTTGAACCACATCGCGTCGCTCCACGCGAAATTGAGGTGTGCCCAGAAGATCCTCCACCGTCGTGGCCAGCTCACCCGGTGTGGCACCGTAGAGTTTTTGCAGCACCCAGCAAAGCTCTACGAGCACAACGAGGCTGATAAATCTCGGCACGGCAATGCTCAGCTCCTTTTCGATCAGCCGGGTAGCGAGTGCCGCCTGTTTTGCGTCGTCCTGCGCGAGATAGCGCACCAGCACATTGGTGTCGAGCCCAATCACGCGTTTTACCGGTGACGCGCAACAGCCTGCGCGGCAATCGCCTGGTCCATGGCTTCGATGCTTACCGGCTTTTTCACTCGCCCGGCAAACCGGCCCTTGAGCGACACAACGTCCGCGTGCAAAGCCACGACCTTGAAGCCGTCTTCAACCGGCACAAAGTCCACCTTGCTGCCCGCGTGCAGCCCCAGCGCCGAGCGCACGGCGGCAGGCAAAGTGATTTGTCCCTTGGAAGTCAGCGTGGCGGCAGGCATGATGAAAGCTCCTTACGTTAGGTAAGGAATTATAGCCCGTCAGGAAAACAGCCTACAAGCCCAGAAACGTCTTCACCACCGCCACCGTGCGCGCCGGGTCTTCCTCGTGCGGCACGTGGCCCAGGTCGTCGAACACCACCAGCTGGCTGCCCTTGATGTCGCGCGCAAAGCGCTGGGCGAACTCCAGCGGTACCAGACGGTCCTGCCCGCCCCAGAGAATCAGCGTGGGCACAGCCAGCGTCTTCAGCCCGGCCACCTCGCCGGTGTAGCCCTGGTCCATGCGCCGGCCCAGCGCCTGGCGGTTGCCTGCGCGCAGCGTCATGTCCACGTACAGGTCCACCAGTTCGGGCGTCACCTTTGACGGGTCGCCATACACATTGCGCACGCTTTTCTCCACAATGCTGCGCGGCAGGGTGTATTGCGTCAGCACCCGCAAGGCGGGCATGCGTGCAATGCGAAAGCCCAGCGGCAATGTGGGCGGCACACTGGCGGACTCCAGTGGGTAGCCACTGGCATCCACCAGCACCAGCCGCGCCACGCGCTGCGGCAACGCCACCGCCGTCGCCCAGGCCACCTGCCCGCCCAGTGAATTGCCCGCCAGCACAAAACGCTGCACACCCAGCTGGTCCAGCACGGCCGTGACGAAGCGCACATAGGCCTCGAGGGAATAATCGTTCTGGCGGTTCGGCCCTGTCAGCGCAAAACCCGGCAGGTCAAAACGGATCACTCGCCGCTGCCCGCGCAAGGCCGCGGCCCAGCCCTCCCAGGTGTGCAGGCTGGCCGAGGTGCCGTGAATCAGCACGATGGGCAACGGGTCGTCACGCGGCCCCTCGTCGCGCAGGTGCACCTGCATGCCGTCGATGGTGATGAACTGCGAAGGCGGCTGCGCCCAGCGCGGCTTGAGTTCGTCCACCGGCTTGTCCGGCGCCCAGGTGGCCACCACAGCCACCACACCCAACAGGAAAACGCCGGCAAGGAAGAAAAGAAAAGAGCGAAGAAAAAGTTTCATGATGACGTGCCCGCCTCCGCTGCAAGTTGCGAGAATGTTTTGCGACATGGCAAGCATAGCCAAGTCTTTGTCATGCAATGGTTTTTTCCAACAACCGCGAGATATTTTGCGAGATGGTTTGCGAGTTTGCAGAACGCCCTGGACACCCGTCCCCTATTCATGGGATGCACCGGGCTTTCCCCACTCGGGCCGGCTCCTGTCTTGCCTACACTGAGCCCGGGATCTGTTTCTATCACCGCCGCAAGGAGCTCCATGCAACGCCGCCTCTTCTCTGTTTTCTCCGCCCTCGTCATCAGCTGCGCCGCGCTCGCCGCAGCCCTCTCCCCGCTCACCGCTGCCGCGCAGCAACGCATCGGCGTGCTCATGCTGCACGGCAAAAACCCCGGCAGCAACCAGGACCCGAACTTCAGCCCGCTCAAGGCCACCTTTGAACGCGAAGGCTGGCTGGTCAGCCTGCCGGACATGCCCTGGTCACGCGGACGCTACCTGGACGGCCACTGGGACAAGGCCATGGCAGAAATGGCCGGCCACGTCAAAACACTGCGCGACCAGGGCGCCACCAGAATTGTGGTCATCGGGCACAGCCTGGGCGTGCCCGCAGCAATGAGTCATGCCGCGCGCGGCGGAGATGCCAGCGCGCTGGTGCTGCTGGCGCCCGGCCATGTGCCAAAAGCTTATTACACCGTGCCCTCGCTCAAGGTGGTGCACGACAGCGTGGACGAAGCCCGCGCCCTGGTGGCCGCCGGCAAGGGGGATTCGCGCGAGCGTTTCAGCGACATCAACCAGGGCAAGCAGCAAACCGTTGTTGCCACCGCCAAAGACTACCTGTCGTACTTTGACCCTGCCTCCGACGCCGAAATGTCGGTCACCGCGCCGCGCGTGCCGGCCGGCACCCCGGTGCTGACCGTGGTTGGCGACGCCGACACGATGTTCACCCGCGCCCGCAGCTACTTTGCCGACCAGCTGCCGGCCAACCCCAAAAGCCAGTACCTCGAAGTCAAGGCCAACCACCTGAGCACCCCGCGGGTGGCCAGCGACGACATGGTCAAATGGATCAAGACCGTGCTGGCCGACTGAGGGGGCCGCTGTCCTGCTAGTGTTTTTATAGCTGCTCGCGCCCGTAGAATAAGGGCCAACGGCCAATTTGACATACAAAAAGGCGCCAAAACATGAAAACATTCCTCTACCGCGGCTTTCTGAAAGGCCTGGCGACCTGCCTGCTGGCATGGGCGCTGGCCAGCACCGGCGCGCTGGCGCAAACCACGCAGAAGGTGGTCGACGTTCCCACCCGGCCCGGCGTGACGCAGCGCTTTGTTTACATCGCACCGCCGCAGCCGAAAGCATCGGTCATCCTCTTCGCGGGCGGCCATGGCGGCCTGCAGATTTCCGGCGACGGCGGCTTCGCCTGGGGCAAGGGCAACTTCCTGGTGCGCACGCGGCAGCTGTTTGCCGATGCGGGCCTGGCCGTGGCAGTGGTTGATGCACCGTCCGACCGGCAATCGTCACCTCACCTCAGCGGCTTCAGGCAGACGCGCGAACACGCAGCCGATGTGGCGGCCGTGATCGCCTGGCTCAAGCAGCAGGCAGCCGTGCCGGTGTGGCTGGCCGGCACCAGCCGCGGCACGCAGTCTGCCGCTTACGTTGCAACAGAACTGAGCCCCGCACAGGGCGGCCCCGACGGGCTGGTTCTGACGGCCACCATCCTCACAGAAAGCGGCGGCCGCGCGGTACCCAAAATGCCGATGGAAGCCCTGCGCATTCCCGTGCTGGTGGTGCACCATGAACAAGACGGCTGCCGCCTGTGCCGCTTCAGCGACATGCCGCCGCTGATGGACAAGCTGGCCAAAACGCCCAAGGCCGAATTGTTCACCATCACCGGTGGCCAGAGCATCGGCGACCCCTGCGAAGCCAAGGCCTACCACGGCTTCAACGGCCTCGAGCCCGAGGTGGTCGGCCAGATCAGCCGCTGGATGCTGGCGCGCTAGTACTGCAACCCGGAAGTAGCGAAACAAGATGAAAGTGATGGCTTCGCGCCCAGGGCAAGGCGCAAGCCGCAGCGAAGGCTGGGCGCCTCCGCAAGGATTGCAACGCCGCCATGGGTGCGAAGACGCGCTTTCATGTTTTGATATTTTCGGGTTGCAGTACTAGGGCCCCAGGCCCGCGGCATGCGAGCGGCAGGGCAACGGCACCCTGGCCGCGGGATTATTGCGAAACCCGAAACAGACCATCTCCAAAACTGCAGCTTGTGAGCAGGGCTTTGCCGCCCATCTGCTCTTCATCGATGAGCCGAAACCTTTAAACAACGACTCACCGAGGCTGGAAACAGACGGGCCACCAGGACTCGCCATGCCCGGATTTGTCATCCACTTTTTTTAGGAAACCTGATCATGAACCGCAAAATCGCCTCCGCCCTCGTCATCGCCGCCGCAGCTGTGGCCGGCAACGCCTTCGCCGACGACATCACCATCGACACCACGCCTTTCACCAGCACGAAGAGCCGCGCTGAAGTGCGTGCCGAACTCGACCAGTTCCAGAAGTCCGGCGTCAACCCCTGGTCCACCCGGTACAACCCGCTGGCCAAGTTCCAGAGCACCAACTCGCGCGCCCAGGTGGTTGCCGAGTATGTAGCCGCCCGCAACGAAGTGGCTGCGTTCAATGGTGAAGACAGTGGCTCGCATTACCTCGCGCAACACCAGGGGGTGAACAACGGCGTGCGGGTTGCCGGCCAGCCGTTTAACGCCGCCCAATAAGCGGCGCCGGGGCCAGCCACGGCCTCGCTCTTTCATTCACAGCCCGCAGCGCAAAAGCACTGCGGGCTTGCGCGTATCCGCCAGGGGTTGCCTCACCAGCCCCAGAGCAGCCGGCGCGCCACCCAGCCTTTGCGCCCGCCTTCGGGCTGGACCTTGACCCAGCGGTCGCGGCGCTCCAGCGTGCGCAGCACCTCGCCGCGTTCGGCCCTACCCACAATGCGGCTGCCGGTCGTCGGCGCGCTGCGGATGTTGGCCACCGGGGCCTTCACCACATGATGCGGCTTCTTGCCCACCAGCGGGCGGTACACCCAGCCGATATCGTTTTCGAAATCACGCACCTTCAGCCACTTTCCCTTGCGGCCGGTGACTTCCAGCGGGTAACCCCTGTTCAGTGCCCAGCGCGCGGCATGGCCGGTGCCGGCACCGGCGCGCATGTTGATCTCGGGCCGGTTCACGCTCACCATTTCGCGCGCCTGCGCGGTGTGTGCAACCACCAGGCTCAGCAGACTCAGGGAAACCAGCCATCCGGGCAAACGGTTCAGGCGTGACATGCAACTCCAGTTCAAAAAATGATTGCAAGGGCCCCACGGGGCAGAGGCGCCATTCTTTCACCCTGAGCCTGTGTGTCAAAGCCGGCGCTTTGTCGCACCTGTGTGTATGGGTTTACCGGCCGGCGCGGCGCGGCAGCCGCGGCTTTATGTTAGCCCGCCGGGCTCCGCGGCGCCGCAGGGGCTCCTCTTTTCATAGCTGCTTGCGCAGCTGTGGCGGGGGCCAGCGCCATGTTTGACATCAAATCCGGCGGCCACCCCGGGGCCCCAGGCCGGCGCAAGGCTATCATCCACCCCATGCTGACAGAGACTCTGAGCGCCGCGCGCGACATGGGGCGCCTCAACGAAATCGCCGGAGTGCTGATACGCCACGGCTTTGGCGACACCGTGCGCCGCCTCGGCCTGGCCGACCGCCTCGAGCGCGCCGGCCACGTGCTGCGCTGGGACCATGTGGCCGACCTGGCCCGCATTGAGCCGCCCGCGCAGGTGCGCCTGGCCATGGAAGAGCTGGGCCCGGCCTTTGTCAAGCTCGGGCAAATCCTCGCCGGCCGTGCCGACCTGTTCGGCCCCGAGTGGATTGCCGAGTTTGAAAAGCTGCACAGCCATGTGCCCGCTGTGCCGCTCGAACTGCTGCGGCCCCAGCTGCGCGAAGACCTGGGCGGCGAGCCCGAAGAGGTGTTCGCCCGCTTCGACACCGAGCCGCTGGCCGCCGCCTCCATTGCGCAGGTGCACCGCGCGCAGCTGAAAGACGGCACCGAAGTCGTCGTCAAGATCCGCCGCCCCGGCATCACCGAAGTGATCGAGGCCGACCTGCGCCTGCTGGCCCGCCTGGCCGCGCTGGCCGAGGCCGAAGTGCCCGCGCTCAAGCCCTACCGCCTGCAGCAGCTGGTGCGCGAGTTCGTCAAGTCCCTGCGCCGCGAGCTGAACCTGGCCGCCGAATGCCGCCACGCCGAACGCATCACCGCCAACATGGCGCCGCTGCCGTGGATCGTCATTCCGCGCGTGTACTGGGCCCACACCGGCGAGCGCGTGAACGTGCAGGACTATGTGGGCGGCGTCCCCGGCGACCAGCTGGGCCAGCTCACGCCCGAAGCCGGCTTCGACCGCACGCTGCTGGCCCAGCGCGGCGCCCAGGCCGTGCTGAAAATGATTGTGGAAGACGGCTTCTTCCACGCCGACCCGCACCCCGGCAACGTGTTTTACCTGCCCGGCAACGGCATTGCCTTCATCGACTTCGGCATGGTCGGGCGCCTGTCCGAGCGCCGGCGCGAAGAGCTGCTGCAGCTGCTGCTGGGCCTGGTCGAGCGGCAGTCGCAGGCCGTGGCCGAGGTGCTGCTCGACTGGACGGGCGACGGCCACGGCATCAACCAGGCGCAGCTTGAAACCGAGATCGAGGACTTTGTCGACCAGTACCACGGCACGCCGCTGGCCGAGCTCAGCCTGGGCCAGATGCTGGCCGACGTCACCGCCCTGCTGCGCGAACACCACCTGGGCCTGCCTTCCGACCTGGCGCTGCTGATCAAGGCCTTCATCTCGCTGGAAGGCATGGGCCGCGGGCTGGACCCCGGCTTTCACATGGCCACCGAAGCCACGCCCATGCTGCAGGACGTGCTGCGCGCGCGTTACGAGCCCAAGGCCCTGGCCGGCCGCGCCTGGAAAACCCTGCGCCGCACCCTGGCCGTGGCCGAGCAGCTGCCGCACGATATTTCGCGCCTGCTGCGCAACGCGCGCCGCGGCCGGCTGCAGGTGAACATCGAGCTGGCGCACCTCAAACGCGTGGGCGACCAGATCGACCGCGCCGCCAACCGCCTGGCCATGGCGCTGGTGATTGCCGCACTCATCATCGGTTCGTCCATCGCCATGATGGTCAAGGGCGGCCCCACCCTGTTCGGGATGCCGCTGCTCGGCTCACTCGGCTTCATCGGCGCCGTGCTGGGCGGGCTGTGGCTGGTGCGCGCCATCTGGCGCAGCCGCCGCGAGCGCGATATCGACGAAGCCGGCTGATCAGCCCGCATCGGGCAGACAGCTCACCCGATCGGCCGGATGCCAATCAGGTAGCCGTGCGCCCAGAATGCAAACACCGCCCAGAGCGCCGCACCCGCCACCACCGCGCCCAGCGTGCCGGCTGTGGTTCCCGCGGGGTACACCGTGCCCGCAGCCCGGTCACGCGCCCGCGCCGCACGAAAGCTCAGCACCGCCCACACCAGGAAAGCACCGAACAGCACCACATGCGCCAGGTTGCCATTGGCCAGCAGGTGCGCCAGCGCCCACACCTTCACGCCCAGCACCATGGGGTGGTGCAGCCGCGCCTTGATGGCGTTGCGCGGCACATAGGCCGCCGCGATGAGGATAAAGGAAACCAGCGTCAGCAGCGAAGCCAGGTGCCGCATGCCCCGCGGCGGCATCCACAGCTGCACCGGCTGCTGCCGCGCCAGGCCAAAGCCCCAGACGATCAGCACAAAGCCGGCAATCGACAGCAGCGCATACACCGCCTTCCACGGCAGCTCACCCACACGGCCAATCATGGCGCTGCGCCAGCCATCGGCCACTATGCGTATGGAATGCACACCCAGAAACAGCACCAGGCCCAGAATCAGCATCGTCATCACAGTCCCCTCAAACAAAGTATGTGAGCGATTATGGGCGCGCCACCGCAACCCGTCCATGCCTGGGCGGTGCGTGTGCCGCTATTTATTTGGTAGCTGCTGGCGCAAGGCAGGCAAGGGCTGGGGACCAATTTGGCTCATACCCACGGCACGCCAGCCGCCGGCCCGGCCGGCCTCAATGCCCGGTGGTTGTTCCGCGCCGCGCCTGCGACTGGTTGTCGCCGCCTATATGCGACTCGCGGTCGCTGCGGCTGTCGGGCGTGCGCTTGCCCTGGTTCAGCTGGGTGGCGTCCTTCTCGCCCATCTTGTTGCTGTCGTTTTCAACCTTGCCGGTGTGGCCGGGCTGTTTGTCGCGCGGGTTCTGCTTGCTGCTGCTCATGGTGCACTCCTTGGGAGTAAAAAAGGAAAAGCGCCCCGGCCCTGGCGCAGATGCCGGAAGAAGGGCCGGGGTGGCTGACAAGCTTCCCATTTTTCGGCGGCACCGCCTTGCTTTATGTCAGACAAGGCCGTGTTCCGGCCATCACGCAGGCGCCACACACACAGCAAAGCGAACTTTGTTCTTTAGCGTTTACCCGGTTTCCCCTTTGGGTAGACTGCTTCTAGACTTTTCCTATCGCCAGCCTGAGCCCGGGCTGTAAGCATGTAGTTTCAACCGGACCCCTGGATGCGCCTGAGAATTTTCCTGGTCGAAGACAGCCCTGTCATTCGCGACAACCTCGCCGAATCGCTGGAAGAACTGACCGGCGCCCGCGTGGTCGGCTCGGCCAGCAACGAAGACGAGGCCCGCCAGTGGCTGACCGACAACGCCTCCGGCTGGGACCTGGCCGTGGTGGACCTCTTCCTGCTGCAGGGCAGCGGCCTCAATGTCGTGAAAAGCTGCGGCAGCAGGGCCTTGCGGCAAAAAGTCATCGTCCTCACCAACTACGCCACCCCACCCATCCGCCAGCGCTGCCTGGCCCTGGGCGCCGACGCCGTGTTCGACAAAGCCACCGAAATCGAGGAATTCACCAGGTACGCGGTGGACGAAGTGGAGCGGGTGACAGGCAGCACCCACTGGTGAGCAGCCGTTAGTCGCTACTGTATTCATAGCTGCTTGCGCCCGCCGGCAAAGGGCTGGATGCCGATTCGGCTATATAAACCGCCCAAACCGCTTCTTTGTCACCCCGGGCCTCGACCCAGGATCCATGCCCGGCGCACCCGCATCAGCCCGACCAGCCCATTCTGTCAGCCCGCCGCCCCGGTAAAACACATCGCCTCGATCTTGTGCCCATCCAGGTCGCGCACAAAGGCCGCGTAATACGTCGGCGTGTAGTGCGGCCGCAAGCCCGGCGGCCCGTCACACTGCCCACCCAGCGCCAGCGCCTTCGCATGAAAGGCATCCACCTCCGCCGGCGAGTTGGCCCGAAAGCAGATGTGTATGCCATCGCCCGGCGCAGCCCGCCCGCCATCCAGCGGCCGCCCCACCCAGAACTCAGGAAAGGCCCGGCCATAAGCGACCGACTCACCATGCTCCATCACACTGCGGATCTGCAGCGTGCCCAGCACCGCGTCGTA
>CAZIYA010000137.1:0-9293 GCA_964543355.1 uncultured Polaromonas sp.
TGGCCAGATCACGCACGGTCAGGGCGTTGACGCGCTGACCGGCCCGGGTGAGAAAACTGCCCTTCAAATCAATCGTCCAGACGTGATTGACGCACCGGCCCGCCAGGCGACCGCGGAGCCGCAGCCGGGGGCCGGGGCGGGCGCGACGCTTGGTCCGTTTGACCAAGCCCAAACTGGCCAGCCACCGCGCCAGTGTGCGCACGGCGGGCACGTTGAGAGAAGCGCCTAGTGCTGTACGTGCCGAAATCAGGCCCTTGAACTGGCGGTCGTAATTTTGTGGAATGTAGAGACCGCCGGCTGTGTTGAGATGCGCCGACGAATCGTCGAGCAGTGACGCCGCGGTGATGCGTCGCTCGGCAATTGCCTGCGCATACAGAAAGGGCTTGAGCGTGGAGCCGGGCTGACGCAGCGCCAGCACGCCGTCCACCTCGGTCGCGCCACTGAGTTCGCCCGACGATCCGACCCAGGCCAGCACTTCACCGGTGGCGTTGTCGAGCACAACAATGGCGCCGTCTTCGACGTGGCGGCCGCGCAGTTCGCGCAGGTGTTGCTGGAGTGTTTGCACCGCAAAGCGTTGCAGGGGGGCATGTAGCGTGGACAACACCGTTCGCACCGGGCTTGGCTTGTTCTGAGCTTGTCGAAGGGTCGAAGTGATCGTCTTCCCGCGCATGGCTTCGACAGACTCAGCCCGAACGGACAGGAGACGTCGTGCCAGATGCGGCGCCACACCTTCCGTGGCGTCGAAAGCCTTACGTTGCAGGGCCGCAGTGGCAAACAGGTCCAGACCCTCGCAATCTGCCCTGGCCGGGGCTTGCATGGTTTTCAATACACCGCAGGCGCGCTGTGTGACTTGCGCCGCCTTGGCATTCGGCGCCCGCACCAGCGCGGCGGCCAGCGCCGCCTCGCGTTCGTCCAGCCCGTGCGCCGCCTTGCCGAACAGCGTGCGGCTCAGCGCGTCGATACCGATTAGCTCGCCGCGAAAAGGCACAAGGTTGAGGTAAGCCTCCAGAATCTGGTCCTTGCGCCAGCGCGTTTCCAGCACCTGGGCGGAGACGGTCTGGCCGATCTTCTGCGTGATGCTGCGGCCACCGGCGCTGGCGCGCCAGTCTTCGTCCAGCAGTCCGGCCAGCTGCATGCTGAGTGTGGAAGCTCCACGGGTTTTGGTGTTCCACAGGTTGCCCCAGGCTGCGCTGGACACCGCCCGCCAGTCCACGCCGCTGTGCTCGTAAAAGCGTTTGTCTTCACTGAGTACCAGCGCCGTGCGCAAAGCCGGTGAAATATCCGGCAGCGCCACCCACTGGCCGCGCCGCACTGCGCTGTCGGTGCGCAGGCGCTGGATGACTTCGCCGCTGCGGTCGAGGATCAGCGTGTCGGAAGGGCGGAACTCGCGTTTTACTTCATCAAATGTGGCAATCGCCCAGGCAGGACGGGTGCAAGCAGCTATCAAAACAAGAGCAAGAGAAGCTCGGCGTGCAACACCCAGAGGAACTCGCCAAGGATGCGCGCGATTTTCCGCCGGGCCGCCCCAAGGAAAATCAGCCCCCTCGGGGGGCAGCGCAGTACGCGAAGCGACAAGCGTGGGGGCCATATTTATTTGACCGCTTCCACCTTGACCCGCCCATTCGGCACTTCCCCAAACATCTCAGGCGCATACATGGCCTCCACCCGGCTTGGCGGCAGCGCGAAGTCGCCGACGTTGTTCAGGCGCACGGTGTACTCCATCTTCACCACGCCCTTGGGCAGGTATTCGTAATAACTGCGGAAGGCCTCGAAGCTGCGTTCTTCAAACGCAGGCCAGCCTGCGCCGGTTTTCTTCTCGCCGCTGGTGGCAATCTGCGAGTCGCGGCCCAGGCCACTGCCGAGAATGGTTGCGCCACCGGGCACCGGGTCGCTGATGACCACCCAGGTCATGTCGGTGCTGGCGTTGACCTCCAGCGAAATACGCAGCACGTCGCCCCGTGTGTAGATGCCTTTGACGGCCTGCTCCACTGGTGTGATGGTCTTCTTGATCTGGTAACCAGCGTTGAACGGTGCTTTCAACTGCACCGCTGCGAGCGACTGCAATGTCAGCCAGGGTTTGCCGACGCCCTGGTGCGTCACCGTCAGCGTTTCCTTGCCGGCGCTCGCCCAGGGCAGGAACATGGTGTTGTTGCGCAGGTTGCCGGGCGCCGCCGGCGCGCCGAAGAAGGTGCTCTGGTGGGCTGCGCCGGAAGCGTCGGTGGTCTTGATGCGTTCCACCTTGGCCCAGTCCACGCTGGCGCTTGCCGCAGCCAGCGCCGCTTTGGTGATGCCTGCCACCGGCGTTGCTTCAAACTTGGCCGAGAACTTGTCGAGCGCCAGGCCGCCCCACAGGTTGGCCGTGGTGGTGTGCCACGCGCCTTTTTGCTGTCGTGCGATGAAGCCGTTGGCCAGGCGCCCCATGTCGTCTTTCCAGGCCGGGTCGTCCATCACCGCCAGCATCAGCCGGGCGGTGTTGACGTCGCCGTTGGTCATCAGCCACCACCAGTAGTCGTCGCGTTCGGTGCTGAAGGTGACCTTGGTGCCTTGCCAGGACAGGCGTGATTTCAGGACTTGATTTGCCTCCGCGAGGCGCTGTTCCCGTTGCGGCACGTCGGCCACGCGTTTGAGGATGTTCAGCCAGTCAATCACCGCGTGGGTGGGCCACTGGTTGGGCGCAATGGTGATGCTGCCCAGCATGCGGCCCTGCGCCTTGCCGTAGCGTGACAGCGCTTCCAGTGCCGCGAGCTTGCGCACGTCGAGATCCTTGCGCGGGCTCCAGAACTCGCGCTGGATACGGCCTTCAACAAACGCGATCAAGCCGCGCTCCATGGGGGCACGTGCTTCGTCGGGCAGGGCGAAGGCGGGGTTGATGCCGGCCGCTTCGTGCGTGGCGGCCAGCAGGTAGGCTGTCAGTGCATCGCTGCCGCGATTCGCTTCGCCGTCACGCGGCGGGAAGTAGCTCGCCAGGCCGTCGCTGTCCAGGTAGCCGGGCAGTTGCGCCAGCACGGTTTGCCAGAGCCTGGCGTCGCGCAGGCCGACGGCCTTGCTGGTCTTTTGCTCCAGGCAGGCGAAGGGGTAGTTGGCGAACCAGTCCCGCACGCCGTCCATGCCTTCGGCGAGCTTCGGTTGCAGCGACATCTTCAAACCGCCGCGGCCGGGCAAGGCATCGGCCGGCGGATTCACGTCGAGTGCGAAGGAGCCATCGACCTGCACCAGCGTGGCTTGCTGGACCGTGAGCGGCACGGCGGGAATGATGCGCTGGCGCGCCTTCAGGCCGTCGCGTGCACCGCTCACCGTATCTTTCGCTTCGATTTCCCAGAGGATGGCCTCGGCTCTTGTCAGCGAGAGCTGCGCCGGCGCGGTCACCATCCAGGCCACTTCACGCGCTTCGCCGGCGGGAATGTCGACGGTCTGCGGTTTGAGGTCCAGCAGGGTCGCACGCGGACTCACCTCCACCTTCATCGCTGCCTTGGTCGTGTTGCGCAAGGTGATCTGCGCGCGGAACTGGTCGTCCTCGCGCACCAGCGGCGGCAGGCCGCTGATGATCTGCAAATCTTGTGTGGCCCGGATGCTGGTCTGGCCGGTGCCGAAGAGCCCGGTTGCCGCATCGGCCACCGCGACGATCTTGAAAGTTGTCAGCGCATCATTGAGCGGCACGGTGACGACGGCCTGGCCTTTGGCGTCGAGCACGACTTTCGGGTTCCACAGCAGCAGGGTCTCCAGCAGTTCGCGCGTGTTGCTGCGCCCGCCACCACCGCCTGCCGGCACGGCCTTGCGGCCGTAGTGCCTGCGGCCGATGATTTCCATCTGCGCGGTCGAGGTTTCCACACCCCAGGAGCGGCGCTGCAGCATGGCCCCGAGCAAGTCCCAGGAATCGTTAGGCATCAGTTCCAGCAAGGCCTGGTCCACCGCGGCGAGGGCCACTTCTGCGCCCGCTGCCGGCTGGCCATTCGGCAGTTTGGCGGTGATGGTGACCTGGGCCTGCCCGCGCACCGGGTAACTCTCCTTGTCTGCTTTCACGCTCACGTCGAGCTGGTGGGCCTTGGTGCCGACGCGGATCTCCGCCAGACCCAGCCGGAAGGCCGGCTTGCTCAGGTCCACCAGCGCGGTGGGGGCCACATACTCGCGGCCCTCGTACCAGAACGAAGTCCACCATTCACGCGGTGCCTTGTAGCCCCAGGTGAAGAAGCTGTACCAGGGCACCTCGCGCAGGCGACCGCGCAGCGCCAGCACGCTCACGTACACGTTCGGGCCCCAGCCGTCCTTGACTTGCAGCTGGATGGTCGGGTCCTGGCCGTTGAGCTGCACCACCTGGGTCTCGATGATGCCTTCGCGTTCAATTGCCACCAGCGCGGTGGCAAAGCGGAAGGGCATACGCACCTGGAATTTGGCTATCTCGCCGGGCTGGTAGCTTTTCTTTTCGGGCAGCACGTCCATGCGGTCGTGGTTTTCGCCGCCGAACCAGAGCTCGCCCTGTTTGGTCACATACACCGAGCTGGCCGCCTGGATGGTGTTGCCGTCCTTGTCCTTCGCGGTAACCACCAGCTCCACTTCGCCGGGCTCACCGAGTTTGGCTTCGCACAGCAGCAGGCCGCGCGCGTCGCTCTTGCCGCTGCAGACGCTGCCCAGATCCTTGATGTCGGTCTTGTTGTCATAGGTGTAGAAGCCGCCCACCATGCGTTTACGGCTGGTGGTGACGATGCGTGCAACGCCCCGAACGTCCAGCGACACATCGGCGGCCGGCTTGCCTGCCAGGTCGAGTGCCAGTGCCTGGAACTTGATCTTCTGGCTGCTCGAGACCCAGCCCTCGGTCTTGATGCCGGCCACCACGCCTGCGGGCCAGAGCGGGGAGACGCTGCGTATGGTTTGCACTTCGCCGTTCGGGTCGGCGTAGGTGGCTTCCAGCAGCAGTTCCCTCGGCTGCTTGCCGGGCGGCACCTCGTTGATGGTGAGCTTGCCGGCGCCGTTGCGGTCCAGCGTCAAAGGCAGTTTGTCGGCAATCACGCGCTGGTCTTGCGAGGCGGTGGCTTCTTCCTCGCCACCGGCGCTTTCGCCGCGCCGTGCGCGGGGCGGTGAAAAGCTGAACGCTTCATAGTCGCTGTAGCTCAGCGACTTGCCGCGCACCAGCGCCGACACACGCACCGGCAGGTTCACCGCGCCGCCGCCCGAGACATAATTGATCTGCACATCGGTGGGGACCGACTTCACGTTGACCAGGGGCTTTTTGTCTGCCGGGGTCACGCGGCCTTCCAGCACCGGCAACCGGAACTCCTCCACGCGGAACTGCCCGCTGCTGAAGCTGCGGGTTTTCTCGTCACTGGCCTTGAGCTGTACCTCGTACATGCCGAGCTTGGCCGCTGGTGGAATGGCAAAGGTGTTTTCGGCACTCTGCCCACCCGTCGCAGTTTTGCGCCAGGTGATGGGTTGCGTGTACTGCTGGCCGCTGCCAGTGTGGGTGACCACCAGCGTGGCCGGCGGTGCTTCAGCCAAACCGAAGCCCTGGCTGGTTTCGGTGCGCAGGACATGTTTCATCGACACGGTTTCACCGGCCCGCAGCAGGGTGCGATCGAAGATGGTGTGGGCACGGGCGTCGGGCTGCGGGTCCTGGCTGGTGGGCACATTGAAGCGCCAGGGTTCGATGCCTTTTTGCCAGTTGCTCCAGGTGAAGGCCATGTCCTCGATGCCTTCCGACGTGGCGCGCGCGCTCACAAAATAGGCGTTGCCGCCATAGTCGCCTTCGCCGCAGCGCAGCGGATCCGACGACAGGCCGGTGAAGCGGGCCATGCCCTGTGCATCGGTGACACCCTTGGCTAGCTCCGTGCCCCGGCAGTCCGACACGCGCACTGCGGCGCCCGGCACCGGTGTGCCCTTGTCGAGCGTGGTCACCCAGGCCAGCGCGTTTTCGCGGCCCAGTTTGAAGTGCACGCCCAGGTTGGTCACCAGCGCCGAGGTACGGACATACATGGTGCGGCTGGCACCGTGGCGTTCGTCGAGCAATGAAGTGCCGAGTTTTTGCGAGGCAATCTCGACCACGTGAAAGCCGGGAGAGAGCGGAATGCCGATGACCTCGAACGGACGCGGGTCGCCGCTTACGGGCTTGGGCAGGTCCAGGGTTTTCACGTCAGGCTGGCCATAAAGCAGCGAGAGCATGCGCGACTGCACATACTCCTTGCTTTGCGGGTCAATGGCCTTGGGCAGCGCGCCCTTCACATCCCGGCCGGCTTGGTCGCGGTCTACCTGGTAGTCGTTGTAGTGCTCCACCTTGCGGAACCATGCAATGATGTCGGCGTCGTTTTTGGGCTGCAGGTCGCTGACCTTGCCTGGGGCCAGCCCCTGAACTTGCAGGGCGGCTTCGACATTGCGCAGCGTGACCGGCAGCAGGGCCGGGTCACCGGCCTTGGCCTGCGGCTCGGCAAAGCGCTCGACGATGCCGAAGGGCGCAGCGGCAAACTTGGCCAGTGGCGGCATGGCGCCACTGGCCACCTTCAGCGGAAAGTTGTCGGCATTGCGCAGGCTGCGGCCGGAAGCGTCCTTGAAGTCTTTGGGCAGCTCCACCGTGAAGGCGGTCTGCTCTGCAAAAGGCGGCTTGAAGCTGACACCGTTGACCACGTTGTCGCCGTCGCCGCTTTCCGTGTCAAACACCGGCTTGAGCGTATCTTTGGCCGACTTCAGGCGTATCGCCTCGGCCAGCTTGCGCGGCACCGGGGCGTTGAAGTTCAGGCTCATGGGGCGTATCGGCAGGCAGGCCGACTGCGCGTTTTCACGCTCGCAGTTGAAGCTGGCCGAAAACGGCTCGCGCACCTGGAAGTTGTAGCGCCGCTCCACCGAGTTGGCCACGCCACTCGGGGTGACTACACCTTTTCCGTAAACCAGTTGTACCTTGCTGGCGGGTGTGAGGCGCCGGTTGCAGGCCAGCGTCACCACCGTCAACGGGTCTTTTTCCGCGGCCTTGTCCAGGTTCTGCGACTTGAGCAGCGCCTCCCTGTCCTTGCCCTCGATCAGCCTGACGGGAACCCGCTCGCCCAGGCCCTCGACCGAGCACCAGACATTTTCGCGAATGCTGGCCAGCGTGGCCGGGCCGTTGAGCTGGAGCACGAAGAACTGCTCTTCGTCGATACGCTGGTAGGTGCCGGGCCGCAGGTTCTGGATGAACGGGCCGCCGGTGCTGAACTTCCACGACAGCTTGCCGCTGATGGCCTGGTCTTTGGGCGAGCGGAAGGTGGCGATGCCCTGCAGCGTGCAATTGACGCCGGGTGGCAGGTCGTTCTCGAATTCAAAAGCCCATTGGCGGTCGCTGATCCAGCGTCCCGAGCCTTTGGTGGCCTGCGCATCGCTGCAGCTCAGGCTGACGGGGGCAGGGGCTTTGGGGTCGCCGAAGTTGACGGCGCTCTCGTCAAACTTGGCGGCAATCTGCCTTACCCTGGCGATTTCGCCTTGCGGCGAGACGCTGGTGACCTGCAAGGCCTGCGCGCTGATGGGCAGGTACAAAGCAGCGGCTGCCGCCAGCACTGCGGCTGTTTTTATGGTGCTTGTTGCCACATTTCCTCCTCGTTAGGAGGCCAAGCGTAGCCGATTTGCCTGTAACAAAATGCGCAAACGCAGGGAATAAAGGCACAAAAAAAAGACGGGTCGCAGCCCGCCTTTTCGTCAACAGCACCGGAGGATGTCAGCCCAGATTGACCGGTACAAAAATTTTGCTGCCGTCCCGCTGGATCAGCAGCGCCACGGATTTGTCCGACCTGGCCACGACCGTGCGCACCTGTTCGATGTTTTTCACGGGAACACCATTGATGGAGAGCAGCACGTCACCGGCCTCGACACCGGCCAGGGCGGAGGGGCCGCTGGCCTGCTGCACCAGCAGGCCGCTGTCCACGCCGGCGTCCTGCTTTTCCCCGGGTTGCAAGGGCCTCAGGGCCAAGCCCAGCTTGCCCTGGCTGGGTGCTTCTTTTTTGCTGCTTACCTGGCCTGGTTTTTCGTCGGCGCTGCCCAGGCGCGCGGTCAATGTCGTGGCCGCACCCTGGCGCCAGATGTCCAGCTTGACGCTGTCGCCGGGGGCTGCAAGCCCGATCACCGTGGGCAGATCGCCTGATGAAACGATGGGCTGGCCATTGACCCCGCGGATCACGTCGCCCGACTGCAGGCCGGCCTTGTCCGCCGGGCCACCTTTTTCGACCGAGGACACCAGGGCACCTTCGGGCCTGTCGAGCTTGAAGGAGTCCGCAAAGGCCTGGTTGACTTCCTGCACCGCCACGCCCAGGCGCGCATGTTCGGCCTTGCCGGTGGCCACGATCTGGTTCTTGATTTTTTCCGCCACATCGACCGGGATGGCAAACGACACGCCCTGGTAGCCGCCGCTGCGGCTGTAGATCTGCGAATTGATGCCCACCACTTCGCCACGTGTGTTGAACAGCGGCCCGCCCGAATTTCCGGGATTCACGGCCACATCGGTCTGGATGAAAGGCACGGTGCTGTCGTCGGGCAGGGAACGGCCCTTGGCGCTGACCACGCCCGCGGTGACGGTGTTTTCGAAGCCAAATGGCGAGCCGATGGCCAGCACCCATTCGCCGACCCTGAGTTCGCTGGTCTTGCCCAGCGTCACCACCGGCAGGTTTTTGGCGTCGATGCGCAGCACCGCGATATCGGTCTTGGGGTCGGCCCCCAGTACCTTGGCCCGGTACTCGCGCCGGTCGGTCAGCTTGACGGTGACTTCCTTCGCATTGCGCACCACGTGGGCATTGGTCAGGATGATGCCGTCGGCGCTGACGATGAAGCCGGAGCCCTGGCCGCGGGTGGGCACCTCCTGTTCGCCCTTGCCGCCGTCCGGGCGCTGGCCTTGCTGGAAGCGGCGGAAGAATTCAAAAAATGGATCGTTGGGAAATGCGTCTTCTCCGCCCTGCGCCATGGGGAATTCGTCCGACACCCGGGTCGTGCCCGTGACGCTGATGTTGACCACCGCCGGGCCGTAGCGCTCGGTGATCCTGGAAAAATCGGGCACGGCCATGGGCACAGCCGCCGAGCTGCTGGCGATGGCGGCAGGCGCAGCGGCCACGGCGCCCGGATGCAGGGCGTTCAGCGCACCGACGCCGACGCCGCCGATGGCGCCGGCGGCCAGCAGTGCAACGACCAGGCGGGTATTTTTCAATGCGAGGGATGTCATGGGTCGGTTTCCTTTCAATAGGGGCACACCCCGGTGCCGATAGCTGCAACTATGAGGACCTGGTCTTAGGCAGACCTTAAGGAGCCCCCACGGTCGTTCACTGCGTGTAACTCCCGAGGCCTTGCAGGCCGCGGCT
>CAZIYA010000138.1:0-9267 GCA_964543355.1 uncultured Polaromonas sp.
TATCAAGACCATCGGCCTGTACCGCAGCAAGGCCAAACACCTGATGGAAACCTGCCGCATGCTGGTGGTGCAGCACGGCGGCGTGGTGCCGCGCAGCCGCGAGGCGCTGGAGGCGCTGCCCGGCGTGGGCCGCAAGACCGCCAACGTGGTGCTGAATTCGGCTTTCGGCGAAGCCACCATGGCAGTGGACACGCACATCTTCCGCCTGGGCAACCGCACCGGTCTGGCGCCGGGCAAGACGCCGCTGGAAGTCGAGCTGAAACTGCTCAAGCGCGTGCCGCCCGAGTACCTGGTGGACGCGCACCACTGGCTGATCCTGCACGGCCGTTATGTGTGCGTGGCGCGCAAGCCGATGTGCTGGCAGTGTGCGGTGGCGCCGTACTGCGACTACACGCCGAAGACGCCGGTGCCGGCCTGAGCTGCACCCGCTATTTTATTGATAGCTGTCCGCGCCCGCTACCAAAGGACTGAACGCTGTTTTTACACTCAGAAACCCCGGCAGGCCTGCGCCACGGCCCACTGGAATGGCTGCTCACTGCCCGCAGGAGGGTGTGCCGTTGACGGCCTTCAGGTAGGCCACCAGGTCAGCCCGGTCCCTGGCTTGGGGCACACCGTCATACGTCATGCTGCTGCCCGGCACAACCGCCAGGGGTTTCGCCAGAAAGCGGTCCAGGGTTTTCTCGTCCCACACCAGGCCTGACTTTTTCATGGCCTGTGAATACTCAAAACCCGGCACACTGCCGGCGCGCCTGCCTAACAGGCCGCAATGCCGGGGCCCCACCCTGTCGGTGGCCAGCGCATGGCAGGCGATGCAGCGAACATGAAGCTGCTCGCCGCGAACGGCGTCCGGCGCCGCCCGGGCGAACGGGGAAATGCCCAGCCATCCGAGCACCAGCAAGCCGGTCCACAGGCCACTGCGGCCCCGGATCACGACACGAAAGCGGAAGGCACCGGCGTTTCACCGATGGCCTGACGCAGGATGGCCCAATGCATGGCTTCGTCACCCAGGATGCTTGCGGCTGCCTTGGACAAATCACGGTTGGCAAACAGCGGCACCGCACCCAGGTAGGCGCTGACCGCGCCCTGCTCCAGGCGCGCCGCGAACTTGAGCACGTCGAGTTCGTTTTTAAGCTGGGCGACAGGGAAGTTGTAGTTGGCCTTGGCCACCACGGGTTTGCCTCCGAGCTTTTCTACAGTGCTGGCCAGCAGGGCCACGTGCTCCTTGTGGTGGCCCTGGAAAGTCACCGCCAGGTCGAGCACCGGTTTGGTCAGCAGCTTGCTTTCAGCACCCAGCTGGTACGCGGCAATGGCTTCCAGTTCAGCACCTATGGCAGTGTTGAGGATCTGGATGTCTCCCGCTTTGGAGCCACCCGCCCTGGCGGCGAGTGCATCATTGCCCGCCAGCAACGCAACCGCCGCGCCGGACAGCACCAGGCTACCGGAGCGGCCGAGAAAAAGTCGCCGTGCGGCGATTGGGGTGGGCATCTGAAAAAAAGACATGGCAATCTCCTGAAAAAAAACGGTACTGACGAATCACGAGCCGTTGCGACGCTCGTGGGTAATTTTTGCCAGCACGCCTTCGACAATCCTGTCGCAGCGCGGACCGGCAAATGAGAATGCATCACCGATGGCCAGGTCGATGTCGCGCGAAAGGCCTTCACGCAAAATGCTGCGCGCCCGGAAAAACCGCGAGCGGACGGTCGCCTCTGGAATGCCCAGCACGGCCGCCACTTCTTCCACGCCCATCTCCTCCACGCCCCGGAGCATGAAGACGGTGCGAAAGGTATCCGGCAAGGTGTCTATGCGCGCCTCTATCTGGCGCCGTATCTGCGCGCGCATGGCGGTGGGCTCGGGCTGCTCGTCCGGGTTGGCCTGCATCTGCGTCTCCGGTGATTCGCCATCGTCATCCGTGTCGGCCTGCGCGGCAGCGTTCAGCGGCAGAACCCGGGCACCCTTGCGCCGCAAGCGACCCAGCGCCTCGTTGACGACGATGCGGACCAGCCAGGTGGAAAGGCTGGCGTCCGCACGAAAAGTGGCCAGGGCGCGCCAGGCCTTCAGGTAGGCCTCCTGCAGCGCATCCTGGGTGTCGTCGTCACTTTGAAGAATGCTGCGCGCCGTGCGAAACAGCAGCCGGTTGTAGCGCCGCATGATCTGTGCAAACGCCAGGTCATTGCCTGCAACAGCCATGGCAATGAGTTCCGGGTCGGGACTGGCGTCCGAGGGCTGCGGGGAAATGGGCGGGCGGATGTTCATGGGTGTTCCTGCCCATTAGATGGCCCGTGCAACGCCGGCGTTCCGCTTATTTTTTTCCGGCCGGTACCGGCGTTCGGTCCGGAGCCGGCCCGCTACATGATAAATAGCATCCTGCGCCCATTCTCAAAGGGCTGCAGGCTTTTTATCTAAGGAATAACGGGCAACCCAATCGCCGGCTCGGTACACAGGCGGCCAATGTCGATGATGCCGGCGCCAAACGGCTGCGGCTGCCAGCCTGGTGGTTTGCGGCAGCTTGCGATCGCGGCCCGGCGGAAGGCTTCCACCCGTTTTGCGCTGCGCCCGTAGTTCGCCTCGATCTGCGGCCCCCAGCGGCGCAGCCACAGCGCAGCGCCGCCGGTGGTGATGGCCGCCGCGTAAGACGTGCCGTTGCCGGTGCCCTTGATCTCTGTGCCTGTGCCGTTGCGCACGGCCATGGCCTTGGTGATGACGGCACCGGGCGCGCTGAAGTCCACCTCGGGGCCGAAGCTGCTGCCGTGCCAGGGCAGGCTTTGCCAGGTCACGGCCGCCACGGCAATGGTTTCGGGCAGGCTGGCGGGCGGCACGACCGGGTCCACGTGGTTGCCGGCGGCGCAGACCACGATCACCCCTTTTGCATACGCGTGCGCCAGAGCCTGCCGCATGGCCGGCGCCACCACCGGCGGGAATACGCCCAGGCTGACATTGACAACGTCCACCTTGGCAATGTCGACGAGGTAACGAAGTCCCTCGGCAAACTCCTGCTGCCGGCCGTTGATGCCGACCGAGTCGGTGATGCGCACCACGACATGCGGCACCCGCGGCGCTGCGCCGTGGAAGCTCACGCCGCCGCCGACCAGGTGGCCGGAGATGGTGGTGCCTATGCGCGTGCCGTGGCCCTGGAACAGGCCGCCGAAAGGCATGGGGTCGATGCCGTCGCTGGGTGGTGCCGGAGGAACCCAGCCATCGGGCAGTTGGTCGTACATGATGGTCTTGCACAGGGCTTCATCCACCCAGGTGCCGCCGGGCTGCCCGTGGCCCCAGGCCTTGTGCCGGGTGTAGCCGGTGTCGAGCTGGCCCACACGCACGCCCTGCCAGTCGATGGCGTCGGGCCCGCCGACTTCCGCCCATGCGGCGGCGAGGTTGATGGCCTGGTGGTGCCAGGTTTTGCCGCCTGCCGACTGCGGCGCGGGGATGTCGGCCTTGGGATCGAGGTCTTCCTCGATGCGCTGCATGTAGAGCGTGTAGGCGTCTTCCTCCTTGATCCAGTCGATGCGGTTGGCCCCGGCACCACGCAACAAGCTGTCCAGTGGGGTGCCGGGATTTTTTCCGCGGATGTGGCGCAGCAGGTGCGGCCGCACCAGTGCTTCGTGCACGCCGACCTGCAACACGCCGACATCGATGCCCTCACCGGCGAGCGCCAGCAACTGCCGCCGGTAATCTTCAAACGTGCCGTGGGTGACGATCACCTTGGCGTAATAGATGCTGCTCATAAGCTTCCCCTTGTGTTGGTTGACTGTCGGAGCAGAGCTTATGAATCCGGCCGGCATTGCGCTTCCCACAAATATGGGAGACACAAATTTGTCCTCGATTGCCAAGCGCGGGAAAGCCGCATGCGCTTGCGCCTGCACACCTTTTTTTCCGGCGCGCCGGCCGGACACGGTTTCACAAAAGATGCTGATGAAACAAGCACTTGCAAAGCACGACCGGCAGTACGTCGCGCGCGACCGCGCACGGCTTTCATGCCTTGGCCTGTGGTGCGGCGCAGGAGCATGAAGCCTGTCCGGTGAAAAACCTCACAACAATAATTGAGGCCGGCGCCGGCGCGGGAACTCCGGGCGTAGCCCGAATGTCAACCGCGAAATCCATCGCGGCTCTGGGACAACGGTCAAAGGCCGCGATCATCAGGGTGATCAGGCTACGTTGACTGGATCGACCGCGCCGCCCAGATGCATACGCCATGCATACGACGGGACATTCACACATCTGGCACTTTCTGCCACCCCTTTTTGATTTATTTGGTCATTGCCCGCATGACCGCGCGTGCGTACTCTCCGCTCACGTGGGGCCATCAGAGCCTTCCGCGGAGGAGACAAAAAATGAAACTGTGCAATCTTCTGCCGGGCGGGATGATCTGCCTGGCGGCCTTGATGGCGCCAGCATCACATGCGGCGCAAATTGTGATTGGCCAAGTGGCCCCCCTGTCGGGCCTGGACGCCGGACAGGCGCGTGCCTATTCGACCGGCCTTCAGATGTACCTGAACCAGGTCAACAAAACTGGCGGCGTCAACGGCAACACTTTTGCGCTGGTCCGCAAGGACGACAGCGGACGCTCGGAAGACACTGTCTCCGCCACCCGGGATCTGCTGGCGGAAAGCCGGCCGCTGGTGCTGTCGGGCTATTTTGGTAACCGCAACATGGCGGCGCTGCTGGCCTCCGGCCTGCTGGAGAAGGAAAAAGTCCCGCTGGTCGGCTACCGAAGTTCTGAAGTGGGCCCTACCACGCCGCTGGTGTACAGCGTGCGGGCAGGCTTGCAGGACGAGATCAACAAGATCGTCGATCACCTGGCCATCGTCGGCATCAAGCGGATTGGCCTGTTTTACGAAGAAGGCCCCGGGTCGGCGCTGTTACTGTCGTCCATGGACGATGCCATGAAGCGCACGGGCACCACGCTGAGCGCCAAGGCGTCCTACCCCGCGGGCACCGCCAAGGTGACGGCGGCGGTGAACACGCTGACGGCTGCAGGGCCGCAAGCCATCATTCTGGTGGGAGGCGGCAGTTCAACCGCGAGCTTTGTCGACCAGTACCGCAGCGCGGGCGGAAGCGCGCAGCTCTTTTCGCATTCGGGCGCGGACATCGAGCAGATCGCCAAGCGGCTGTCGGAAGAACAGATGCAGGGTCTGGCCATTGCACAAGTGACGCCCAACCCCTACAAGATTTCCATCCGGCTGACCAAGGAGTTCAACGACACCCTTGCAAAAGGTCCGGCCCCGGATGTGCCTGTCAGCTACGCCATGATGGAAGGCTACATTGCGGCCAAGGTCATCGTTGAGGCCGTACGACGCCTGGGAACCAGGGTTACGCGGGAAGCCCTGGTCAGCGCTCTGGACAGCATGGACCGTTATGACCTCGGTGGCTACCAGGTGGCCTTCCAGCCGGGCATGCGGTCGGGCTCCCGCTTCGTCGAGCTTTCCATCGTCAGTAGTTCAGGCCGTATCCGGCAGTAATCGCGCATCAAAAACCAACCACCATCAGGAGACAGAAATGAAACAACAATCCATCGCCCGACGCAGCCTGCTGCTTGCAGCCCTGCTGGCCAGCAGCACACCACTGATGGCGCAAACAGCCGGCAGCTACCCTTCCCAGCCCATCAGGATCATCGTGCCCTACCCGGCCGGAGGCGCCACCGACACCCTGGCCCGCATGATAGGCGCCAAACTTTCCGAAAACTGGAAGCAACCTGTCATCATCGAGAACAAGCCGGGCGCCAGCGGCAACCTGGGCAATGACGCAGTGGCCAAGGCACCGGGTGACGGCTACACGGTGCTGATGGCCATCACGGCCCTCATCCAGGCGCCCTCCCTGTACCGCAAGTTGCCTTACGACCCCATACGGGACCTGACGCCCGTTTCCGAAGTGGCCCGCACCCCCAGTATTTTTGCGGTCCCTGCCGCTTCGCCGGCCAAAACGATGCGGGACTTCATCATCATGGCCAAGTCAAATCCCAACAGGTACAACTACGGATCCTACGGCAATGGCACTTCTTCGCACATCCAGGGTTCGCTGCTGAACCTGCAGGCCGGGCTGGACCTCACCCACATCCCCTACAAAGGCGCTGCGCCCCTGGTCAATGACCTGCTCGGCGGGCAGTTGGCGTCGGCATTTGTGGATGCCGCTACCGCCCGTCCGCATCTGACGACTGGCAAGTTCAGGGTGCTGGCCGTCACCGGCGCCCAGCGCATGAAATCGCTGCCCGATGCACCGACCTTCACCGAGCTCGGTTACCACTCCTACGGCCTTTACGGCTGGTTCGGCCTGTTCATGCCCTCGGCCACGCCCAAGCCGGTGGTGAACAAATTCTCCAATGAGGTGGGCAAGATCCTGCGCAGCCCCGAAGTTTCAGCCAAGATCGCAGACTTGGGCCTGACCGTGGTCGGCAACAAGCCCGAAGAGTTCGCCCGGAGCGTCAAGTCGGACGCGGAGGTCTACGCCAAGATCATCAAGCAGGCCGGCATTACGCTCGACTGAGGCAGTTGTTAGCCGTGCATGCGGTGGTGTGGTATTGCGCGAAGGCAAACAGGCTACCGGGCAGGATCCGCGTGGCCACTGCCGCAGCCACCCGGGCGGCTACAAGTGCCCGAAAAGCATCGAGTTCAGCACCGTCATGCCCATGTAGGCGGCAGGCAAGGTGCTCAAAAGCGAGCTGCGCAAACCCTATCACGCAGATCACAAATCATGAACGAAGCCACACACCCACCACCCGCCAGCGCCCTGTCCAATGTGTTTGACCGCGTCCCGTTTCTGAAACTTCTGGGCGCCAGGCGCGAAGTATCGGAAGGCGGCTTTGCCCGGTTGGCCCTGCAGGTCAAGCCGGAGTTGACCAACCTGTTCGAAGCGGCCCATGGCGGTGTGCTGATGGCCCTGCTGGACACGGCCATGGCCAGCGCTGCGGTGTCCAGCGTGAACTTCGAGTCCAGTGCGGTCACTCTCAACCTGAACGTGAGTTTCCTGCAGCCCGGGCGCGGCAGGCTGCTCATCGAAGGCCAGAGAACAGGCGGCGGCCGCTCGGTGTGTTTCTGCGAAGGAAAAGTCATGGATGAGCAAGGCCAGATCCTGGCCCGCGCCATCGGCTCCTTCAAGTTCAAGCGCCTGGTGCTGGCAGACAACGGGCCGCAAGCCGCATCAGACTGAGCGCGGCCCCGTCACCGCCCGCCCCCTGCTCGCGGTGGCCAGCCTGTCAGGGGTCCACGTATTTGAAGGTGCCCATGGCCTTGGCAACCAGCTCGCCGGCTTCGTCCTCAATACGTGCTTCGCAGAAACACACCGAGCGGCCCCCACCGATGGCCAGGCCGTGCGCCACCAGCCGGCCGCGCGCCGGCTTGATGAAGCTGGTGGACATGTCGATGGTGACCACAGCACGCGTGAAGCCCGACTTCGACAATGCCGCGCTGGACATGACGCCGTCCAGCATGGTCATGATCACCCCGCCATGCAGGACATGAAAGTTGTTGGTGAGCTCCGGCCGTGCCTGCAGGGTCAGCCGCGCCACACCGTCTTGGGCAAACTCGCGGCGCAGGTCCAGCAGCCGGTTGAAGGCCACCTGGGCAAACAGGGTGGAGGTGTCGGCGGCGGGGCTGTCGAGCGTTTGGCCGGGTGCAGATTTTGTTGCAGTTGTCATTGGTTCATCGGGAGGTTGGCGTCCTTGATGATCCGGGCTTCATCGGACTTCACGGTCGTGGTTATGCAGTCAAATTGGCCCGCAGCCCTTACAGGACGGGCGCGAGCGGCTATTGTTTTGGGAGCATTCATGGCAAGGCAGGCCACTGGAACAGGGGCGCTTCCTTGTTGACAAAGCGATTGACCGCGGTGCGGTGTTCACTGCTTCCCATGGCCAGGGCCTGGGCGTTGGCTTCCTGGTCCAGCAAGGCCGGCAAGCCGGCGCCCCAGTCGGCCAGGGCACGCTTGACCAGGCTCACGGCCATGGGTGATGCATGCACAAAGCTGGCGGCCATGGCCTGTGCCCGCGGCAGCAGTTGCTCTGGCGCGTGGAGCTCCATGGCCAGGCCCAGCTTCAGGGCTTCGGCGCCATCGATGTCGCGGGCCGAGAGCATCAGTTCCTTGGCGCGCTGCACACCCACGATGCGCGGCAGGCTGTAAAAAGCGCCGCAGTCGGGCACCAGGCCCACCTTGAGAAAAGACATGCAAAACCGCGTGCGCGGCGTGGCCAGCACAAAGTCCGCCGTCAGCGCCAGGCTGAAGCCCGCGCCGGCCGCCGCGCCATCAACGGCCGCGATCACCGGCCGGTCCAGCGTCAGCAGGTCCTGCAGCCAGGCGTGCAGGTCCTGCAGGCGGCTGCGCCAGCCCGCGTTGTCCAGCCCCGCCGTGGCAATGTTGCGCAGGTCGCCGCCCGAGCAGAAATGGCCGTTGGCGCCGGTCAGGACCAGTGCGCGTATGCCGCGGTCGCTTCGCACGCGGCGCACCACCTCGGAAAACTCCTCGCGCATGGCCGGGTCCAGCGCGTTGCGTTTGGCGGGGTTGTCCAGGGTCAGTGTGGCCACCTGATCGGTCACTTCGAAGCGGAGGGTCTTGAAGGTGTCGGGCATGGTGTTTCCTCTTCTCGTCTTGTGGTCGGTTTATCTTCTCAGTGGGCCAGCGCAGCGCCCAGGTCCCGGCCACCAGCCAGCGAGCTGCCGCCGTCCACGGGGATCACGGCGCCGGTCACGAACTGCGCATGCCGCGAACTCAGGAACAGCGCCATGTCGGCAATGTCTGCCGTGCTGCCCATGCGGCCCAGCGGCACGGAGGCGGCCATGCGGGCCTGCGCCTCGGGGGTGGGCGCGAGGCGTCGCACGCCTTCGGTATCGCCAATCGGTCCGGGAACAATCGAGTTGACACGAATGCCTTCCGGCCCCCACTCCATCGCCAGCACCCGGGTCAGCATGTCCACGCCGGCCTTGGCGGCGCACACATGGGCCTGGTACATGGTCGGGTTGAAGGCCTGCGGCGCCGAGATGCTGATGACCGACGCGCCCGGTTTGCGCAGAAACGCGTGCGCGCCACGCAGCACATGAAAGGTGCCGTTGAGGTCGATGTCGATCACGGTGCGAAAGCCCTTGGCCGACATGCCGAGCGCGGGCGCGACAAAATTGCCTGCCGCGCCGGACACCAGCACATCGAAGTCGCCGATGGCGGCATGGGCCTGGGCCAGCGCGGCAGCGATCGCCTCGGCATCACGCACATCGGCGCTGTAGCCTTCGATGCGCGCACCGGCGGCAGCCAGGCCCCGCAGTTCGGCCACCGCGCCGGCCACCCGCTCGG
>CAZIYA010000139.1:0-9233 GCA_964543355.1 uncultured Polaromonas sp.
GTAATGCGGCAGCGCCAGCGCCCAGCCGGCAAAGGCCAGCAGCAGCAGCAGGTCGCGCACAAGAATCTGTTTGTCTTTCATTCTTCTCTTACTTCGCAAACAGGCCGCGCGGGCGCAATAACAAGACCGCAATAAACACGCTGTACGACAGCAGCGCTTTCAGCGAAGGATTCGTGAAATGCATGCCCAGCGCTTCCACCACGCCCAGCAACAAACCGCCGGCCAGCGCGCCGCTCATGCTGCCGAAACCGCCCAGCGTGATCACGATGAGCGCAGTGACGGTGTAGGGCTCGCCCATCGAAGGCGTGATGGTATAGGCCATGGACAGCAGGCAGCCGGCCACGCCGGACAGACCCAGGCCGATGCCGAACATCAGCGGATGCAGGCGCTGCGTGTCGATGCCGACCAGCTGCGCGCCCGTCGGCGACTGCATCAGCGCACGCACCCCCTTGCCGAGCAGCGTGAAGCGCAGCAGCGCAATCAGCGCGCCGCTGAACAGCAGCGCCAGGCCGAACACCAGCAGCTTGTTGCCGGCAAACTGCGCTTCGCCGATCTTCACCGGCTCGGCCAGGTAGTCGTAGCCGCGCAGGTCGCCGCCCCACATGAAGGACGCAAAGTTCTGCACCAGGAACATCAGGCCGAAAGCCACCATCAGGCCGCGCGCCTCGAAGATGTCGAGATTCGGCGACGTGACCGTCAGGCGCCGGAAGCACAGCCTGTGGATCACCAGGCCGAGCGCCATCAGCACGAGGAAAGACACCGGCACCATCAGCAGCGGCGAAATACCCAGCGAGGTCTGCGCCATCCAGGTCAGGTAGGCGCCCAGCATCAGGAACTCGCCGTGCGCGATGTTCAGGATGCGCATCAGCCCGTACTGCAGGTTCAGCCCGAGTGCCACCAGCGCGTAGATGCCGCCGGTGATCAGCCCGGAAGCGATCAGTTCAAGCCAGGAAAAAAGTGACATGGGTCTCTGTTTCAGGGATACCGCGGAGACGGCTTTGCCGGGCCGCAGGTGTCGCCCCCTCGAGGGGGAGGCGCCGAAGGCGCTTCGGGGGGGAGAGGGGAATTATTTCCAGGCGGGCTTGACGAGGCTGAGCTTGGCAGTGGCCACCTTCTGCGGCCACACCACCTCGAACTCGCCGTTTTGCCACTGGCTCACAGTGCCCGGCGTGGCGGTGTTTTCACTGCCGGTGAACTTGATGTCGCCGATGATGGTCTTGTGCGTGTTGCCCGCGATGTAGTCACGGATCGCCTTGCGGTCCAGACCGGACTTGGCCACGGCCGCCTGCAGGATCTCCAGCCCGGCCCAGCAGTGGCCGCTGGCCCAGCGGTCCGGCTCCTTGCCGCCGAATTTTTTGGTGTGGGCGTCGAAGTAGGCCTTGGCGCCCGGGCTGGTCTTGCTGTTCCAGGAACCCATGCCCAGCACGCCTTCGGCGCCGGCCGGTGTCATCACGTTGCGGTAGAGCTGGAAAGCGGTGCCGACCGAGGCGTAGTAAAAGCGCGGGTTGAAGCCAATTTCCTTGGACTGCTTGCTCGCCAGGATGGTGTCGGGCGGGTAGCTCAGGCCGATGAAGGCCTCCGGGTTCTTGTCCTTGATGGAGCGCAGCACCGGCGACAGGTCCTTGATGTCGCCGGGGTAGCTTTTTTCTTCCACCACTTGGATGCCGGTGCTGCGCAGCGCGACCTTGAGCGCCGAGAAATTTTCCAGGCCGAACAGGTCGTCCACGTAGATGACGGCCACCGTCTTCACGCCATTGGCCACCAGCATGTCCACCAGCGCGCCGACCATGCGGTCCGGCTGCTGCAGCAGCAAAAAGAAATTCGGCAGCTTCAGCTCGACCAGCTTGCGCGACAGCGCCGTCGGCGCCAGCACCGGGTAGCCCATGCGGTTGGCCAGCGGGGCGATCGCAAAATTGGCATTGGAGCCCCAGGGCGGCAGGATCAGATCGACCTTGTCGCTGCCCATCAGTTTTTCATACGAACGCACGCAGGTTTCAATGTCGCTGCGGTCGTCGGAACTGATCAGCTCGATCGGGCGTTTCGTGCCCTTGACGTCCAGGCCGCCCGCCGCGTTCTGCTGCTCGGCCCAGAGCAGGTAGTTGGGCTCCTGGCTGACCTGCGCGCCGCCGGTCCACGGGCCGGTGCGGGCAATGGCGTAGCCGATGCGCACGGGACCCGCCTGGGCAAAAAGGGAAGGGGCAAAGGCGGCGGCCCCGACGGCGGCTGCGGCGCCCTTGAGCAATTGACGCTTCGATGACTGGACCATGGTGTCTCCTGTGTAATCGCCCTGAAGGGCTGTTGGAATCCGCATGATAGGCAGAGACCGGGCCGGGCGCTTTGCTTTGCGCGCACAAAGCAGTTGACGCAGAGCGCACGCCGATCGGGGTTAACCCTTGACCTGAAAGCCCGACAGGACAAGGCACAACGCCCATAATCTTTTCCACGGGCATGGACTCCAAGCCCCGGGAAACTGGAGACAAATATGACTGCGGCCACAGTGGTATCCACCGATAATTTCGCCCCGCGCGAACGCGCACCGGTATGGCGTGAATGGGTCTGGAAACACTTCGGTGGCCTGCAGTCAGACCTGTACGGCGACACCGACTTCGACGGCCACATGGCTGCCGGCCAGGCCGGTGATGTCATCCTGACCAAACTCGAGGCCAACCGGCACCGCGTCGTGCGCACCGCCGACATGGCACGCGCCAGCGAAGCCGGCTACTTCAAGATCGTGGCGCCCATGCAAGGCCGCGCCGGCGTTGAACAGATGGGCCGGCGCGCCTGGGTCAGCCCCGGCGCCTGGACCATTTACGACACCACCGGCTCCTACGCCGTGGACAACCCCGAACGCGTGGAACACCTGATCGTCATGGTGCCCAAGGCCCAGCTGATCGAACGCGGCCTGGCGCTGGAAAACCTGATGGCGCGCCACGTAGGCGGCGCCAGCGGCATCTCGCGCGTGGCGCTCACCACCATGCGCAGCACCTACCAGGAACTGCCCAACATGAGCGCCGCAGCGGCGCGCGGCGCCGGCGAGCTGATCGCCCAGCTGGTGCGCCTGTCGCTGATCGAGCTGAGCGGGCAAGAAACCGCCGTGACACAGCGCGAAGCATTGAAGGACCGCATCCGCGCCTACGTGGCAGTGCGGCTGCGCGATCCGGGGCTCAACATCGAGCAGATCGCCACAGCCCTGAACTGCAGCAAGCGCCACCTGCACAACGCCTTTGCCGGTGAAGACGACACCCTGGCCAGCTACATCCTGCATCTACGGCTGGAGGCCTGCATCCGCGAGTTGCAGCAGACCGGCCCCGAGGCCAGCCCCATCACCGACATTGCGCTGTCCTGGGGCTTCAACAACCTTTCGCACTTCAGCCGCGTGTTCCGCGAACACACCGGCCTGAGCCCCAGCGCGTTCAGGCAATCACCGCTTCTGCGCACCGTGGTACGACCCCTGCAGCACTGATTTTGAACAAAACAGGGCTTCAGCCCAATAGATACGGGTGCAAGCAGCTCCATTTTTGATAGCGTTTTGATGGCACCCGGTCAGCGCGAAGGATCGCTCAAGGCCTTCAGCCGTGCGCCCGACGCAATCACGATGCGCCGGTAACGCAGCTCCACCGCCCCCAGCGCTGCCAGGGCTTTCAGCTCCTTCGACAAGGTCTGCCGCGTGATGCCCAGCATCATGGCCAATGCTTCCTGCGACACCGGCACCACCGGCCGGGCATCGGCCGCCATGGTGACGTCGCCCCGCGCCAGCAGCAGCAGGCGCCGCGCCACGCGTGCCCGGGTGGACCGCAATGCGGCGTCTTCCACCAGGCCATAAAGTGAACGCACGCGCGCAGCAAGCATGGCTGCCACCGCGCGGGCAAAAGGCGCTTCGTCCATTAGCGCGGTAAAAACAGCCTGCGGCACCACCAGCACCTCGACAGGGCCGAGGGCCGTGGCATCGTGGGTGCGGGGCTGGTGGTCCATCAACGAAATCTCGCCCATCCAGTTGCCGGCTTCCAGCACCACAAAAATCGCCTCGCGCCCGTCCTCGCGCAGCGACGAGATCTTCAGCGTGCCGCTGAGCAGGCCATAAAACCCGCCGGGCGCGTCCCCCTGGCGAAACAGCATTTCCCCGGGGCGCAGGCGCAGCAGCTCGGCCGCGCCCAGCAAGGTCTGCCGATCGGCCAGCCGCAGCGCGCCAAACCAGGGGTTGGCCGACATGCGCAGCAGCAAGGCGTCAGCCGCACTGGAAGAAGACGGAGAAGGGGACCGTGTCCCGGGAAGTACATTCACAGCGCCAATTGTCAAATTTTTGACAGTTGTCCGTCAAGCTCTTACGTATCGTGCATCAAGCCGCTTTTTTTAATAACACCTCAGGAGACAAACCATGCACATCCCCTCACTCAAGGAAGTTGTCAGTGCCGAAGAATGGCAGCTGCGCTGCGACCTGGCCGCGTGTTACCGGCTGGCAGCCCTTTACGGCTGGAGCGACCTGGTGTTCACCCACATCAGCGCCAAGCTGCCCGAGTCCGTCAGCGGTCCCGGTGCGCACCACTTCCTGATCAACCCCTATGGCCTGATGTTCGACGAGATCACGGCATCCAGCCTGGTCAAGGTGGACGACCAGTGCAACAAGGTCATCGACTCGGCCTTCCCGGTGAACCCCGCCGGCTTTGTGATCCACAGCGCCGTGCATGAGGCCCGAAGCGACGCCGGCTGCGTGCTGCACACCCATACCCGCGCGGGCGTTGCCGTCAGCGCGCAGAAATGCGGCGTGTTGCCTATCAGCCAGCAGTCCACCTTTGTGCTGGGCTCGCTGGCCTATCACGCGTACGAAGGCGTGGCCTTCCGCGACGACGAAAAGCCGCGCCTGCAGGCCGACCTGGGCAAGGCCAACTTCCTGATGCTGCGCAACCACGGCCTGCTGGTGGTCGGCAAGACGATTGCCGATGCTTTTCTCTCCATGTACACCTTCGAGAACACCTGCCGCATCCAGCTCGACGCCCAGGCCGGCGGCGAACTCATTGAAGTCCATCCGCAAATCGTCAAGGGCGTGGCCGAAGCCATGCGGGTACAGACCAGCGGCCTGGGCGGCGCCTTTGCCTGGCCGGCATTGATCAGAAAGCTGGACCGGCTCGACGAAAGCTACAAGTCATGAGCCGCAGGGCCGCGCCCGGGACAGTTGCCGCGCTACGCCGCACGGAAGCCTCCGCATGACCGGCTCACCCGTCGTGACCCAGCTGCTCGTGGCGGCGCTGGCCCTGGTCATGTTCGGCCTGGGCCTGTCGCTGAGCACGCAGGACTTCACACGCCTCTTCAAGCACCCCAAAGCCGTGATGGTTGCGCTGCTGCTGCAAATCGTGGTGCTGCCGCTGGCCTGCTACGGGCTGATCGTGCTGCTGAAGGTGCCGCCGCTGTTTGCCGTGGGCCTGATGCTGCTGGCGGCTTCGCCCGGCGGAATTTCGGCCAACTTGTTCAGCCACCTGTTCGGCGGCAATGTGGCCATGAACATCTCGCTGACCGCCATCAACACCGTGCTGTCCATCGTCACGCTGCCGCTGATTGCCAACTGGGCCATCAGCCACTTTGCCGGCACCGGCCAGGTGGTGCCGCTGCAATTCGGCAAGGTGGTGGAAGTCATTGCCATCGTGCTGATTCCCGTGTTCATCGGTATGTGCGTACGCAGCTGGAAACCCGGCTTTGCCGCCCGCTCGGAAAAGCCGATGAAGGTTTTCAGCGCCCTGGTGCTGGCTGTGGTGGCCATCGGTGCGCTCGCCAAGGAGTGGCAGGCGCTGAGCACCAGCTTTGCGTCGATCGGCCCGGCCGTGGTCGCCTTCAACCTGGTGAGCCTGCTGGCCGGTTATTACCTCTCGCGCGCTGCCGGCCTGGACAAGCCCATGTCCACCGCCATCAGCTACGAAATCGGCATCCACAACTCCACGCTGGCAATTTTTATTGCGCTCGCTGTGCTGGACAATTTCCAGCTCGCGCTGCCGGCGGCCATTTATTCCGTCAGCATGTACATCACGGCCACGCTCTTTGGCCTGGGCGTATTGAGGCGCGGCACCGGAGTGGCGGCCACCAAACCCGCCTAGACGGGCACCAGGGAAGGCGCTACCGGCTGTTCGCCGACAGCCTGGCCGGCGGCCGGCTTGTCGCCCTGGTCCACCATGAGTTCCTTGCGCAGCATCTGCACATTGCCGAATATCGTGGCAAAGGCCACGTCCTTGGCATCGCGCCCGGTGCCCACGCGCACCAGCCGGTCGTTCGGTGCCATGCGGGTTGCGTCGAACAGCACCCAGCGGCTGTCGAGCCAGGCTTCGAACACCGCGTGAAAATCCTGCGGCGGCTCGTCAAAATAAACATAACCCACCACCAGGCGCGCGGGAATGTTCAGCGCCCGGCACAGCGTGATGCCCAGGTGCGCAAAATCGCGGCAAACACCGGCGCGCTGCACAAACACCTCCTGCGCCGTGGTGGTTGAACTGCTGAAGCCCGGCAAGTACTGGATGGAATCGTGAATCCAGCTTTCAATCGCCAGCACCCGCGACAACCCGGGCGAGATATGGCCGAACAGCTGCTGCGCCGCGCGGCTCATCACATCGGACTCGCAATAGCGGCTGGGCATCAGGTAATGCAGCACCTCGTCAGGCACCGCGGTCACGGCCGCCTCTTCCAGGTGCGGCGGGATACCCGCATGCCGGAGCTCGACCTGCGCGTGGTAGTTCACCGACAGCCGGCCGCGCGGTGCGTCCAGCCGGAAAAAGCGGGTGCCGGTGCGTTCATCGCAGAAGTGGCGCACCTTGACGCTGGGTGTCACGGTCAACCGTTCCTCCACCACTTCGTGGGCCTCGTGAAAAGCCGCTTCAATGTTGAAGCAGAAATGGGTGGGGCTCGCCACCTCGTAGTCGAGCAGGCAGTCAATCGTCGCGATGTGCATCAGGGCCCTTGAACGTGGATGAAGCGCGGAGAAGCGGGGTGTGCGGCTTCGCCTGCTCATCAGGAGAAGCCTTCTTGTCGCGAGCCGCGGAAAACCAGTTTTTGCAGGTGACCAGCAACATCTGGGCAGCCCGCTCGAGTGAGTCCACGGCGAGATCGCGGCGGTTGCGTGCACGCAGGCGCGCCAGCAACAGCAGCTGCGCAATGCTGGCCCACTGCCCAACCTCGCGTTTCACTTCCACGTCTGCCGCCCGGCCATCTGGCCGGGACGGTTTCAGCTCAGCCATGCCATGACCTGTCCAGACAACGCCAGCCTGCATCTACTTGAGAACTTTCCGGGCAGCACCCACACCGAGGGCTGCCAGCACTACAAAAATAACCGCCAGGATCAGGAACAGCCCGAACAGGATTTTGGCAATGCCCGCCGACCCCGCAGCTATGCCGCCGAAGCCCAGGGCACCGGCAATCAGCGAAATGATCGCAAAAATAATGGCGTACTTCAGCATCTTGTTTCTCCCGGAAAATGCGGTCCACGATGCACTGAACGCTTCCGCGCACGTGCCATCCATGTATCCGGGAAATCGTAGATCGCGGGTCCGGCCAGGCGAATCAGCAGCCCGCCCATGCCGCTGTAGGACAACGCCCGCATCCCGTACTTGCTATATTTTCAATAGCTGATGATGCAGAACTGGAACTTCCGGCCGTTTTGGCTCAGCACGGGCAACGCCTCAGCGACCAAAAAGCTTCTTCAGGCGCTCACCGGCACGGTCGCCCAGTTCCATGCCGGCACCGGTACCCACCCCGGGCATCATGACCGTGCCGATGGCCGCGCCCAGCAGCGCACCGCGGGTCAATGTGACTTCCGGCGCTGCCAGCGTGCCGCCCACTACCAGCGGCACACCCACGGTACTGCCCAGGCTCACGCTGATGCGCCCGTTCAGGGCCTGCGTGGCCGACACCTCCACCTGACCGGTGGCACTCAGCGCGCCTGAGCTCGCCACCAGGTTGTTCAGCTGCGCCGCCCGGCCCTGCGACTGGAGCTGCCCGGCCAAGGTGTCCAGCCGCGTCTGCCCACCGCGGTTCAGGCCCACGGTCTGCACTGCTTTCACCAGGTCCATGCTGTTGAGGACCGCGTCCTTCACCGTGAAACGTGTTTCGGTCCGCAGCGCATCCACCAGGCCGGCCGTTGTTGCGGCACTGGCCTTGAGGGTGGTCGATGCTTCCAGTTTGCCGCTGAGCGGCCGGTTCGGCGCCGTCAGCGCCGACACCTCGACGCCCTTCGTCTCCAGCTGGCCCTGCAGCGTCAGCGCCTGAACCCCCGGCGCGCCCTGCATGCCAATCCGTCCCGCCACCGTGCCGCCGCCCACGTCGATGCGCAGCGCCCATTGCCCGGCCTCTTCGCGCTGCAGCCGGCCGCGCAGCCCCTGCAGATTGCCTTTGACCACATGGAGGGAAGCATCGTCAAGCAGGCCGTCGCCGCCCAGGCGCAGCTCGGCATCCGCCGTGGTGCCGGCGCCCTTGAGGTTGATCCAGCTCACACCCTGCAGCAGCGCGCGGCGCGGCAGCCAGTCGGTCACGGCAGCCCCGGCCTCGCCACCCGGTTGGGACTTGGGCGTCTTTTCTGCCGGTAGCCCAGCTCCGCCGGGCGCAGACTGCTTCCTTTTTTGTAGCGAAAGCAGCAGCGCGTCGATGGCCTGCTGCGGCAGCACCGCATCGCGCAGCACCAGCGTGGCAATTTCCAGCCGACCCCGCAGCAGCGCCAGCCAGCCCGGTCGCAGCTCCAGGCGTGCCAGTGTCAAGGGTGGCCTGGTTTGCACGCGAACGCCGTTCAGCGCCACCGCAGGCAGTGGCCACAGCGCCACCTCGATGCCGGCAAGCTGCACAGGCAAGCCCAGCACGGCCGTGGCCTCACGCTCCATGCGTTGCCTGAACCCGTCGCTGCTGACCCAGCCCTGCAGCACCAGCGCCACACCGGCCAGCAAAAGCACAGCGGCCAGCGCCGCAACCAACACCCATTTGAAAATTTTTGCCATTCCCGTATTGTGGCGAGTCCCTGCATGGCGGAGCGCCCTGCGGTACAGATGGCGACGGCAGGGGCTTTGCCGGGCAGCCTGCTGCGCCACCCTGCCCAATGTCCGCTTCCTTGGGCCAGATCAAGATACACACCACAAAGCTGCGGTAACTTGTTCAAAGTACCCCATCGCTGCTAGCACGAATCCAGCAGCCCGTGTTGCACAAGCCAATCGATATCCGCCCACACTGCGGGCTGTTGTCCTTTTTTCACCGGAGCCCTTTCATGCCTACTT
>CAZIYA010000140.1:0-9222 GCA_964543355.1 uncultured Polaromonas sp.
GGCACGACCAGTTCAATCTGTCGCTGGACCCGGACACCGCGCGAGAGTTTCATGACGAAACCCTGCCCAAGGAAGTCAGCAAGGTGGCGCATTTCTGCTCCATGTGCGGGCCAAAATTCTGCTCGATGAAAATCAGCCAGGAAGTGCGCGAGTTTGCGGCACAACAAGGTATTGCGGAAAACGCGGCCCTGGACCAGGGAATGCAGGCAAAATCCGCCGAGTTCCGCGAAGGCGGCAGCGAAATCTACATCCCCATCCAGAAACTCTGAACCCACGCTGACAAGGGGCGGACACATCCATGCATATCGGCATCGCAGGCGCAGGCCTTCTCGGACGGCTGCTGGCCTTCCAGCTGGCCCGCGCCGGTCACTCGGTCGAGGTTTTTGATCCCGCGCCCGGCCCGGAGGCGCCGGCCGGCGGTATGTACGCCGCAGGCTGGACGGCTGCCGGCATGCTCAGCCCCACGGCCGAGCTGGAGTCGGCGGACGAGAACGTGTTTGCGCTCGGCCTGCGTTCGCTGGAACTCTGGCCCGTCATCGTGGCGGCCCTCGGCATGCCGGTCGAGTTGTACCAGCGCGGCAGCCTGCTGCTGGCGCATCGCGGTGATGAAGGTGCAGCGCGGCGCGTGGTGGACCTGCTGAAACACAAGGCGCCTGCGGGCCATGCGCCACAGTTGCTGGAGGCCGCCGTGTTGAGGGAACTGGAGCCGGACCTGCACGGCGTGGCGCATGCGTGGTTGTTACCCCACGAGGGGCAGATCCACACCGTGCAGGCCATGGTGGCCCTGGCCCATGCCGCCAGTGCAGCAGGCGCGCTCTGGCATTGGGGAAGCACGGTGGACCGCCTGTGCCCCGGTGAAATACACACGACCCGGAGCGTCCTGGCTTTCGACTGCGTGTTTGACGTGCGCGGCACAGGCGCCCGGCCTTCCACTCAAGTCGCCGACACCTCCGCGGGCTTCACCTCCGGCGTGCGTGGTGTGCGCGGCGAAGTCATCTGGCTGCATGCGCCCAACGTGACACTGCAGCGGCCAATACGCCTGCTGCATCCCCGGCACCGGGTTTACCTGGTGCCACGTGCAGGCGGGCATGTCGTCATTGGCGCCAGCGAAATTGAAAGCGAAGACCGTTCGCCGATCTCGTTGCGCAGCATGGTGGAACTGCTGGCCGCGGCGCACAGCATCATTCCTGAACTGGCCGAAGCACGCGTTGTTCACACGGAAACCAACCTTCGCCCCGCGCTGCCAGATAATTTGCCGCACGTTGAACAAAGCCCCGGACTGGTGCGCATCAACGGCCTGTTCCGGCACGGCTGGCTGATTGCGCCGGCGCTGGTGGAGCAAACGCTGCAGAAACTGACATGACACTGATCAACATCACATTCAACGGCGAAGCCCGGCAAGTACCGACAGGCAGCAGCCTGGCCGATGCACTCGCCGCCGTCGAACTGCCAACGGCCTCGTTTGCCAGCGCCATCAATGGCGAGTTTGTGGCACGTGATGCGCGTGCGCAAACTCTGCTCGCAGAAGGCGACGCCGTTTTCACATTTCAGGCCATCACAGGAGGCTAGCTTCATGAGTTTCCAAATCGCAGGCATCGAACTGGCCAGCCGCTTTTTCCTGGGCACGGCCAGCTACCCGTCACCGCAAGTGCTGCAGCAGGCTATCGCGGCTTCCGGTGCGCAGGTGGTCACCGTCGGACTCAAGCGCCAGTTGGCCGCCGGTGGTGGAACACAAAACGACTTCTACAAGCTGATCCAGGCCAGCGGTGCCCGCCTGCTGCCCAACACCGCCGGTTGCCGCAGCGCGCGTGAGGCCATCGCGCTGTCGAAGATGGCCCGCGAACTGTTCGGCACGAACTGGATCAAGCTGGAAGTGGTCGGTGATGAACACACACTGCAGCCCGACCCGTTCGAGCTGGTAACCGCTGCCGCCGAACTGGTGCGCGATGGTTTTGAAGTCTTCCCTTATTGCACCGACGACCTGGTCAGCTGCCAGCGCCTGCTCGACGCCGGTTGCCGCATCCTGATGCCCTGGGGCGCACCCATCGGCTCAGGCCAGGGCCTGATCAACCCCTACGCATTGCGCACCTTGCGCGCGCGCCTGCCGGGCGTGCCATTGATCGTGGACGCAGGCATCGGCTCGCCGGCCGACGCGGTGCAGGCCATGGAACTCGGCTACGATGCGGTGCTTCTCAATTCGGCAGTGGCCCACGCGCGCGACCCGGTACAGATGGCACTCGCCTTCAAGCTCGGCATCGAAGCCGGGCGACTGGCGTACGAGGCCGGCATCATGGCGCAGCAGGACATGGCGGTCGCCTCAACGCCGGTCACTGGCCGGCCTTTCGTCTTATGACCGCGCCCCTCAACACCGCAACGGTCTGGGCCCTGCCAAGCCACGCGAAAGTAATAGAGCGGCTACTGCAGGGTCAAAGCGACCAAGCGCCCCCTGATGCCGCTTTGCTTTGTATCGACCGCAAGGAAGCAGCCGCCCTGCTGGGCCTGGCTTCCCTGGACATGCGCGACGCCGTCGAGCAGGCTGCCAGAACCTTGCGCACACGCGTGTGCAAGGCCGTGGTGATCATCGGCGGCAAGAACGAAGCCTATGCCGACACCCCACAGGCCAGCGGCTGGCTCAGCCTGCCGACAGGTCAGTTCGCCGTAGATTCCTCCGCCTTCGCTGCCAGTGCAGCCGACGCGTTGGCAAAAGGTTTTGTTGCCATCGAAGCGATTGTCCTGGCCTGCATGGCAGCAGCTTCGCCGAAGCCCGGTACCGGCTTTGCCCAGCAAAGCGGCAACCTGCCATATTTCAGCCTGCCGCAGCCCACAACAGTCAGCGGCTTTGCCGCGCTCAGCGACCCAGACCTGGGGCTCTATGCCGTAGTGGACAGCGCAGCCTGGGTTGAACGCGTGGTAACCGCCGGTGTACGCACCGTCCAACTGCGCATCAAGGACGCAGAACAACCCGAGCAGCGCGAGTTTGTGCGGCAACAGGTGCGCCAGGCGATTGCCGCGGCGACGAAAGCCGGTGCGCAACTTTTCATCAACGACCACTGGCAGCTGGCCATCGAGGAAGGCGCGTACGGCGTGCACCTGGGCCAGGAAGACCTGCACATTGCCGATCTGGCCGCGATCCGGCAGGCCGGCCTGCGTCTGGGCATCAGTACACATGCGTACTGGGAGGTCTGCCGCGCCTGGGCGCTCCAACCCAGCTACATCGCCTGCGGGCCCATCCACCCCACCCAGGCCAAGGCCATGCCGTGGATACCGCAAGGCAATGACAATCTGGCCTACTGGTGCGCGCTGCTGCCAACACCGGTTGTCGGCATTGCCGGCATGGACGTGCCGCGAACCGAACAGGCCGTGCGCGCTGGTGCTGCCGGGGTGGCCGTGATCAGTGCCATTACGGCGGCCGCGTCGCCGGAAACCGCCATCGCGCAGTTGCAGGAAGCCGTGCGGCGCGGCCGGGCGAGTCCGCCCGTCCCTGCGCCCCTGTTTCCCAATCCCACACTTTCACCCACGCCTTGAGGGCTTGAGACACCATGCAACGTACCCTTCTCGCCGGAAAAATTCACCGTGCCACCGTCACCCAATGCGAACTGCATTACGAGGGTTCCTGCGCCATTGACGACGACTTGCTGGAGGCTTCGGGCATTGCCGAGTTCGAGCAGATCCACATCTGGAACATCAACAACGGCGCACGTTTTGTAACTTACGCGATACGCGCCCAGCGCGGCAGCGGCACCATCTCGGTCAACGGCTCGGCCGCACGCCAGGCGGCGGTTGGCGACCTGATCATCATTGCCGCCTTTGGGCAGTTGCCGGCAAACGAGGTGGCCAGCTTCCAGCCTAAACTGGTGTTTGTCGACGAGAACAACCGCATCAAGGAAGCGCGCTCCAGCATTCCTGTGCAGGTTCGCTGAAACCGCCCGTCTTCAGACTTCCCGGCGAACGCGATGGACAACCAGGCCATGAGCCAGCGCAGCCTGCGGCATGTGTGGCACCCCTGTACGCAAATGAAGCAGCACGCATCGCAAGCCGTGCCTCTGGTACCTGTGTCCCGCGCCGAAGGTGTCTGGTTACATGACTTCGAAGGCAATCGTTACCTGGACGGCATCAGTTCATGGTGGGTCAACCTGTTTGGCCACAACCATCCGGCCATCCGGGCAGCGCTGGTTGATCAATTGGGCCGGCTCGACCACGTGATGCTGGCCGGCTTCACACACCAGCCGGTGGTGGAGCTGTCAGAACAACTGGCCGCACTGACCGGACTGGGCCATGCCTTCTACGGCAGCGACGGTGCCTCGGCGACCGAAATTGCGCTGAAGATGAGCGCGCACTACTGGCGCAACACCGGACGCCCCGGCAAGTGCCGCTTTGTAGGGCTGGCCGGGGGCTACCACGGAGAAACCGTGGGCGCGCTGGCCGTGACCGACATCGCCATCTTCCGTGAAGCCTATGCGCCGCTGGTGCGGCTGGCAGCTACCGTGCCCAGCCCGGATGCGCGAACCGCACGGTCCGGTGAAAGTGCAGCCGACGTGGCGCAGCGCGCCGCCGCCGCACTGGAGGCGTGGTTAAGTGAACACCACCGCGAAACCGCCGCCCTGATCGTCGAGCCTCTGGTGCAATGTGCAGCCGGCATGGCCATGCACGACGCAAGCTATCTGCGCGGGATCCGCGCGCTGTGCGACCGCTACGAGGTGCATCTGGTCGCCGATGAAATTGCCACCGGCTTTGGTCGTACCGGGACGATGTTCGCCCATCAGCAGGCAGGTATCCTGCCCGACTTCATCTGCCTGTCGAAGGGGCTGACCGGCGGCACACTGCCCCTGTCCGCAGTCCTGACGACGGACACGGTGTACGAGGCCTTTTACGACGACGAAGTGGCGCGCGGCTTTCTGCACTCCCACTCCTACACCGGCAATCCGCTGGCCTGCCGGGCCGCGCTGGCAACCCTGGCGCTGTTTGCACAAAATGATGTGCTGGCCAACAACGTTGCTCTGGCCCGGACGCTTGATCAGTTGTTTGCTCCTCTGAGCAGCCATGTACGCGTCCGGCACGCGCGCCGCATTGGCATGATCTGGGCCTGGGATGTGGACACTTCGCTGCCCCATTTTGCGCAGCGTTACCACCAGCACGCGATGGCTCACGGCGTACTGTTGCGCCCGATAGGCCGCACCATTTATGCCATGCCGCCCTACGTACTCGACGAGGAAAGCGGCGCGCACCTGGCGCGCGGTGCGCTGGCCGCGCTACAGGCCACTCTGGCCGAAGAAACAAGCTGGCGATGACCGGGCAACGCGCCATCTCCTGCTTTGTCACCGGCACCGATACCGGTGTCGGCAAAACCCTGGTCAGTACGGCGCTGCTGCATGCACTGGCACGCCATCACAAGCGCGTCGTGGGCATGAAGCCGGTAGCAGCAGGGACCACGCTGATCCACGGCAGCGAAGTCAACGAAGACGTGCTGGCGCTGCGCGCCGCTTCCACCCTCGCAGTGCCCGCAGCGCTGGACAACCCGGTGTTGCTGCCCGACGCAGTGTCGCCGCATGTAGCCGCCGCCCGGGCCGGCCGCACCATTGACATTGCCCACATCGTGGCCTGCCACCGGCAACTGTTGCAGCTGGCCGACGCGGTGGTGGTGGAAGGTGCGGGAGGTTTTCTGGTGCCGCTCTCGGCGAGGGAAACCGGTGCGGACATGGCTCAGGCACTGGGCCTTCCGGTGGTTCTGGTGGTCGGTCTGCGGCTGGGCTGCCTGAACCACGCGCTGTTGACGCTCGAAGCTCTACGCGCGCGCGGCCTGCATCTGGCCGGCTGGGTCGCCAACCACGTCGATCCGGCCATGCTGGCGCAGGACGACAACATCAACTTTTTGCAGCAACACCTGAACGCGCCCTTGCTGGCCCGCTTGGCCTGGCAGTGCGTGCCTGATGCCCGAACAATGACGATGGAGCTTCCCCTGGCATGGCGATAAGCATTTGTTCTCCACAGACTTCTTCCTGGCTTGACGAGTTTCCTGCACGCATTGCCGCGCTGGACGACAGCCACCTGCGCCGCCGCCGGCGCGTGGTGCTGCCGGAACGCGGAGCCCGCCTGCAGGTCGATGGCCAGAGCATACTGGCGTTTTGCAGCAACGACTACCTGGGCCTGGCCAACCATCCGGCGCTCATAGAAGCAGCCTGTACGGGGGCGCAGCGTTTTGGCGTGGGGGCGGCATCCTCGCCGTTGGTCAGCGGCCACAGCGCTGCCAACGAGGCTCTTGAACAGGCACTGGCTGCTTTTGTCGGCCTGCCCCGCGCGCTGTACTTCTATGCCGGTTACGCCACCAACATCGGCATCATCCCCGCATTGGTGGGCCAGGGCGATGCTATTTTTTCCGACGCACTCAACCATGCCTGCCTGATTGACGGCGCTCGGCTCTCGCGCGCGCAGATTCACCGTTACGCACATGCCGATCTGGTGGCGCTGGACGAGGCGCTGACGCTAAGCCCGGCCCGACGCAAACTGGTCATCAGCGACGCGGTGTTCAGCATGGACGGTGATCTCGCCGACGTGCCGGCCCTGCTGGCACTTTGCGAGCGCCACGACGCGTTGCTGCTGCTGGATGATGCGCACGGTTTTGGCGTGCTGGGCCCGCAAGGTCGTGGTTGCCTGGCCCACTTCGGGCTGAGCGGGGCAAGCGCCTCGCCGCGCGTGCTTTATATGGCAACGCTGGGCAAGGCAGCCGGCGTGGCAGGTGCCTTTGTGGCCGGCGGCGAGGCCCTCATTGAATGGCTGCTGCAAAAAACCCGCAGCTATATTTTTGCCACCGCCGCGCCGGCACTGCTTGCCAGCGCCCTGCAGGCCAGCCTGCAATTGATAGCGCAGGACGAGTGGCGCCGCGCACACCTGCAAAAACTCATCGCACGTCTGCGTCAGGGTCTTGCCCACAGCCTGCGCGGCAGCCCCTGGCAACTCGGCGACTCACAGACGGCCATCCAGCCGCTGCTGATCGGCCCCAACAATGAAGCGCTGGCCGTCATGGAAGGCCTGCGCCAGCGCGGCCTGTGGGTTCCGGCCATTCGCCCGCCCACCGTGCCCGATGGCACTGCGCGGCTGCGCATCGCGCTGTCGGCAGCCCACACGAAGGCCGATATCGACGAATTGATCGAGGCAGTGGGTGAACTGGCCGCCGCCAGGCAGCTGGCGGAGGCGCTCGGCTAGACTTCACACCCTTCCAACGCCATCCAGATTGCCGCACCATCCCCGTTACATAGATACAAAATGTGTATCACCTGAAGGAACAACGACATGTCCAGCGTTTTTGAACAACCCGTCACCCTGCATCGCCCACGCCGGACCGTCCCGGCCAGCCCCGAGACACTCTGGAGCGTGGACGCCATCGAAGCACTGTTCGACCTGCCTTTTCCCGAGCTGATGCACCAGGCGCAAACTGTGCACCGCGAAAACTTTGATCCCACACGCGTTGAATTTGCCACGCTGCTGTCGGTCAAGACCGGTGGCTGCCCGGAAGACTGCAACTACTGTCCGCAGGCGGCGCGCTTTGACACCGGCGTGGAGGCCACCAAGCTGATGGAGCCGCATGAGGTGAAGCTGGCGGCGCAACGCGCCAAAGACGCCGGTGCCACGCGCTTTTGCATGGGTGCCGCCTGGCGCGCGCCGAAGGACCGCGACATTGAAAAGGTGGCCGAGCTGGTGCGCACGGTCAAGGCCCTCGGGCTGGAAACCTGCGCCACCCTGGGCATGCTGGAAGACGGCCATGCGCAAACCCTGCAAAGTGCCGGCCTCGACTACTACAACCACAATCTCGACAGCGCGCCCGACTTCTACGGCGACATCATCACCACGCGCGACTACCAGGACCGCCTGGACACGCTGGCACGGGTGCGCAGTGCGGGCGTCAAGGTCTGCTGCGGCGGCATCGTCGGCATGGGCGAGAGCCGGCGCCAGCGCGCCGGCCTGGTGGCCGAACTCGCCAACCTGTCGCCCTACCCCGAATCGGTGCCAATCAACAACCTGGTGAAGGTCGAAGGTACGCCGCTGGCCGGCCAGGAAGACCTGGACCCGTTTGAATTCGTGCGCACGATTGCCGTTGCGCGCATCACCATGCCCAAAGCACGTGTACGCCTGTCGGCCGGCCGCCAGCAGATGGGCGACGCAGTGCAGGCGCTGTGTTTCCTCGCCGGCGCCAATTCGATCTTTTACGGTGACAAGCTGCTGACCACCGGCAATCCTGACACCGATGCCGACGTCGCCTTGCTGGAGCGCCTGGGCATGACGCGTTCTGCACCCGAGGCGCAGCCATGACGTCCGCCGCCACCACGGCCGCCAGCCCTTATGGCACCTTGCCAGCGGTGCCGCCACCGGCTTCGCGCAAGCCCATCAGCCTGCCGCGGCTGCGCGAAATGCATGCACAGGGCGAAAAAATCACCATGCTCACCGCCTATGACGCGACCTTTGCGGCGGTGGCTGATTCGGCTGGGGTCGAGGCCATTCTGGTCGGCGACTCGCTGGGCATGGTCTGCCAGGGCATGCCCAGTACCGTGGGCGTGACGCTGGAGACAATGCGCCACTACACCGAGAGCGTGGCCCGTGGCCTGCACCGCGCGCAGGCCACCGCCTGGCTGATCTCCGACCTGCCTTTTGGCAGCTACCACGAATCGAAAGAGCAAGCCCTGCGCAGCGCCGCCGTGCTGATGCAGGCAGGCGCGCACATGGTCAAACTTGAAGGCGGTGGCTGGACGGCAGACACCGTGCATTTCCTGGTGGAGCGCGGCATTCCGGTATGCGCGCACCTGGGCCTGACGCCGCAAACCGTACATTCGCTGGGCGGCTACCGCGTGCAAGGCAAATCAGAAGAAGCCGCCACCGCACTGAAAGCCCACGCTCACGCATTGCAGGATGCAGGCGCCGCCATGATGGTGCTGGAGATGGTGCCGGCAACCCTGTCAGCCACACTCACCAAAGAACTCCCGCATTGCGCGACCATAGGCATTGGGGCCGGTGCCGGCACAGCGGGCCAGGTGCTGGTGCTGCACGACATGCTGGGCATGAACCTGGGAAAGATGCCGAAGTTCGTGCACAACTTCATGAGCGAAGAAAACAGCGTGCGCGGCGCCATGCAGGCCTATGTGCGTGCCGTCAAGGAAGGCCGCTTCCCGGACAATGCGCTGCACGCCTGGTAGATATAGTGCCCCCACGCTCCCCACTGCGTGTGGTTCGCTG
>CAZIYA010000141.1:0-9195 GCA_964543355.1 uncultured Polaromonas sp.
CCTTGACGTCAGTGACCTTGGAGATTGGCTTCTTGAACCAGCCGAAGGGCTGGGTCGGCATGGGGCCGTAGAGGTAGGACACCACGTCCATGTTGATGGATTTGTAGATCTCTTCCAGCAGGGCCTTGCCGCCGCCGTAGTTGTGCCAGGCCAGCAGCATGTTGGGGTCCATGCCGAAGGACGGGCCGGAACCCCAGAGCGCGAGCGCCGAATTTTTTCCGTAGTGGTAGGCAACCACCCCGTGGCCACCGTCCAGCGTGCCCTTGTTGACGGCTTCCAGCAACTGGAAGGCAGGAACGACCGCACCCGCAGGCAGCACCTCGATCTTGAGCTTGCCGCTGGCCATGTCGTTGACTTTTTTGGCGAAATCGGTGGCGTACTCGTGAAAAATGTCTTTCGATGGCCATGTGCTCTGAAAGCGCAGCGTGGTGGCGGTTTGTGCGGTTGCCAGCATCGGTGCGGACATGGCGCCAGCGCCAGCCGCTACGGCCGCTCCCTTGAGCAGGCTGCGTCGGCGAGGGGTCTTGATCTCGTTCATGGCTTTTGTCTCCGGTTGTGAAAAAACGTTAGCGCACTATCTTTTGCCATCACTGCTGTGTGGGTGAGAGGGTTTTTACCAACGGGGTCGCCAGGATTGGGTCTAATTGGGGTGAAACTGTTTTTCAGCCTTGCAGTACGGGCGTTGTCAGCTTTTTGTCAAGCTTCGAAGCGACCGCGAATCTGCTGCGGTGCATCAGGCCGGTGCACGAAAGTTTTAAACTTCCCCGATGCACGGCGCGATGTTCAGGCCCTGTTTTGCGACCAACCGGAATCGATGACGATGAACAACCCTCAGCTTCCAGACCCTGCTGTCAAAAGCTCCGATCCCTCGAGTGCCAGCCATGACGCCGGGCGGCCCGGGGCGCTGCAGGTACAGCCTGCTCCCGGTTATGCCGGCAATGTGTCGCCAGAACTGGCCTTTCAGTGGTGGCAAGCGGGCCAGGCCGTGTTGATTGATGTACGCACCGATGCGGAGCGCGAGTGGGTCGGGTTTGTGCCGGGTGCAGTGGCGCTGGCCTGGAAGCAGTGGCCCGGAATGGCCATGAACCCGGCCTTTGACCAGAACCTGCACGCTGCGGTGCCGGCGGGCATGAAAGCCCTGATGTTGTGCCGCAGTGGCGTGCGTTCGGTGGCAGCGGCCAGGCGCGCCGCAGAGCTGGGCATGGAGGCCTACAACATCCTGGAGGGTTTCGAGGGAGACCCCGACGCGCAAGCCCACCGCGGCATGCTCGGAGGCTGGCGGCACCGTGGCTTGCCGTGGAAGCAGAACTAGAGCCCCCACGTTCGCTCACTTCGTGTAGCTCTCTGCCCCCCGAGGGGGCGCTGCGCCTGCGGGCCGGCGGAGCCGGACCCGCGGCCCCGGCTGGTAAGAGAAAAGTCTCCGCGCTTGTCTCGTGTGACTGATCGTTCGTGCCTTCGAAGAGTGCCGAGGCCGCGCATCGAAGTGCATAGGACAGCCGGGCCAGGTTCACATAAACTGAACGCATGAACAACGACAGCCTGCTCAAACGCATTGAATCAAAGCGCGCCGAAGTGGTGGCACTGACGCAAGATCTGGTTCGTATCCCCACCATCAATCCACCCGGCGACGCCTACGAAGCCTGCGCGCGCCTGCTGGGAGAGCGTTTGAGAAAACGCGGTTTTGCAGTCGAATACATCCGAGCCGAAGGAGCGCCGGGTGACCATGATTCCCACCCGCGGATCAACGTGGTGGCCCGCTACGAAGGAAAGTCGGCTGGCGAGTGTGTGCACTTCAACAGCCATATCGATGTGGTCGAGGCCGGTTCCGGCTGGACCACCGATCCTTTTGGCGGCGAGGTCAGGGATGGCAAGGTCTATGGCCGCGGCACCTGCGACATGAAAGGCGGGCTGGCATCCAGCGTGATCGCCTGCGAAGCCATCCTGGAAGAAGGGCTGGACTTTCCGGGTGCCCTGGAAATTTCGGGCACGGTCGATGAGGAGTCGGGTGGTTTTGCCGGCGTGGGTTACCTGGCGGAACGCGGCTACTTCACGAAACCCCGCGTGCACCATGTGATCATCCCCGAGCCGCTGGGGGTGGACCGCATCTGCCTGGGCCACCGGGGTGTCTGGTGGGGCGAGGTCGAGACCCGTGGCCGGATTGCCCACGGCTCCATGCCTTTCCTGGGCGACAGTGCCATCAATCATATGAGTGCCTTTATCCATTTGCTGGAAACGCAGCTGCAGCCCAGGCTGTCTCAGCGCCATACCGCTGAACCGGTGGAGCCTCCCGGGGCCCGAGTCAGCACGCTCAATATCAACAGCCTGCACGGCGGACAGGTCGAGCAACTGTTTTCGCTGGACGCCCGCGGCCGGCCAAGCGGCGATCTGCCGGCGCCTGTGGTGGCGCACTCGTGCCGCGCTGTGCTGGATCGCCGGTTTATTGCCGAAGAGAACCTGGAGGCCGTGAAGGCCGAGATCGTGGCCATGCTGGAAGAGCTCAAACGCAGCCGGCCCGGCTTCGACTACGGCATCAAGGACATCATGAGTTTTGTGCCGACGGCCACGCCCAGGGATGCGCCTGTCGTGCTGGCCACAGCCCGGGCCATCGCGCGCGTGCTGGGTCGCGAAGCCAGCTATATCTCCAGCCCGGGCACCTATGACCAGAAACACATCGTGCGCACCGGCAAGTTGGATGCCTGCATTGCCTATGGTCCGGGCATTCTGGATCTGGCGCACCAGCCGGATGAATATGTGGGCATCCAGGAATTGGTGGACAGCGCAAAAATCATGGCCCTGGCGGCCTTGAGCCTGACCGGCGCTTACCGCGCGACCTGAACAAGTAATACCAAGGTAGTGATTTAAGTCGGTCACTACACCTAAACGCGTTTTTCGGGCTTGTACCCCTGTCAATCTTGACAGGGGTCACAGCTTCTAAATTGTTAAATTCAATTTCAATGGTGGTACTTTTTCACAAGGATCACCATGCAAGCCCAACTTCTCCAGCAATCTCCTGCGCGTTCTGTAACAAAACCTGCAGCCAATCCCGGCTTGTCTTCCCATTTGCAGCAGCGTATTGCGCGTGAATTCACGCCACGCTGGCAGCAGCAATGGGGAGGAAAGTTTGTTCTCCACGGCAGAACCGCCGGTCCCGATGCCGTCCGGCTGGATGGCAATGACTACCTCAGCGTGACCGGTCATCCGGACATCGTGGGCGCCCAAGTGGCAGCTTTGCGAAATGACCGCGAGTTCGTGATCCAGTCAGGTGTCTTCGTGCACGGCGAACATCCGGCGCGTGCGCTGGAAAAATCGCTGGCCCAATGGGTTGGGAAAGAGGACGGGTTTGTCTGCCAGTCCGGCTATGCCGCCAATGTGGGCCTGTTGCAGGCGATTGCCGATGCGCAGACGCCGGTTTACCTCGACACGCTGGCGCACACTTCGCTGTGGGAAGGTGCGCATGCGGCGCGAGCGCCGGCCCATCCGTTCCGGCACAACGACCCGGATCATCTCGACCGGGTGCTGTCGCGGCACGGGGCCGGCGTGGTGGTGGTCGATTCGGTCTACAGCACCACCGGCGCCCTTTGCCCGCTGCGCGAAATGGTGGAAGTGGCCGAGCGCCACGGCTGCATGATTCTGGTGGATGAGTCGCATTCCCTGGGCACCCATGGGCCGGGTGGGGCAGGCCTTTGCGCCGAACTCGGCCTGACGGACAGGGTGCATTTCATTACAGCCAGCCTGGCCAAGGCTTTTGCCGGGCGCGGCGGTTTTTTTACCGCACCGGCCGAGCTCCGCTACTACATCCTGAGTTTCAGTTATCCGAATATCTTCAGCTCCTGCCTCTTGCCTCATGAGATCGCTGGCCTGGGCGCCACGCTGGCCGTGATCGGCAAGCGTGATGAGCAAAGGCAGCGCTTGCATGCGCACACCTTGCGGCTGCGCAGCAGTCTGTCGGACATGGGCTACCCGATCCACCAGGGGACGGAGCAGATCATTGCGCTGGAGGCCGGCACCGAGCCCGACACCATGGTGTTGCGCGACCACCTGGAGGAACGTGGCGTTTTTGGTGCTGTCTTTTGCGCACCCGCCACCAGCCGTAACCGGGCCATGGTGCGCCTGACCTTGCACGCCGCGCTCACGGAAGCGGAACTCTGCCACGTGGAGGCCGTCGCGCGCGAAGTGGCGCCCCGTGTCAAACCCTGGGACTGGCCGATTGCCCGGCGCGCGCGGGCCGCCGAAGCGGCAGGCGGCTAGTGCAGTGTTGCATGCCCGATGGTTCCAGATAGCGTGCAGCACTGCACTGCACTGGGCATCAATCCTGCACGGTGCGCTGGCCGTGCTTTTTGAGCCAGTGGTTGTAACCCATCAATCCCGGTGGACTGGCGGCCAGCTCGACCGGAAACAGGGCGGCCAGCAGCGTGCCTTCGTGGCCGATGGAAAACGCCGGAATCAGCCGCGCCGTGCCGGTTTGCCCTAGCGCCTGCTGAAGTTCCAAGTCCACCAGTGTGCGGCCGGACCGGATATCGTCAGCCGCCGCCGTCTTCATGCCCTGGGATTCAGCCAGCTCCGCCAGGTCTGCCAGCCCTGAGGCAAATTCCAGCTGCAGCCAGCTGACACGCCCGTCTGCGTCCATGCCCAGAATGCCGAAGGGCTGGCCGATGACCACATGTTCGATCCAGTGGTTGCTGGCCAGACTGGCGAGCTGCCGGCCAACCGACGGCACCTGCAGCAGGGCATGCTGCGGCTGGGTCAGCGCGCTGCGCCATATCTGCGAATGGCGAACCTGTGGCTGCGTCAGCATGCGCTGGACTACCGAGATCAGGTGCTGGGAGATATCGGGGGTCTGCTTGGCGATGAACTGGTCGATCAGTCCCCGGTTGAAAGCGCTGACGGCCACGTGTTCGTCGGCCTGTCCGGTCAGCAATATGCGCCCGCCTTGCCAGTCGGTCAACTCGCCCAGTGCCTGCAGACCGTCCATGCCCGGCATGGCGTAGTCGAACACACAGACGCGGGTCAGTCCGAAGCGTTCGGTATGGGTGGCCCAGTAACGCAGGATTTGAGGGATCAGCGGACTGCCGGCACGCCAGCGTTCAATCATCTCCTGCTGGGCCCAGGCATCGGCTTCCCACAGTGGCGGTTCCTGCTGCAGGTGGTTGATGCAGGTCTGGGGCCGCAGGTACAGCTTCACGTTCCATTGGCGCGGCAACACCATGGCCAGCATCTCCAGATATGCCGGATCATCATCCAGAAAAACAATCGCGCCGGGGCGGTGGAAGAGGGGAAAACTCATGGGTTGCGTGACGTTGACGTTAACCGAGTGGCGGGAGTTCGATGATGAAGACAGCACCGCGCCCGGACTCCGACTGGACGCGAATGCTGCCGCCGGCGCTTTCCACCACCTGCTGGCAAAAAGCCAGACCCAGGCCATGGCCGGTACCCCGGTCGGTCGAGAAAAATGGTTCGAAGATGCGTGCCTGCAGCTCCGGCGCGATGCCTGTCCCCTGGTCGGTGACGACAATGCGCCCGCAGCCGTTGAGCACGCCGACTTCAATGCGCAGGTCCCCGGGCTTGGGGGCGGAACTGGTGGCCGCCAGTGACCGGAAGGCATTTTTGAGCAGGTTGTTGATGACCTGCGCGAACAGCCGGTAAGACGACTCGAAGGAAAAATCCTTGCGTAGCACCAACGCGACACTCTCGCGTTCCCGTGAGTTGCGGTAGGGGTAGTCCTTGACCACATTGCGCAGCAGTGCTGCGGCGCCGACGGTTTCCTTGTGCGTCGGCAGGCGCAGCAGGCGCGCATTGGCGATCTGCGTGTCGATCTGCTGGTTCATGTTGCGCACCAGTGTGTGCAGCCGGACCACCAGCTGGTCCAGGCGCTGGGCCTGGGCGATCTCCTTGAACTGCTGGCTTTCATTGCGCACCGCATCGCCGATCAGCGACATCGTGGCCAGCGGCGTGCGCAACTCGTGGGCCATGATGCCCATGGTGGTCAGTGTGTGCTGCAGGTGCTCGCGCCGCAGGTTCGCCGACGACAGTCCCAGCACCACGGCGCTGGCCCAGCTGAAGGCAATGACCACCGCGTTGATGGCAAATTGCTGCTCACTCAGGGGCGCCACGGCCGGGCCGAACCAGCGAAACAGCATCCAGGCCAGCAAGGCGCCGCTGAGTGTGCCCAGGGTCGCCGCGCGCCAGTCGGTCACGTGGTAATAAATAAGTACCATCGCGCAAAAACTGGCCAGCCAGACCGTGTTGCCGTTGTTGCAAAGATACATCCAGCTGAAAAAGAGCGGCAGCTGCAGCCAGAAAACGAGGGTGAAAATGCGCGCAGACAACTTGCTGGAGGGGTCGTTGACAATGCTTTCCCAGATCAGCAAAAGGCCCAGCGTGCCCATGACCGCCCGCAACGCGGGGCTTTCGTAAGGCTGCGGCAACCAGTGCCCCCAGATCCATCCAAACAGCGGATGCCCCACGACGGTGAACAAGCCGAGCCAGCGCAGGCGCCACCGGGACGGGTGCAGAATAAGGTCCAGCTGCTCCTGAAACAGTTCAGCCTTGATTCGCGCCCGCAGCCGGCCACCCATGCCGGGGCGGCCCCACAGCGCGCGAATCTGTTGTTTGATCCTGGCGGGCACTACGGAAGTCATGAATAGAACTTGGAACATATCACAGCACATTGTCACAGCTCCGGAGCAAAACTGAGCATGCGACCCCCTGTCAACTTTGACAGTGTTGCGCTGGACAGCATGCTCAGTGACTGGATCTCCGCACTGCGCGAATTTTCGGTGGAGGCGGTGGTTGTCCTGGGCCCCGACCCGTTTGGCCAGCGGCAGGACCGGAGGGTGGCGGCCGTTCATCCGCCCCGTTTTCTGGACGCGGCGCTCGCCCTGGCTGAAAGTGAGGATTTTGGTGCGCCGTGGCGCGACTCGGATGCGCCGCTGGTGGCCTGGCAACATATTGCCAAATCGGATCAGGCCAAAGTCCATGCCGATGGAAGCCGTTGGCGCCTGCTGTGCCTGGCCCACGGCTTCCAGAGTGCGGTGCGGGTCGAATTTCCCCTGCCTTCAGGCCGTGCCTTTGAATGCTTTATCTTCAGCCCGCGCGAGTTCCACGACCGCGCCGAGGCCGCGGCCCTGGTCTGGTCGGCCCTTAACATCTGGCCACTGTTCAAGCGCACCATGGCCGAGGCCAGCAGTCCTCTGAGCCCGCGCGAGACGGAGTGTCTGGCATTGGCCTTCGAGGGGCTGACCGCACGCCAGACTGCAGAGCGTCTGCACTGTGCCGACCGCACCGTCAACTACCACCTTTCCAATGCGATGGCCAAACTCAAGGTGGACAACAAGATGTCGGCGATCCAGCGCGCCTGCTGGCTGGGGGTGATCTGAAACCGGTCCCGGAACCTGCGCCATCAACTGCAAAAGCACGCGGGCCGGACGTGAGTGTCTTCGGGTTCCTGCTGTTTCCATGGATGGCTTGAATATTGCATCCGATGTATGGTTACATTACAAAACCCCCTCGGGGGCCTGTCAGACTGTTCCAACTCTTGTCCCAAGGAAAAATTGTCATGAAACGTCGCTCCCTTTTCACCGTGGCCGCTTCGGTGGCCCTGGTTTCCGGCTTGTTGTTGCCGCCGGCTGTGCTGGCACAGGCCAAAACGCTCAAGGTCGTGCCGCACTCGAACATCACCATCCTGGACCCGATCTGGACCACGGCGTTTGTGACCCGCAACCACGGTTACATGATTTACGACACGCTGTTCGGGACGGACCTGGCAGGCAAGGTCAAGCCGCAAATGGTGGACACCTACAGTGCCTCCAAGGACAACAAGGTCTGGACTTTCACGCTGCGCGACGGGCTGGAGTTTCACGATGGCAAACCCGTGACCAGCGAAGACGTGGTGGCATCGCTCAAGCGCTGGGCCAGCCGCGACAGCTTTGGCGGGGTCATGGCCAAGAGCCTGGCCAGTTATGAAACGCCCAATGCGAAAACTTTTGTCATCAAGTTCAACCAGCCCTTTGGCGTGATGCTCGAAGCCCTGGGCAAGCCCTCGTCGAACGTGCCTTTCATCATGCCCGCGCGTATTGCCGCCACGCCCGGCAGCGAGCAGATCAAGGAAAACATCGGTTCCGGTCCCTACAAGTTTGTGGCTGCCGAATACAAGCCGGGCGAAAAACTGGTTTACGTCAAGAACGACAAGTACAAGCCCCGCGCCGAAGCGCCGGACGGCACCACCGGCGGCAAGGTTGTTTACCTGGACCGCGTCGAGTGGATCATCATCCGCGATCCGCAAACCCAGTTCAATGCCTTGCTGGCCGGCGAGGTGGACATCATCGAGCAACCCGCCTTTGAGCAGTACGCCTCGCTCAAGGCCGCCAAGGATGTGCAGATTGTGGATGCCCAGCCGGCTGGCCTGCAGTACATCTTCCGCTTCAACCACCTGCATGCACCATTTGACAACGTGAAGATCAGGCAGGCAGCCATGGTGGCCATGGGCCAGGAAGCTTTCCTGAAAACCCAGGTCGGTGCGCCCGGCATGTACAAGTTCTGCAAGAGCATTTTTCCTTGCGGCACACCTTATGCCAGCGAAAACACCGGCATTTACACCGGTATGGCCAACCCCGCCAAAGCCAAGCAGATGCTGGCCGAGGCCGGCTACAAGGGCGAGCCCATCGTGCTGATGCGACCTACCGACCTGGCCTCCATTGCAAAACTTCCGTTGGTGGCCAAGCAGCAGCTCGAAGCCGCAGGTTTCAAGGTGGACATGCAGCAATCCGATTGGGCGACTCTGCTGGCCCGCCGCGCCAAGAAAGATGCACCGGACAAGGGCGGCTGGAATGCCTTCATGACCGCCTGGACGGCGGGCGACATCCAGAACCCGCTGACCATGGCCATGCTCAATGCCACCGGTGACAAGGGCTGGTTCGGCTGGCAGGACGACAAGGCGATTGAAGAACTCAAGGTCAAGTTCGCCCAGGCCGGTACCGAAGCGGAGAAGAAAAAACTCGCCGAGCAGCTGCAATTGCGTGCCATCGAGACGGCCTCGCATGTGCATCTGGGCCAATACAACAACCCCGCGGCGCTGCGCAAAAACATCTCCGGCCTGGTGCCTGGCGGTGCGCAGGTGTACTGGAACATCAAAAAAGAATAAGGGCCCCCACGCTCCGCACTGACGTGTCGTCGCTGCCCCCCGAGGGGGCGCTGCGC
>CAZIYA010000142.1:0-9076 GCA_964543355.1 uncultured Polaromonas sp.
ACCAGCAAGGCTTTTGAAGGCGTTGAAAAACTGGTGGAACTCAATGTCCAGGCCTCCAAGGCTGCCCTGGCTGAAACCGCCAACCACACCCAATCGATGCTGGGCGCCAAAGACGCCCAGGAACTGCTCGCCCTGCAAGCCGGCCTGATGCAGCCCCTGGCTGAAAAAACAGCAGCCTACAGCCGTCACCTGTACGACATCGCCACCGGTACCGGTGCTGAAGTCGGCAAGGCTTTCGAAGGCCAGGCTGCTGAAGCCCAAGCCAAGTTCATGGGCCTGATCGACAGCGCCTCCAAGAACGCTCCTGCAGGTTCCGAAACCGCTGTGGCCGTGATGAAAAGCGCCGTCGCCGCTGCGAACAACGCTTTTGAGTCGGTCCAGAAAGCCGTCAAGCAAGCCAGCGAAATGGCCGAAGCCAACATCACTGCCGTGACCAACACTGCTGTGAACGCTTCGAAGACTGCTTCCAAAAAGCGTTAATGACAGGGCTTGAATTTGCCGGCTTGAACGCCAGCTGATTCAGGCCAAAGCAGGTATCACGGGAGGCCGCAAGGATGCCCTGAACTACCGGCTCTACCCAATCAGGGGTGCGGCTCCGACCATTCAACCATCGGAGCGGTGCTCCAGCCAGTTGTCTCCTCGGGTCCTTCCAGAAATCCAGTTTCACGGACCCCTTAAAGCCTGATTGCAAAGTCAGGCTTTTTTTTGCCTGAAAACGCCTCCATCCCTCGCCATTCATGCGTAGTCAGCTATCAAAACAGGAGTATCAGCGCGCTGCGGCCTGCATGATTTCCAGCTTCGCCCGAAGCGCCGGCAACGCCGCCAGCATCGCAGCCCGCCCCGCGTCGATCGCGCGCTGTCTGGCCGAGAAGTCGGCGCTTTTCAGGCCAATCTGGGAAGGCTGCACCACCACGTCGGCGTCCTTGAGCTCGTACTGATTGATGCTTTTCCCCATGATGGCAAAGGTCTGCAGCAGGATCTGCAGCGTGCCGTCGGACGTGTTGGCCTCGGGCGGGCTGGAGATGTCAACCGCAATCACCAGTTCGGCGCCCATCTGCCGCGCAAAACGCACCGGCACCGGCGACACCAGGCCGCCGTCCACATATTCGCGCCCGCTGATCTTGACCGGCACAAACACCGCCGGTACGGCGCTCGAGGCGCGCACGGCCGTGCCGGTGTCGCCGCGCTGGAACAGCACAGCCCGGCCGCTGTTCAGGTCAGTGGCCACAATGCCCAGCGGGATGGCCATGTTCTCGATCAGCCGCCCCGCCACCAGATCGTTCACATAACGGCCCAGCGCCTCACCGCGAAACATGCCGCGGCCGAAAATCGGCAGCATCCAGTCGGTGATGGCCACCTCCTCCATGTTCAGCGCGGTCTGCTGCAGTTGTGCGCTGCTTTTGCCGCTGGCGTAAAGCGCTGCCACCAGGCTGCCGACCGAGGTGCCTACCACCAGGGAGGGTTTGAAGCCGGCCTCTTCCAGCACGGCAATCACACCCACATGGGCAAAACCGCGCGCCGCGCCGCCGCCCAGTGCCAGCCCGATGCGCGGCAGACGTTTTACGCCGGCTTCCACCGCCGGCGCTGGAGCGGCTGGCTGGCCGCCAGGCCTTGCATGGAAGCCGGCACACCCCGCCAGCAGCGCCAGCCCGGCTGCTGCCAGGCCCCACCGGGCCCGGCGCCAAACGAGGCGCCCCGGCACGTCGAACGGAATAGCAAAGCTATTGAGAACAATTCGCGTTTGTATTACACTCAATGGCATTCCAACTTTCACAAACCCGTCCCATGTATAAAAAAACTCCGCCCCTGGTTTGCCTGACGATGGCTGCGGCCCTCTTTGGCGTTGCTGGCACCGCCAACGCGCAGGAGCAGGTGGTCAACCTCTATTCTGCCCGTCACTACCAGACCGACGAGGCGCTTTACAGCAATTTCACCAAGACGACCGGCATCAAGATCAACCGCGTGGACGCCGATGATGCCGGCATCCTGGCGCGACTGAAAGCCGAAGGCGCGGCCTCCCCTGCCGACGTGATTTTGCTGGTTGATGCCGCGCGCCTGGCCAAAGGCGAGAGCGAAGGCCTGTTTCAGCCCATCAAGTCCCCCGCGCTGGAAGCCGCCATCCCGGCACAGTTGCGCGCCCAGGCCACACCGCAGGGAACGACCTGGTTTGGTTTTTCCACCCGCGCCCGCGTCATTGTTTATGACAAGGTCAAGGTCAAGAAGGCCGACGTGGACACCTACGAAGAACTCGCCGACCCCAAGAACAAGGGCCTGCTGTGCACCCGCTCGGGCTCGCACCCCTACAACCTCTCGCTGTTCGGTGCTGTGACTGAACACATGGGGCCGTCCAAAGCCGAAGAATGGCTCAAGGGCATGGTGGCCAACATGGCTCGCCCACCCAAGGGCGGCGACACCGACCAGATCAAGGGCGTGGCCAGCGGTGAATGCGGCATTGCGATCACCAACAGCTACTACCTGGCGCGCATCATGCGCTCCACCAAACCCGAAGACCAAGCCATCGCGGACAAGGTCGGCGTGATGTTCCCCAACCAGCAGTCCTGGGGCACCCACGTGAACATCGCCGGCGCCGCCGTCGCCAAAAACGCCAAGAACACCGCCAATGCCGTGAAATTCATGGAGTACCTGGCCAGCCCCGAGGCGCAGAACTACTTTGCCAACGGCAACAACGAATGGCCCGCCGTCGCCAGCGTGAAGGTCAGCAATACGGCCCTGCAGGCCATGACCGGCGGCAGTTTCAAGTCCGAGACCATCCCGATCAGCGTCATCGGCGGCAACCAGGTCAAGGTGCAGCAGATGCTGGACCGGGTTGGGTACAAGTAAGACGCGAAGCGAAGAGCGAGGATCGCGCGAGGCGTCAGCTCGGCAGCGAAGCCGTCGAGCGCGATCACAGGGTGCGCCGCCGCTGCTTGCTGCGCAACGCGGACGCTCTGGCACACCCCCGCGCAGCGGGATCGACCAGCGTAGCGGCTGGCGAGCGTATCGCCCTCGATGGGCGTCACGCGAGGCGCTCACTACTCAGCTTCAAAAAGCCCGGTCCGCCGGGCTTTTTTTATGCGTGATAATTGCCTTTGACGTTGACGTTAACGTCAACTCCGAAACACTACCCCTCATCATTCCCGAAGGAACATCTCATGGACATCGCAGGCAAAGTATTCATCGTCACCGGTGGCGCATCGGGACTCGGCGAAGGCACGGCACGCATGCTGGCCGCCAAGGGCGGCAAGGTCGTGATTGCCGACATGCAAGTCGAAAAAGGCGAAGCGATTGCGAAAGACATAGGCGGCGCCTTCGTCAAGTGCGACGTGAGCCAGGAAGCCGACGGCCAGGCCGTGGTCGCCAAGGCCGTGTCCATGGGCAAACTCATGGGCCTCGTCAACTGCGCCGGCATTGCGCCGGCGGAAAAAACCGTGGGAAAAAACGGCGCGCACAACCTGGGCGTCTTCAGCAAGACCATCACGGTCAACCTGGTCGGCAGCTTCAACATGATCCGCCTGGCAGCCGACGCGATGTGCAAGAACGAACCCGAAGCCACAGGCGAACGTGGCGTGATGATCTCCACCGCCTCCGTTGCGGCCTACGACGGCCAGATCGGCCAGGCCGCCTACAGTGCCTCCAAGGGCGGCATTGTGGGCATGACCTTGCCGATCGCGCGCGACCTGGCACGCAACGGCATCCGCAACATGACGATTGCCCCCGGCATCTTCGGCACGCCCATGATGTTCGGCATGCCCAAGGAGGTGCAGGACTCGCTGGCCGCTTCCGTGCCTTTCCCCAGCCGCCTGGGCACGCCGCAGGACTACGCCAAACTGGCCCAGCACATCTTTGAAAACGACATGCTCAACGGCGAAGTGATCCGCCTGGACGGCGCGATCCGCCTGGCACCGCGCTAAGCCGCAACGAACAGCCCTGCTTGTCTGATGGCCGCCTGAAAGCCTCAGGTCAGGCCGCAAACATCCAGCTGCGGCCTGACGCCTGTCAGGCGTCCTTGCCAGAGCGGCGGGTTCGCCCGGCAGCATCGGCGGCGGCCCGGGCTGCTTCACGTGCAGCTTCGCGCGCTTTCTGAAGAGCTTCGCGGGCAGCCTGGGCGGCTTTCTGTGTTTCTTCTTTCGCGGATCGTGCAGCAGCGCGTGCGGCCTCTTCGGCCCGGTCCGCCGCCTCTTGCGTGGCCGTGACAGCTTTCACGGCCGCCTCTTCGCTCTTGCGCCAGACCTGGCGGTTTTCCTCGTTCACTTTTGCAGAGGTTTCGCGGATTTTTTGCTGGCTGCGCCGCGCCGCATCCGCTGCCTTGCCGGCAAGCCGGCTGATCGTGTTCGAAACGCCCTGCGAGATGTCGCCAACAGCCTGTTCCGCCTTCCTGGCTGCGGCTTCGACAGCGGCAACCGTTCCGCGGCTTGCTCTCGCAGCATCCCGCCCGGATTTCGCCGCATCCGCGCTGGCCGATGGCGCTGCGGCCCGCGCAGCGGGCGGCGGCTTCGCTGGCTCTTGCGCAGCCAGTCGGGCTGTCCCGACAAGCAAGGGGATCAGGATCAGGAGGTGTCCAATGTGCATGATGCGCTCCAAAAACAGGTCGTTGAAGCGCACAGCATGACCCGCTCTGGCGCTGCGCTGATTGATGCAGCGCAACACTTCAACGCCTTCGTTCCCGGGTCCGGGGCAGGCCCACCTCTTTTCAGCTGCTTACAAATCGCCGCGAAGGGCAAGGCCTTGTCCTGCGGGAACAGCGCCAGCTTCGGTTTACCATGAAGCGCTCATCACCCGGAGAAGCCATGAACGACACCGCCCCCGTCCTGAAGCGCCCTGCCTTTCGCCTGCTGGCCGCTGCGCTGGCTGCCACCTTGCTGGCCGCGGGCTGCGCCACCGCCCCGCCCTTTGCGTACAGTGTGCCGCAGCAGCCCGAGGGTGCTTCCGGCTACACCGAAAAACCCGGCTGGGCCACGACGAAGTTTGCGGTGGCTGCGGCCAACCCGCTGGCCACCGATGCCGGCTACCAGGTGCTCAAGGCTGGCGGCTCCGCGATCGACGCGGCGATTGCCGTGCAAATGGTGCTCGCGCTGGTCGAGCCGCAATCGAGCGGCATAGGCGGCGGCGCTTTCCTGCTGCATGCCAACGGCGGCAAGGTCGAAGCCTTCGACGGCCGGGAAACGGCGCCCGCGGCCGCTGATGAAAAACTCTTTGTCGGTGCCGACGGTAAACCCATGGTTTTCATCGACGGTGTGGTCGGTGGCCGTTCGGTCGGCGTACCGGGCACGGTACGCATGCTGGAAATGGCGCACAAGCAGCACGGCAAGCTGGCCTGGGCCCAGCTGTTCAAACCGGCCATCACGCTGGCCGAGGGTGGCTTCAAGGTCAGCGCGCGCCTGGCCACCCTGCTCAAAACCGAGCAACACCTGAAGAAAGACCCGGTCGCCGCCGCCTACTTCTACAAACCCAACGGCGAGCCGCTGGACGTGGGCACCACGCTGCGCAACCAGCCACTGGCCGACGTGCTGAAGAAAATCGCTGCCAGCGGAGCCAAGGGCCTGCTCGAAGGCGAAGTGGCCCGGGCCATCGTGACCAAGGTGCAAAGCCACCCGACCAACCCCGGCAAACTCAGCCTGGCCGACCTCGCAGGCTACCAGGCCAAAAAGCGCGAGCCGATCTGCCACGACTACCGGGCCCAGGCGCGCGACTACCGCATCTGCGGCATGCCGCCGCCAAGTTCAGGCGCGATTGCGGTCGGGCAGATCCTCGGCATCCTGAACCACACCCCCGCCGCCACGCTGGCGCTGGACACCGGCATGGGCGGCCTGCCCGGCACCACCGGCCCCGCACCGTCGGCCGACTGGCTGCACCTGTACACCGAAGCCTCGCGCCTGGCCTTTGCCGACCGCGCACAGTACCTGGGCGACCCCGATTTCGTGCAGCCACCCGGCGGCAACTGGATGAGCCTGCTGGACCCCGCCTACCTGGCCGAACGCGCGAAGCTGATTGCAGCCCAGCCCGGCGGGCAAAGCATGAAGGTTGCCAAACCGGGCACGCCGGGCGGTACGAAAAGCGCCTACGCCCCGATGCCGGAGCAGCCCGAGTACGGCACCTCGCACATCAGCATCGTGGACGCCTATGGCAACGCCATTGCGATGACCACCACCATTGAAGACGCCTTCGGCTCACGCCAGATGGTGAATGGCTTCCTGCTGAACAACGAACTGACCGATTTCAGCTTTTCCCCCACGGACGCCAGCGGTGCGCCGGTGGCCAACCGCGTGCAGCCCAACAAACGGCCGCGCTCGTCCATGGCGCCGACGCTGGTGTTTGACAAGGCCACCGGCCAGTTGGTGATGAGCGGCGGCAGCCCCGGTGGCGCGCTGATCATTCACTACACCGCCAAAACACTGTACGGCGTGCTCAACTGGGGCCTGATGCCGCAGCAAGCCATCAACCTGCCCAACTTCGGCTCGCTCAACGGCCCCAGCCTGCTCGAGGAAAAGCGCTTTACACCCGCCACCGTCGAGGCCTTGAAGGCGCGTGGCGCCGAGGTGCGCGAGATGAACATGACCAGCGGCCTGCAGGCGATTGCGCGCGGCCAGGCGCACGGCAAGCCCCTGTGGCTGGGCGGCGCCGATCCGCGCCGTGAAGGTGTGGTTATGGGTGACTGAGCATCAAAACAGGCTCCAGCCCATGAAGGACGCGCGCAGGCAGCTCTTCTTTTGATAGCAACCGCAGCGTGACGCCCGGGAAGAAATCCTCCCGGGTCAGGCCCAGGAAAACCTAAGGAGTTTCCGCGCGCAGCGGGTTGGGCGGTACAGACTCGGGCGGTTTATCGATGCGCTCGTATTCGGAAATCACCTGGGCGCCCAGCAGCAGCAAGGTGGCCGCGATCTCCAGGCTCAGCAGCACCACGATGGCAGTGGTCAGCGAGCCGTACACCACGTTCACGTGCGACAGTGTGCTGAAGTACCAGACCAGCAGGTGGCGTGTGATCTCCCACAGCAGTGCCGCCGTCACGCCGCCTATCAGTGCGTGCCGCCAGGAGAGTTTCCCGACGGGCATGACCATGTAGACCGAGGTCAGCAGGAAGATTTCCCCGGCTAGCCCCAGCAGGTAAAGCAGCAGGCCCGAGACACCGCTGAGCGACCATTCGCGGCCCAGCACGTCCACGCTCTCTTCACCCATGGCGCGCAGGCCGCCCGAGACCAGCGTCACCACCAGCAGCCCGACGCCCAGGCTGACGATGTAGCAGTAAGGCAGCAAGGCCGAGACGATGAAGTGCCGGCGCCGTACCGCAATGCGGTGCAGGAAGATCACCGACATCGCGTTTTCCAGCACGGTGAAAGCCAGCGAGCTGAAAAACAGCATGGTGGCCAGCAGCACCCAGCCGACCACGTCGCGGTGTTCGAGAAAGGTCGCCAGTTCGGCCACCACGGCGCGCGACTGCAAAGGCATCAGCCACTCCAGGTAGCGGCCCAGGGTCTGCAGCAGTTCGGCCTGGTCGATCACATGCGACAGCGCGATCACCGCCAGGATCAGCAGCGGGACAATCGACAGCAGCGCGTAATAAGCCACCGCGCCGGCCAGCAGCAGGCCCTGGTTGGCCCGGAAGCCCTTGAGCACCCGCCAGGCGAAGGCCGCCGGGCTGGCCATCACATGGGCGGCCTGATGGCTGAGGATCTGCATGGCGCCGGACGTGCGTGTCAGACGTCGATGGCCACAGCCGAGCCGGCCTGCTTGCGCAGTTCGAACTTCTGGATCTTGCCGGTCGAGGTTTTCGGCAACTCGCCGAACACCACCGCGCGCGGCACCTTGAAACCGGCCAGGTGTTTTTTGCAGTGCGCCACCAGGTCCTCCGCCGTGGTGGCCGCCCCGGCCTTGAGCTCGACAAAGGCGCAGGGTGTTTCGCCCCAGCGCTCGTCGGGCCTGGCCACCACGGCCGCGGCCAGCACGTCGGGGTGGCGGTAAAGCACGTCCTCCACTTCGAGGGAAGAGATGTTTTCACCGCCCGAGATGATGACGTCCTTGCTGCGGTCCCGGATCTTCATGTAGCCGTCGGGGTACATCACCGCCAGGTCGCCGCTGTGGAACCAGCCGCCCTGAAAGGCCTCTGCAGTCGCCTTGGCGTTTTTCAGGTAACCCTTCATCGCGATGTTGCCGCGAAACATGATCTCGCCCATGGTTTCGCCGTCGGGCGGCACAGGCAGCAGGGTCTGCGCGTCAAGCACACGCACGTCGCGTTCGAGGTGGTAACGCACGCCCTGGCGCGCATGCATGCGGGCGCGTTCGCCGATGTCCAGCACCTCCCAGCTGTCCTGCACGGCACACACGGTGGCCGGGCCGTAAACCTCGGTCAGGCCGTAGACGTGCGTCAAATCAAAACCCATCGTGTCCATGCCTTCGATCATGGACGCCGGCGGCGCGGCCCCGGCCACCATGGCCTTGACGCCCGCGGGCAGGCCGTGTTTCATGGTGGCCGGCGCATTCACCAGCATGCCGTGCACGATGGGCGCGCCGCAGAAATGGGTGACACCGTGCTCGCGGATTGCATCAAAAATCGCCTGCGCATCAACCTTGCGCAGGCAGACGTTGATGCCGGCACGCGCCGCCACGGTCCACGGAAAACACCAGCCGTTGCAATGAAACATGGGCAGGGTCCAGAGGTACACCGGGTGTTTGGGCATGTCCCATTCGAGAATGTTGGAGATCGCGTTGAGTGCGGCACCGCGGTGGTGATAGACCACGCCTTTCGGGTTGCCGGTGGTGCCGCTGGTGTAGTTCAGCGCAATCGCATCCCACTCCTCGGCGGGCAGTTGCCAGGCATGCGCCGGGTCGCCGCCGGCCAGAAACTCGTCGTAACGGATGTTTCCAATACGTACCACGGGGCCTGTGTAGACCGCGTCTTCGACGTCAATGACCAACAGCGGCGCGGTGGACTGGCGCAGGGCCAGCGCCTTTTTCATGACAGGCGCGAACTCGGGATCGACGATGACCACCCTGGCCTCGCCGTGGTCGAGCATGAAGGCAATCGTCTCTGCATCGAGCCGGGTGTTCAGCGCATTGAGCACCGCGCCCGTGGCCGGAATGC
>CAZIYA010000143.1:0-8949 GCA_964543355.1 uncultured Polaromonas sp.
GGGGCGGCGGCCGGGGCGCGCGAATACTGGCGTTCGCCGCCATCGCCCTCACCGTCGCCGCCGGGAGCGCCCATGCCTTCGCGACTGCCGAGCATCTGCATCTCGCTGGCAATGATGTCGGTCGCGTATTTTTCGACGCCGTCCTTGTCGGTGTACTTGCGGGTTTTCAAGCGGCCCTCAATATAGACCGAACGGCCTTTCTTGAGGTACTCACCGACGATTTCGGCCTGGCGGCCGAAAAAGCTGACCCGGTGCCATTCGGTCTCTTCGACCATTTCACCGGCCTTGTTCTTGTACTTGCTGCTGGTGGCCAGCGCGATGTTGGCCACCGCGTCGCCGCTGGGCATGTAACGCACTTCGGGGTCGCGGCCGAGATTGCCGACGAGGATGACTTTGTTGACGGATGCCATGGCATGTTCTCCTAATTTTTCACAGTTTAACTGGCTGGGCCGCCACCGCACCAGCCGTTTCGGGCGCAGGCGGCTCTGAACCGGACGCGCCGGCATGCCGTCCTGGCGCAGTCATCGGCCAGGCCACCAGCAGCCACAGCAGCATGAGGGCGCCGCAGGCGGCAAACAAAGCCTGCGCGCCCGCGGTTTTGGCCAGCCAGCCGCCCACGGCGCCGCCGGCAAAAAAACCGAGCGACTGCAGGGTGTTGTACACCCCGAGTGCCGCGCCGCGTGAATGGGCTGGCGCGATCCGTGAGGCCAGGCTGGGCTGGCTGGCCTCCAGGATGTTGAAACCGCAGAAAAACAGGAATAACAAGGCGCCCAGCCAGGCCGGGCTGGAGGACGCCTGCATGGCCGCGCCCATCAGTCCGAACTGCACCAGCGCGATCAGCCCCACGGCGGCCAGGAACACGGCGCGCAGGTAGCCGCGCTTTTCCATGGGAAACAGCGTGAAGCCCATCACCAGAAAAGAAGCAAGCACCGCCGGCAGGTAAACCTGCCAGTGCTGGTCCTTGCCCAGCCCGGCCTGCACCAGCAGCGCCGGAACGGCCACCCACATCGCCAGTTGCACGGCATGCAGGATAAACACGCCGACATCAAGCCGCAACAAGCCTTCGTGTTTCAGCACCTCGGCCAGGCTGCCGCGCGGCCGGTTCACGTGCTGCGCCGGCTCGGCCGGTACCCACCAGATCACCACCGCAACGCCGGCCAGCGCCAGCGAACCGGTGAATGCAAACAGGCCGCCCAGGCCCACCTGCGCGGCCAGCACCGGGGCCAGCACCAGCGACAGGGCAAACATCAGGCCGATGCTGGCACCCACCAGCGCCATGGCCTTGGTGCGCACCTCATCGCGCGTGGTGTCGGCCAGCAGCGCGGTGACGGCGGCAGAAATGGCCCCGGCGCCCTGCAGCGAGCGGCCGATGATGAGCCAGGTCAGGTCAGGCGCCCAGGTGGCCACAAAACTGCCCAGCGCAAACACCATCAAACCGAAAACAATGACTTTCTTGCGCCCGAGCCAGTCCGACGCCATGCCGAAGGGAATCTGCAAAATGCCCTGCGTCAGGCCGTAAATGCCCATGGCCAGGCCGATGCGGACCGGGTCGTCACCGCCCGGGTAACGTGCCGCTTCCAGCGCAAACACCGGCAACACCAGGAACAGCCCGAGCATGCGCAGCGCAAAAATCGACGCCAGCGAGGCGCTGGCGCGCCGCTCGGTGGCAGTCATGGGGTAAGAAGGCGGGGCGGGACGGGCTGAAGACACGGATCGGATGGAAGTTGGTCAGGGGACGCGCCGCAAAACCCACGGCCGAATCGCCTATTGTCTTTGAATTGGCGACCGCCGCCGAAAGGCTCACACGATGAAGAAGATGGCGCCAGGTTTTCTTGCGCAAGAAGAAGCACGAAACGCGCCACCTGGCCAGGGGTTCGGGCGGCGGCTCCACGGCCAGGATTCCGCCGGTGCACCCGGAGACATCTGATTCTTGCCCCTTGCGCAAGGGTCGGGTAACCCGCATGGCCTCTGGTCAGCCGGGATTCGTTGCGGTAATGAACCAGGTGCTCGACGGCGCCCATATGCCATCGGTCCGCGCAAAAGGGGCGAGCGTTTGCCTGAGCGCCGCCACCACCTGGGGCCTGCGTTTTGCGCCTTCCTCTCCCGCAAGACGGATGATCTCGCCGGCAGGACCGAGCGCCATCGCGAACTCGATCGCGTCGTCCATGTCGCTTCCTATGCAGATGTCGCAGTCATGGCGCTCGAAAGTGATACGTTCGAAGCCTGCGCCACGCAGCATGGTGCTCACCATGTCCGGACCCGCCATCGAGAAGGGGCCCGGACCGCAATGCACCTGACCGCTTTCCTCGTGCGAGACAACCGGCACGATCTCCCTGACGCGCAACTCCGCCTCATGCAGCCACGGGTTTTCCTCGCGCTGGCGCCACACGATTTGCGTCAGCGTGCCGCCCGGCTTGAGGGCCCTGCGTATGTTGCGCATGGCCGTGCCCGGCAACCTGAAAAACATGGTGCCGAAGCGCGCGAACGCGTGATCGTACGGGCCGCGCAGGTTGCCACTCTGGGCGTCGCCGACCACGAAGCGTGCGTTGGCGACGCCCTTGTTGCGCGCCTCGGCCTCGGCTGCGCTGATGAAGTTGGCGGCGCAGTCCACACCAACGGCCTCACCGGCCGGGCCGACGCATCCGGCGATTTGCAGCGTGCTGTCGCCAAAGCCGCAGCCAACATCCAGTACGCGCGCACTTTCGGAATAACGGCAGCGGTCAAGCGCCGCATCGCTGTGCTGCGACAGCCCCTCCACGAGCAGGTGCCGGAAGCGGCAGAATTTTTCGTACAGCACGGTATTCCACGCTTCGATGATGACGCGGTTGCCTGGCCCTTCCTGTGCAGCGGCCTGGGTCGGGGAATCTAGAACTGGAGGCATTGTGTTTTCCTGTCTGCTTGTTTTGTTTCATTCATGGGTCACGTGCGCATGGTCGCTCTTGCCGCCTGCCTAGTGCCCTGTCCCGCAGATAGAGGCGGTATCAAATCGCCCATTCAGCCACCATGCGGCGTTACTCGTCGTTGCCATAGCTACGGCTATGTCGCCTCCTCGCGCCTTGCCTGGCGACTGACTGGACAATTTCATTTCATCATCTTATTTACGGGACAGGACACTAGCGAATGGCGGAAACGAGGACAAATTCGGCCGGCACGCGGTAACCCCGGCCCGCCTGCCAGGGAGCAATGGCCTCGAGATAACGTGCACGTACCCTTTTCCGCGCGCCTTCATCAAAGCGGGCCCAGGCCAGCGCCACCGGACCTCCGACAAAAGCGGCGTCGCAGGCCTGGTCGGCATCGGCATAAGCCAGTGGGGCTGCGAGACGTTGCCGGGTCACGGCCTGAAAGCCGGCGCCCTCGCACAGACGGGCCAGCGCGTCCGCCTGCCCGAGACGGAAAAACAGCGGACAGACCTCGCTGGTCACCTCGGCATCCACGATGGGGAACACGGCTGACCATCCGCAACGTGCGCGCTCTCCCCACACGGCCAGTCCCAGCCGTCCGCCCGGCCGCAACACCCGGTGCATTTCCCGCAAGGCCTGTCCGGGTTCGGGCATGTACATGAGGCCGAAGGCGCACAGCGCGGCGTCAAAGCCGCCATCCGGCACGGCCAGTGCCTCACCGTCCATGCGCGCGAAGTCCACATTCGGCAGCCCGCCGTCAGCCGCCCGCCGGGCAGCAGCATCAACCATCTGTCCGGACAGGTCGACGCCGAGGACGCGTCCCCGCGGGCCCACGGCGCGAGCGGCCTGCAGGCTCACGAGGCCGGTGCCGCAAGCCACGTCCAGCACCCGTTCGCCCGGTGCCAGCGACGCCGATGCCAGGAGCCCGGCCTGGGCCGGCGCAAGCTGGGCCTGCCAGAGCGCTTCGTACTCGTTCGCCGCCAGGTCCCAGCCATACCGCTGTACGCGCCGTTGCAGCCGGGGTTCCATGTTCAGTGCCGTGTGATGACCACTTCGACGTATTCACTGGGAACCACCAGCGAACCCGGCCCGGCCCGGTTCAGCCCGTTGAGCAGCCCCGTCATGTCGGCTTCCAATGCCTTGGCCTTGTCTTCGGGCAAGGCGGCAAAGGCCTTGTGCACCGGTCCGTACCAGGTGCGGAAGACTTCGATGAAATGGGCTGCCGAGCGGTAGCGGAAGTTGAAATGCCGGGGCGTCACGGATATTCGGGCGGCAGCGGTGCCGAAGATGGAACGCAGGTGGGTTTCCGTCCCCCAGAGCGAAGGTGACAGCACGCCCGCCGGGGGCGGCAAATGGCGCCCGAGCGTCTTGAACAACTGGCCGATGAACCCCTCCGGGGTCCAGTTGGCCATGCCGATGCGCCCGCCGGGCCGGCATACCCGCGCCAGCTCGGATGCGGCCTTGCCATGGTCGGGCGCGAACATGACGCCAAAGGTCGACAGCACCGCGTCAAAGCTGGCGTCGGCAAACGGCAAGGCCTCTGCGTCGGCCGTCTGGAACTGGACCTCGAGGCCTTCGGCGCGCGCACGTTCGGCGCCGCGTTCCAGCAGAGTGGCGACATAGTCGGTGGATATCACCTTGCAGCCGCGGCGTGCCGCGGCCAGCGTCGCATTGCCGTTGCCGGCCGCGACGTCCAGCACGTTTTCGTCCCAGCGCAGGTCGCAGGCTTCGGCGAGCTGCTCGCCGACGAGTTGCAGGGTGGTGCCAATCACGGCGTAGTCCCCGCTGGCCCAGGCGGTCTGCTGGCGGGCTTTCAGGGCATTGAGGTCGGTCGGTGCGTTCATATTGGGTTCCTGGTGTTGTGGTGAACAGCCGGCAGTGTCATGTGCAGGCAGGGGGCGTGTCCTGCCTGAACGTCGCCCTGGTCTGCCCAGGCGTCCGGAATTCGCGCCCGGCATTGGCACCGGCTGACCCAGCGTCCGGAATCACTGCCCATTCATCCGCGCGGCTACCGCTGCGCTGTGCATATCGCGGGGTGAAGCCTAGAATCCAGCGCATCATTCCTCTTGTGGAGAACACATGGCGGCACGGGATATTGCGGCGGCGTTGCAGCGGGTGGAGTCGGTGTTTCAGCGCCGTCCCGAAACCGGGCTTCACGAAGATCCGCCGGGCATCGTGCGGTGGGAAGGCGGCCTGCGCGCAGTGGCCACTCATGCCAGCGGCAAGCAGGTCCAGACCGACATGCCCGAGGAACTGGGCGGCACGGGCGACCAGGTTTCGCCGGGCTGGCTGGTTCGGGCAGGGGTTGCTTCCTGCGCCGCCACCTGCATCGCCATGGCCGCCGCCCGGGAGGGTATCACCCTGGCGTCACTGGAGGTGAAGACCTTCAGCCGGTCCGATGCCCGCGGCATGCTGGGCATGCCGGACGCGAACGGTGAAGTGGTCTATGGCGGGCCCTTGGGCATGGACATCCAGGTGCGCATTTCCGCACCCGGCATTTCGCCCGAGCGCCTGCGTGCGCTGGTCGAGCGCGGCCATGCGAACGCGCCCATGTCCGCGGCGCTGCGCACCGCCGTGCCCATGACACTGCGCGTCGAGATCGACGGCGCCTGATGGACGCGTTGTCGGAAACATTGCGTGTTGTCCGGCTGGTCGGTGCCATTTTCATCAACGCCCGCTTCACGGCCCCCTGGTGTTACCAGTCGCCCAGTGCCAGCACGGCAGCGCCATTCCTGGAGCCCGACGCCGAGCGTGTGGTGATTTTTCACCTGATCACCGAGGGCGAGTGTTACGTCGAGCTCGGCGACGAGCCGCCAATGCGCCTGACCGCCGGTGATTGCATTATTTTTCCACAGGGCGATGCGCACCGCATGAATTCTCAGCCCGGCCTGGCCCCCGCCTCTGGCGGCGCGCGCCTGGATGTGGTGCTCTCGCGCCGGCCGCGCCAGCTGGCCTATGGCGGCGGCGGCCCGGCCACGCGTCTGGTATGCGGCTATCTGGCCTGCGATGCGCGTCTGGCCGGCATGCTGCTGGCGGGCCTGCCTCCGGTGGTGAAAGTCAATGTGCGCGGATCGAACGCCGGCATCTGGCTGGAAGCATCGGTTCGCTACGCGCTGGCCGAGGCCCGCTCCCCGCGGCCCGGTGGTGCCGGGGTGCTGGCCAAGCTCGCCGAAGTGCTGTTCATCGAGGTCCTGCGCCTTTACATGAATAGCCAGGGAAAGGGCCGCACCGGCTGGCTGGCCGGCGTGGGCGACCGGGTGGTGGGCGCCGCGCTGAACGCCTTGCACCAGAATCCCGCGCAGGCCTGGACGCTGGAAGAACTGGCCCGTACCGCGGGCACCTCCCGGTCGGTGCTGGCCGAGCGCTTTCAGCAGCTGGTGGGCAGCTCGCCGATCCAGTACCTGACGCAGTGGCGCATGGTGCTGGCCTCCAACCTGCTATGCCGCAGCAATGCGCCGCTGGCCCGTATTGCCGAAGAGGTGGGTTACCAGACCGATACCGCCTTCAGCCGGGCTTTCCGGCGCGAGTTCGGGACACCGCCGGCCGCCTGGCGCCGGGACCGGCAGGCGCGCCACTCCGCGCCCAAGGGTCAAGGGAGCTAAAAAACCGCTACACGTCTATGATGGAGGGTTTTGCGGCGCCCCAACACAGTGAACTCCTCCACAGACGGCAAATACCTCGCTCCCGCGGCTACAGACAGCAAGCAGGTGGCGGAACCCGACCCGGGCCGCTACCTGGCACAAAGTCTGGCCATGCAGCGCATCAGCATCCGCGGCGCGCGCACGCACAACCTCAAGAACATCGACCTCGACATCCCGCGCAACCAGCTGGTGGTGATCACCGGGCTGAGCGGTTCGGGCAAATCCAGCCTGGCTTTTGACACGCTGTACGCTGAGGGCCAGCGCCGCTACGTGGAAAGCCTGAGCACTTACGCACGGCAGTTCCTGCAGCTCATGGACAAGCCCGATGTGGACATGATCGAAGGCCTGTCGCCGGCGATTTCCATCGAGCAGAAGGCGACATCGCACAACCCGCGCTCCACCGTGGGCACGGTGACCGAAATCCACGACTACCTGCGCCTGCTGTTTGCCCGCGCCGGCACGCCCTTCTGCCCCGAACATGACCTGCCGCTACAGGCGCAGAGTGTCAGCGAAATGGTGGACCATGTCCTGGCCCTGCCGGAAGACACCAAACTGATGATCCTGGCGCCCGTCGCGCGCGAACGCAAGGGCGAGTTCATCGACGTGTTTGCGGAAATGCAGGCCCATGGGTATGTGCGCTTCCGTGTCGACGGCACGGCCTACGAATTCGACGAGCTGCCCAAGCTCAAGAAAGCCGAGAAACACAACATCGACGTGGTGATCGACCGCCTCAAGGTGCGGCCCGACATGCAGCAGCGCCTGGCGGAAAGTTTTGAAGCAGCGCTGCGCTTGGCCGACGGCAAGGCGCTGGCGATGGAAATGGACTCCGGCAAGGAGCATCTGTTCAGCGCGAAGTTTTCCTGCCCGGTCTGCAGCTACTCGCTCAGCGAGATGGAACCGCGCCTGTTTTCCTTCAACTCGCCGGTGGGCGCCTGCCCGAGCTGCGACGGCCTGGGGCACATGGAGTTTTTCGACCCGGCGCGTGTCGTGGCCTTTCCCTCGCTCAGCCTGGCCAGTGGCGCCGTCAAGGGCTGGGACAGGCGCAATGGCTACTACTTCTCCATGCTGGAAAGCCTGGTCAAACATTACAAGTTCGACCTCGACACGGCTTTTGAAAACCTGCCCGCCGAAGTGCAGCAGGTCGTGTTGCACGGCTCGGGCGAAGAAGAAATCAAGTTCAGCTATGTGATGGACTCCGGCAATTTTGCCGGCAAGAAGATCAACAAGAAGCACCCCTTTGAAGGCGTAATCACCAACTTCGAACGGCGCTACCGCGAGACCGACTCGGCCGCGGTGCGCGAAGAACTCGCGCGCTACCGCAGCCTGCAACCCTGCTCCGACTGCGAAGGCACGCGCCTGCGCAACGAAGCACGCCATGTTTACCTTGTGAGCGCGCCGGCTGCCGATGGCTCACCTGGCGAGCGCAAGGCGATCTACGAAATCAGCAGCGTGACCCTGCGCGAATCCTTCGACTATTTCAACGCGCTGGCCATGGAAGGCTCCAAAGCCGAAATTGCCGGCAAGGTGGTGCGCGAGATCGGCCTGCGCCTGAAATTCCTCAACGACGTGGGGTTGAACTACCTGAGCCTGGACCGTAGCGCCGAGACGCTGTCAGGCGGCGAGTCGCAGCGCATTCGCCTGGCCTCGCAGATTGGCTCGGGCCTGACCGGCGTGATGTATGTGCTGGACGAACCCAGCATCGGCCTGCACCAGCGCGACAACGACCGCCTGATCGGCACGCTCAAACACCTGCGGGATATCGGCAACAGCGTGCTGGTGGTCGAGCATGACGAAGACATGATCCGCGCGGCTGACCACGTGATCGACATGGGACCGGGCGCCGGCATCCATGGCGGACGCGTGATGGCGCAGGGCAGCTACGACGACGTGCTGGCCAACCCGGATTCGCTGACCGGCAAGTACCTGGCGGGAACCCTCGCCATCGCAGTGCCAAAGCGCCGCACGCCCTGGCTACCGACGGTCGTCAAGGCGCCTTACCGCGACCCGAAGAAACCCTCAAAGTTTGCACCCAGCGCGGCCGGCATCAAACGTGCCGCACGTGAAGCCGAACATTTGCGTACGCAGGGCGACATGCAGGCCATCAAGGTCGTCAACGCCAGTGGGCACAACCTGAAAAATGTCAGCGTCGATTTTCCAGTGGGCCTGCTGACCTGTGTCACCGGCGTTTCGGGTTCGGGCAAATCGACGCTGGTCAACGACACGCTGTATGCCGCCGTGGCGCGCACGCTGTACCGAGCGCATGAGGAGCCGGCGCCGCACGAAAGCATTGAAGGCATTGAGCATTTCGACAAGGTCATCAACGTCGACCAGTCGCCGATTGGCCGCACGCCGCGCAGCAACCCCGCCACCTACACCGGCCTGTTCACACCGATCCGCGAACTGATGGC
>CAZIYA010000144.1:0-8943 GCA_964543355.1 uncultured Polaromonas sp.
CGCGGCCCCTGCTTGCAAAAGCCCGCCTCCGCCAAGGCCTGCTGATAACGGGACCACGGGCTCCGTGGAGTGCGACGTGAGAGTCGCCGTCATCGGCGCCGGCTGGGCCGGCTGCGCTGCGGCGGTCGAAGCCACGCGGCTGGGCCAACAGGTCACGGTCTTCGAGGCGGCACGCATTGCCGGTGGCCGTGCGCGGCGTATCGACGGACGCTTGCCTGACGGCACGGCGCTGGCGCTGGACAACGGCCAGCACATCATGATCGGCGCCTACAGTGAAACGCTGCGCCTGATGGCCGACCTCGGCATCTCTGCCGAAGACACGCTGCTGCGCCTGCCGCTGACCCTGCAGTTTCCCGACGGCACAGGGCTGCGCTTTCCCCGGCTCCCCGCGCCCCTTGACGCGCTGGCCGGCATTGTCCGCGCGCGCGGCTGGTCGTGGCGCGACAGGCTCTCGCTGCTGCGCGCTGCCGCAGGCTGGCAGCTCGCGGGCTTTCGCTGTGCACCCGAACTGTCCGTGGCCCGGCTGTGCCGCAGCCTGACGCCAGCCGTGATGTCCACCCTGATCGAGCCGCTCTGTGTTTCGGCGCTGAACACGCCGGCGGATCGCGCCAGCGCCCAGGTGTACCTGCGTGTGCTGCGCGATGCCCTGTTCGCCGAGTCCGGCGGCTCCAACCTGCTGCTGCCACGCCGGGACCTGAGCGCACTGTTGCCCGACGCGGCGCTGGCTTGGGTTGCGCAGCAAGGCGGCGAGGTCTGCCTGGGCCGCCGTGTGCTGGCCCTGGCCTCCACCGCCGCAGGATGGCTGGTGGACGGTGTCCCGTTCGACCGTGTCGTCCTGGCCTGCCCGCCCGCCGAGGCCGCACGGCTGGCTGAAACCTGCGGCCTGCCCTGCGAAGCGTGGCTGGTGCAGGCCCGCGCGCTGCAGTTTGAAGCCATCACCACTGTCTATGCCTATTGTTCCGGCGCGCGCCTGGCGCAACCCATGCTCACGCTGCGCGCCGGCGCACCGGAGGGCGAGGCGCCGGCGCAGTTTGTGTTCGACCGCGGCCAGCTCGGCGGGCCGGCGGGCCTGCTCGCCTTTGTGGTCAGCGCCAGCAGTGTGGACTCTGCCGCGCTGGCGCAGCGCGTGCTGGTCCAGGCCAAGCAGCAACTCGGGCTCAACATCCTGCAGGCCGTGCAAACGATTGTGGAAAAACGCGCAACCTTCGCCTGCCTGCCCGGCCTTGAGCGGCCGCCGATGCAAGTACTTCCGGGATTGCTCGCCTGCGGTGATTACATTGATGGGCCCTATCCGGCCACGCTGGAGGGCGCGGTGCGTTCGGCGCTGCAGGCCGCGCAATTTGCTACCAAATAGGTAGCTGCTTGCGCCCGCCCCATAAGGGCTGGAGGCATTTTTTTCTTATATTTTCGATGGCTGCAGACTTTTGCGCTCGTTCTTGGCCATCACGCGCACCTGCAGTTGCGCGGGCCGCGCCAGACAGCGCTCCAGCCAGCCGGCCAGCCGCGGGCATTGCGCCATCGCTTCGGCGCGCTGGGCCCAGGCCAGCACCGACGCCACGCAGATGTCGGCCACGGTGAAACGTTCGCCCGCCACATAACTGCGTGTCTGCAGATGCTGCTCCAGCACGCGCAGCGCAGGCGCCAGGCGCTGCTCGGCCTTCAATGCCAGCTCGGGCTTGCGCCTGTCTTCGGGCATGGCCACGCGGTGCATGAGGAAAGTCAGCGCATCCTGTTCGCATTCGGTCACGGCCCAGAAGCTCCAGCGCAGGATGTCAGCCTGCTCCGCATGGTTCAGCGCGCCCAGTGAGGCCTGCCCCTCGCCCGGGAAACGCCCGGCCAGGTACAAGGCACAGGCCATGGACTCCCAGACCAGCACGCCGTCGTCGTCGATCACCGGAATATGTCCGTTGGGGTTGAGCGCAAGGAACTCCGGCGTGCGGGTTGCGCCGCCTTCGTAAGGCTGGGCAATGTGCTCATACACCAGGCCGAGCTCCTGCGCGACCCACAGGGGGCGTGAGGTGCGTGAGGCTGCAATGCCGTAAATCTTCAGGGTCACGGTTTTTCTCCCTCTGCAAGCCTGAACAGGTCGCACAGCTCGGTCAGGCTGGTCACGGTTTCATGCGGCGCTGATTCATGCGTCCACAGATGGTCGGCGCGGTTGACCCAGGCCGTCTGCATGCCCGCATTGAGCGCGCCCAGCACATCGAGGGTGGCGTCATCGCCCACATGCAGCACGTTGTAGGGGTGTACATCGACTGCGCCCGCCGCCGCCAGGAAAATCCGCGGGTCGGGCTTGCCCACGCCGAACTCCTGCGCGCTGATGGCGGCGCGAAAATAAGGCCCCAGCCCGATGCGTCCCACATCGGCATTGCCATTGGACAACGCCACCACCGGATAACGTGCCGAAAAAAACTCCAGCGCGAGCATCGCATCATCAAACAGCGTCACTTCGTGGCGCGCCGCAAAAAAAACTTCAAACGCCTCATCGGCCAGCAGGGGGTTTTCCTTGGAGCGGTACAAGGCCAGCCGGATGGCCTCGCGCCGGATGGCGCTGAGGTTGTTCCTGAGTTCAGGCCGGGTCCGGACAACCTGCTCACGGATGTCGTGCCGCGCCGTGGGGTTGGCAAACAGCGCCGCGGTCATGGGCGCATGGCGGCCCAGCCATTCGTCGAGTGCGGACTCGGCCCGTTCTATCGCGGGCCAGACCGGCCAGAGGGTATCGTCAAGGTCAAGGGTGATGGCTTTAATAATTGTCAGGTCAAGCATAGGTAAGGGAGAATAACCCATGTCTTTTTCCCCCGAACCCACCTTTGTGCACGGGCAAGCACCCAGCGCCGCCAGCGGCACCGCAGTGTTGTACTGCAACCTCGGCACGCCCGACGCGCCCACCGCTGCAGCACTGCGCCCCTACCTCGCGCAGTTCCTCAGCGACCCGCGCGTGATCGAAATCCCCAAGGTGCTGTGGTGGCTGATTTTGCACGGCATCATCCTGCGCGTGCGGCCCAGGAAATCGGCCGCCAAATACGCCAGCATCTGGACCGCGGAAGGCTCGCCGCTGAAGGTGTGGACTGCAAAGCAAGCCGTGCTGCTGCGCGGCTACCTGGGCGAGCGCGACCATTTTGTCGAAGTGCGTTATGCCATGCGTTATGGCCAGCCCTCCATCGCCTCGCAGCTCAATTCACTCAAGGCCGAGGGCGTGACGCGCATCCTGGTGCTGCCGGCCTATCCGCAATACAGCGGCACCAGCACTGCCAGTGTGTTCGATGCGGTGTACAGCTGGGCCGCAAGAACGCGCCGCATTCCCGAGTTTCGCTTTGTCAACAATTACCATGACCACCCGGGCTATATCGACGCGCTGGCCGCTTGTGTGCGCGCACACTGGGCCAGCAACGGCCGCGCTGAAAAGCTGGTCATGAGTTTCCACGGCGTGCCCGAGCGCACGCTGCACCTGGGCGACCCCTACCACTGCGAATGCCACAAGACGGCGCGCCTGCTGGCCACCGAACTGGGACTGGGCAAGGAGCAATACCGCGTCACTTTCCAGTCGCGCTTTGGCAAGGCCAAATGGCTGGAACCCTACACCGAGCCCACGCTGGTGGCCCTGGCCCGCGCCGGCACCAAAACCGTCGACGTGATCTGCCCGGGCTTCACCGGGGATTGCCTGGAGACACTGGAAGAAATTGCCCAGGAAGCCAGGGAAGCCTTTTTGCATGCCGGAGGGCAGAGCTTCAACTACATCCCCTGCCTGAACGACAACCCGGTCTGGCTGGCCGCCCTGAGCGACATTGCGCAGCAGCACCTCTCGGGCTGGCCCACCCACACGGCGCCCGATGCGCAGGCCCTCGCCGCATCCCGCGCCGCTGCCCTGGCGCGCGGGGCCAGGCAGTAAATCGGCAAGCAAGCAGGCAGCCGCGCCGCCCGGCCCGCCGTTGCGCTGCCGGTTTAATTCCTGGTAATGACGACTGCACCGCCGGCACCGCCGGTGTCATTGTTTTCCCCGCGCATCACATTGGCGCTGCTGATGCTCATGGTGTAGGTGTCGGGGTCGTACTTGCCGGAACCGAGCAGGTAAACGGGATTGCTGCCCTGGATGATGACCGTGTTCCCCCGGACGGTGATCCGGGTGTCCTGCTGGACCTTCTTGGACTGGCCCTGATTGTTGGTGTAGGCCAGGACCATCACGCCCCGGTAAATACCGTTGCCGGCCTTTTCATTGACCTGCAGGGTTCCCCTGTAAGGAAATCCGGCCGATCCGGCGTATTCCACACGCCAGTTGCCCTGCATCTGGAATTCCGCGCTGGCCGGCTTGTCCTCCCTGGCCCCGGAATCCTGCTCGGCCGAAGCCTTCGTGGCATCACAGCCCCATGAACGAACCTTGCAGCTCGAGCCGCCCTTGGCCCGGCACTCCGACAGCGCCCGCTGCTGGACGATGGCGCTCGTCGCGCCTGTTCCCCAACCATAGGCATTGGACCCCTTGGCCTGGTCGGCGGCGTAGGCCCCGCATTCAGCGCGGAAACGAAGCACCACGGCGCAATCCGAACCACACTCCCTCAAGGCGCGTTTTTCTGCCTGCTCGGAGTTGGGATGGTTGAAGGAGAAGCCGTATTTTTCGCCCTGCAGGCTGTCAATTGCAAGCGCGCCTGCCGCCATGGCCTGGCCACCGGCCAGTACAAGCAGCAAGGTGAAAAAAAGTCTGGCCGCAACAGCCCGCATTCCACAAATCATGGTTGTTCCCTTTTGGAGATATTTCGAATACAAGGTGAAAAAAGCTGCGCCCGGAGCGCCCGCCTTGCGCAGAGAATAGCGGGGCCAGCGGCAATCCGGATCCCATGAACATGGGGTTGCTGTAAAGATGGCCGTCAAGGCTTATGGGAACCGTAACTTCAATGCGGCCTGCACCTGCACCAACACACTGGCCCAGTCACCCAGGGCAGGTTGCCGGAACAGTCTGGCCGATGAATACCAGGGGCTGTCGCGGCGATCCAGCAGCCAGCGCCAGTCCGGGCTGAAGGGCAGGAGTATCCACACTTCCTTGCCCATGGCACCGGCCAGATGGGCCACGCTGGTGTCCACCGTGATCACCAGGTCCATCCATGCCACCACCGCCGCAGTGTCGCTGAAATCCTTCAACGATTCTCCCAACACCTCGATGCCGGATGCACTCACCAGGGTCGGAGATTCGGCCGCCCGCCATTCTTTCTGCAGGCAGTAGTAGCTTGCCTGGGCCGTCACCAGCGTCTTGATGTTCTCCAGCGTCAGGGAGCGGTTGTGGTCATGGGGGTGCCCCGCACTGCCGCTCCACACCAGCCCCACTTTCCTTTGACGGTCGTTGCCCAGGCGGGTTTGCCACTCCGCGAGTTTTTTCGGGTCGCTACGCAGGTACGCCGAACCTGTGATGTTTGCCATGCCCACCTGCAAGGCCAGCGGCAAACTCATCAGTGGGCAGTGGACATCGAAATCAGGCAGGCGCTCGCCCTTGCCGAGCACCAGACTCACGCCGTCCAGATCATGGAGCAGCGTTTTCAGGGGTGGCTGGACTTCCAGCGCGACTCTCGCCCCCAACGCTGCCACTTGCCTGGCATACCGGCAGAACTGGATGGTGTCGCCCAGCCCCTGCTCGGCATGCAAAAGAATGGTTTTGCCCTCGAGTTTTTCCCTGCCCAGCCAGAGCGGCCGGGAGAAATTTCTCAATGAAGAACTGCCGGGCTCCCTTTGCCAGCGCCACTCGTACTTCAGCCACCCACCGGAAAAATCTCCCATCAACAATCGGCACAGGCCCTCATTCCAGTGGGCTTCCGCGTAGTCGGGCCTGATCTGCAATGCGCGTTCAAAGTCCCTTAACGCTTCATCGAGGCGCTTCAGTCCCTGCAATACATTGCCGCGGTTGTTGTGTGCCTCTGCATAGTCCGGCCTGATCTTGAGTGCCTGGTCATAACTCGCCAGCGCTTCCTCATAACTCTCCAGGTCATGCAAGGCGTTTCCACGGCCGCTCAGCGCCTCCACATAATCCGCCTTGATCCTGAGCGCAGCGTCATAACTCGCCAGCGCCTCGGCAGGACGGTTCAGATCCCGCAGGGCGTTGCCGCGGTTGTTGAGCGCACTGGGATGACGCGGGTTGATGGCGAGGGCCTGGTCAAACAGGGCCACAGCGACTTCTGGCCTTTTTTGTTGCAGCGCAATCGTTGCCAGCAACTGCAATGCCTCGAAGTGCTGCGGCTGCAACTGCAATATCTCCTGGTACAGCACGGCCGCCTGATCCAGCCGCCCCTGCTGGTGCAGCGCCAGGGCAGTTGCCAGCTTGGCAGTTTCGCCCTGTGCGGCCGCATCAACCTGCTTCTGCAACGCTGGCACTTCCTCAAGGCGCCGCAGGTCCTGCAGTGCCGCACCACGATTGCTGAGCGCATCGGCAAAGCCGGGTTTGATGGCAAGGGCCCGGTCACAGCTCTCCAGGGCTTCAGCAGGACGGTTCAGGTCCCGCAATGCGGCCCCACGGTTGCTCAGGGCTTCTGCGTAGTCCGGCTTGATCTTGAGAGCACGGTCATAACTCTCCAGAGCCTCCGCAGGGCGTTTCAGGTCCCGCAGGGCGTTGCCGCGGTTGTTGAGCGCGCTGGGGTGGCGCGGGTTGATGGCGAGGGCCTGGTCAAACAGGGCCACGGCGACCACTGGATTTTGTTGTTGCAGCGCTACCGTTGCCAGCAATTGCAGCGCCTCGAAGTGCTGCGGCTGCGACTGCAATATCTCCTGGTACAGCACGGCCGCCTGATCCAGCCGCCCCTGCTGGTGCAGTGCCAGCGCCGTCGCCAGTTGGGCCGCAAGGCCCTGTGCGGCTGCGCCGGACTGCCGACGCGCTGGCGCCGCCGGGCGCCTGGGCGGGGGAATGGAGGGTCGACCGTGTTTCATTGGAATTGGCCAGGATTCTTCTTCAAAAAAGCTGCGGAAAACCCGCGGGAGCGGCTACCCTTCTCCCCCGCAAATGCCTCCCAAATTATGGACGACTCAGGCAGGGAATCCCTGCGGCCACTGTCAGCTGGCCATTTGGTTGACAATCACGGGTTGACCCAAAGATGAACTCCATGACCATGACCCCTTCTGAAGCAGGCACTGTTGTATCCGGCGAAGCCGTTCAGGCCGGTGAACCCGTGCCGGCGGAGAAACCCACGGGTGAATCCGCCGAACCATCCACCGCAGGAGGCCGCACGCGTTCGGTGCAGCCCGTTCTGGAAAAGCTGTTCGAACTCTATCCGCATCTCTTCGGCGCGAATTTCCTGCCGCTCAAGCTTGGCATTTTCCAGGAACTGCTGGCAGCCCACCCCGAGCACTTCCAGCGCGAGAGCCTCAAGGCTGCGCTGGGGTTTCACACACGCTCCACCCGTTACCTGCAAAGCGTGGCCGCCGGCCACAAGCGCCACGACCTGCAGGGCAACGCGGGGGATGACGTCGCCCCCGAACACGTTTACCTGACCCTGCTCGAATTGTTCCGCCGCCGCCAGGCCCGCGCCCGCGAAGACCTGCGGCCCAAATTCCGTGCGCAGTTGATGGTGGCCTTTGAAGCCACCGGCCTGAGCCGCCAGGAATACCAGGCCCGGGTCCAGACCAATGACCTGGAGGCCACCGCCCTGCTCGAGGAAGCCTTTGCCGAACGCGACCAGAAACTGGCCAAACGCGAAGCGCTGCGCCGCACCTTCGAAGGCAGCGGAAAAACCGCCGACGAATTTGCCGACATGTACGGCATTGACAAGCGCGAGCTCTTCGCGGCCATCAAGGCCTGACGATGGCCGGTGGCCGGATCAGTCCGGGCAAGCGAAGGTGAAGGCCTTGCCAGCCCTGACACTCAACCGGGTCAATGACGGCGTGTACCGCGTGCTCGCAGGCCCGGGCCTCCATGTGGGCAACCTCAAGCTGATTGGCGGGCAGTGGAAGTTCAAGGCGATCGGTTACGGCGCCCAGGGTGAAGTCATTCCGGGCGGCGGTCCCCTGACCGGGCGGCACAACACCACCTTCGCGATGCCCGACGAGGCCTTGATAAGCGCCTTGCTGGCCTCGCCCTGAATTCATGTCCAATAGGAGGATGGACCGCTCCTCCGACACCGGCCAGCAGGCCTTGCAGCACCCATGAGCACAGAAGCAGCACCCGGCTTCAATGTTCGCCTGTGGCAACGCCTCGTAGCGATCGCCCGACCCTACTGGCTCTCGGATGAACGCTGGCGTTCCCGCGGTCTGCTGGCCCTGCTGATTTTGCTGCTGCTGGCGCAGACGGCCGTCAGCGTGCTGTTCAACCACGAGACCGGTGAGTTCACCTCGGCCCTGGCGGCGGGGGACACCGACCGCTTCTGGGCCTCGATCTGGCGTTACACGGCCATACTCATCGCGGCGGTCCCCCTCTACGGCCTGTACTACTTCGTGCGTGACACCCTGGGTCTGCGCTGGCGCCGCTGGCTGACGCACCACTTCCTGGAGCGCTATTTCCATCAGCGCGCCTACTACCGGCTCAATGCCGTCGCCGGCATCGACAACCCCGACCAGCGTATAGCCGAGGACATCAACACCTTCACCCAGCAGTCGCTGAACTTCTCGATGATTGTGCTGGGCGCCTTCATCCAGCTGATCGCCTTTTCCGGCGTGTTGTGGTCCATTTCCCAGGGGCTGGTTTACTTCCTCATCGCTTATGCCGTTTTCAGCACCTGGTTCACCGGCTCGGTGTTCGGCAAGCGGCTGATCGGCCTGAACTTCCGTCAGCTGCAGCGTGAAGCAGATTTCCGTTTCAGCCTGGTGGGTGCGCGAACATGCGGAGCCGATCGCTTTCTACGACGGAGAAGCGCGCGAGATGTCGGGGCTGCAGCGCATCTTCCAGATGGTCAACGCCAACTTCCAGCAGGTGATTCGCTGGCAGTTCAAACTTAACCTCTTCCAGTTCACCCACAGCTTCCTGACGGTGGTGCTGCC
>CAZIYA010000145.1:0-8927 GCA_964543355.1 uncultured Polaromonas sp.
CCAGGCCCAGGCGCACATAGGTCTTGATCACGTCCGAGTCGATGGCTTCGAGCGCGATGCGCGGCTGCAGGCGTTTGGCCGCAAAGGCCTGGTCGATCTTGGTGCGGCCGGTGAACGAGGGGTGGTAGGTGATCAGCGGCTGCTCGGCCAGGTCTTCGAGCGTGATGCTTTCCTGCTTGGCCAGCGGATGATCCAGCGGCAGGACCAGCATGTGCTGCCACTCATAACAGGGCAGCGTGACCAGTTCTTCGTAGTGCGTCAGCGATTCGGTGGCAATGCCGATTTCGGCGACCTCGTCGATCAGCATGCGTGCGACCTGGTCGGGCGAGCCCTGGTGCAGGCTGACGTTGACCTTGGGAAAGGCTTCACGCAATTTCGCGACCGGCACCGGCAGCACATAGCGGGCCTGGGTGTGGGTGGTGGCGATCGACAGGGTGCCGCTGTCCTGCGCCGAAAACTGCTCGCCGATGCGCCGCAGGTTGCCGACCTCGCGCATGATGATCTCTATGCTTTTGAGCACATGTTCGCCGGGCTCGGTCACGCGTTTGAGGCGCTTGCCGTGGCGCGCGAAGATCTCGACACCGAGTTCCTCTTCCAGCTCGATGATGGCCTTGGACACCCCGGGCTGAGAGGTGTGCAGGATGCGCGCGGTTTCGGTGAGGTTCAGGTTGCGCCGGACGGCTTCCTGGACAAAGCGGAATTGATGAAGATTCATACCGGATTTTTGCTAATTATTCGCTTTATTATGCCCGGCAGACACTAAAGAAATCCGATGAAGGTCCAAAAATAAGCGATGCGGCCCGGATTCAGGAGAGGGCGATATCGGCCATCAGCGCGGTCAATCGCGGGTGCTCACCGGCTGTCGGCAGCAACTCCACCAGCACGCCGGGGTGTTGCGCCCTGACTTGGGCTACCAGCAGCGGCAGGTCTTCCCGGGCGTGTTTGCCGACACCCAGAAACAGGGGGAAAACCCTGATCTGCCCGGCGCCGGAAGCTATCAAATCAGTAGCAGCCTTGACCAGGTCCGGGTTGCACAGCTCCAGGTAGGCACAGCCGACCAGCGCTTCGGGGTCGCGTGCGCGGATGGCGTCGGCCACGGCTTCGATAGGCAGCAGCCACAGTGGATCGCGCGAGCCATGGGCGAGCAGGACAATGCCGCGCCTCACCGTCAGCGCCTCAAGACCAGCCAGCCGAAGGCACCCAGCGAGATGGCCGTGTACAGCAGGCCTGGCGCTGCGGCCGCCAGCCAGGGTTGCCAGTTCTGCAGGTTGCCGATGTAGCCAAACACGTTGTTGAGCAGGAAGAAGCTGATGCCAATCATGACGCCGCCGAACACGTAACCGGCAATGCCGCCACTGCGAAAGTGCAGGTAGGCAAAGGGCAGGGCCAGGACCACCATCACCAGGCAGCTCAGCGGATAAAACACTTTCTTCCAGAATTCAATTTCGTAACGCTGGGCGGTCTGGCCGTTGGCATTGAGGTGGCGGATGTAGGTGAACAGGTCGATGGTGCTCATGCGCTCCGGCTTGAGCACCGCCACCGACACCATTTCCGCGCTGATGTCCGTGGGCCAGCGGAACTGTGTGATTTTTTTGATGGTGATCTTGGCGGAATCGCGGCTGGCCGCGGTGCCGGAGGCCTGCCCCGGCTGCACGGTGAAGTCAGTGCGGGTGCCGTTTTCCAGCAGCCAGGAGTCGTCGGGCGCAAACCGGGCGATGGCCGACTGCGTGATGGACACCAGCAAGCCCTTGTTGTTGAACTCGAAGACCCGCACGCCCTGCATCTCGTTGTCGGCGGACAGGGCTCCCACATTGACCACATAGCTGTTGTAGGCCTGCTTTTCCTTGAGCCACGCACCCGTCTGGCCGATGGTGATGCGGCCCTGGTAACGGGCCTTGAGCAACTGGGCGGCACGGTCGGCAGCCGGAGCCACGTAGTCGCCGATGGCGAAACAGACCACGACGAAAATCGCCCCCAGGGTCAGCAGCAGGCGTAACGCGCGCCAGGGCTCCAGGCCGCTGGTGCGCAGGATGGTGTATTCCGAACTCTGTGCCAGCCGGGCCATCACAAAAATGGTGCCGATCAATACCGAAATGGGGACCAGCTCATACAGGTGGCTCGGAATCAGGAGTGCCACATAAAGCAGCGCATGGCGGATCTGGTAGATGTTGGCATCGGCGCCCGTGCCCCCTGCAGCGTTTTTGCCCAGGTGCTGCAGCTCGTCCACCAGGTCAAAAAAGAAGAACAGCGCCAGAAAGCCGGCGGCCACAAAAGCGATGGAGGCCAGGACCTCGCCGTAAATCAGGCGGCGAATGGTTTTCATGCGGCCACCTTGCCGGCCTGCCGGTCGGCCTGGCGTTTGCGCTGCCGGCTGACGGCGCCCTTGATGGTCCAGTTCAGGTGGCGCTTGGACAGCCAGCCCAGCGCCACCAGCAGGGCGCCGCCGTGCAAGGCCAGCACAAAACCGGTGAAATTGGCTGCGCCTACGGTGATCCAGCTCTGGCCCAGGTTCAGGAGGTTGTGATAGACCACAAAAGTGAAGAGTACAAAAATCAGGTTGCCGCTGCGTCCCGCGCGTGGGTTGACGCTGGCCAGCGCGAGCGCGATCACGACAAAGTTGATGGCCGCCAGTGCCATGCCCAGGCGCCAGGCAAGCTCGCCCTGGTTGGCGGGCGTGGGCGAGCGCAGGAGCTCGCGGGTGGACTTGGACTTTTCGGGAATGGCCCCGTTGATCAGCGGGCTGTCGCCGGCCCGGCTGCCGTATTCCGCAAATTCGGTGATCTTCAGCGCTGACTTGCCGATTTCACTTTCAAGCCGCTGGCCGTTGTCGAGCAGCAGCATCTGGGCATTGCCCACAGTCTGGATACGGCCGGAATTCGCGGTGGTGACGGAGTTCTTGCCTTTTTCGGTTGATGCAATAAATACGTTGTTGCTGGCTTTTTCCTGCGTGACGTCGCGGTCGATGAAAAAGACACGGTGGCCGCTGGATGACTCCTGGAATTGCCCGGGCGAGACACGCTCGAGGTCGCCGCGCTGCTCGTAGCGGTCCTTCATGTCCTGGGCCTGCTGGTTGGACCAGGGCCAGACAAAGACCGACATCAGCGTGATCACCAGCAGCACCGGCCAGGCAAAGCGGAACAACGGAACCAGGAAAAAAGCCAGGCCGCGGCCGCTGACAAACCACACGACCATCTCGCTGTCGCGGTACATGCGCGACAAGGTGCTGACCATGGCGACAAACAGCGAGAGCGTCAGCATGATGGGCAGGCGCCCCAGCGCCGAGTAGCCCATGACCATCATCACGTCCTGGGGGCTGACGCTGCCGCGGGAAGCCTGGCCCAGGGTCCGGATCAGGATGATGGTGATCACGATGGTCATCAAAACCACAAGGGTGGCCCCAAAACTGCGCGCCAACTCTTTGCGGATCGAAGATTGGAATAACATTACCTGAAACTTTGCCTTCTCTGCTTAACAACACCAACGCCTGACCACTGCGCTTGCGACGCCCAATCCCCAATTATGGACTTTGAACTCAAAACCCTGACCCCCGCCCGAATTTGCGCTGAAAAATGTGATGCCCTGATCGTCCTGCTTGCCGGTGAGGCTTCCACCGGAAGCGATGCAGTGTCGAAAATGGCGGCGCTGGCGATCGGGGCGGGCGACTTTGAGAGCAAGGCCGGCAAGCTGCTCAGTGCCTACCGTGCCCCGGGCATAGCCGCCACGCGGGTGCTGTTGGCCGGGGCCGGCGATGGCAGCGCCAAAAGCATACGGTCTGCCGTGCATGCAGCGATGGTGGCCCTTAAAAACACCAATGCGCGCCGTGTGCTGCTCAGTCTTTGCGCCTTGCCGCAGGTCGGTCAGGAAGGGGTACGGGCCGCCGTGCTGGCCTGTGCCGATGCCGCTTATGTGTACAGCACTACCAAATCCAGGCCGGCCGAACAGAAACTGCAGCGGGTCATGGTTGCGGTGTCCACGCTGGCGGCCAGCCGCGCGGGGTTCGACAAGGGCGTGGGTTTGGCCAAGGGCCTGGCGCTGGCCAGGGAATGGGCGAACCGGCCTGCCAACCACGCGACCCCGACCCTGCTGGCGCAGGCCGCCAAAGAACTGGGCAAGCTGCGCAAAATCAAGGTTGAAGTACTCGGCCCCAGGGAGGTTGCGAAGCTCGGCATGGGTTCTTTCATGGCTGTGGCCCAAGGCTCGGAAGAGCCGCTGCGTTTCATCGTGTTGCGTTATGACGGCGGTGCCAAGGCAGAGGCGCCCGTGGTGCTGATCGGCAAGGGCATCACCTTTGACACGGGTGGCATCTCCATCAAGCCCGCCGCTGAAATGGACGAGATGAAGTACGACATGGGCGGCGCGGCCAGTGTGCTGGGTACGTTCCGGGCGCTGGCGGAGCTGCAGCCGGCGCTCAATGTGGTGGGGCTGATCCCGGCCTGTGAAAACATGCCCGACGGCCGCGCCATCAAGCCCGGCGATGTGGTGACCAGCATGAGCGGGCAGACCATCGAAATCCTCAACACTGACGCCGAAGGCCGGCTGGTGCTGTGTGACGCGCTGACTTATGCCGAGCGGTTCAAGCCACGCGCCGTGGTGGACATCGCCACGCTGACAGGCGCCTGCGTGATCGCGCTGGGTGGTGTGCGCAGCGGCATGTTCTCCAGCGACGATGCGCTGGCGCAGTCGCTGGCAACCGCCGGCGACAGCTCGCTGGACCTGTGCTGGCGCATGCCGCTTGACGACGAATATGCCGACGGCCTGAAGACCCATTTTGCCGACGTGGCCAACGTTGCCGGGCGTGCCGGCGGCGCCATCACTGCGGCCAAGTTCCTGCAGCGCTTTGCCGGCAAGTTTGCCTGGGCGCACCTGGACATTGCCGGTACCGCCTGGAAAAGCGGTGCCGCCAAGGGCGCGACCGGCCGGCCTGTGCCTTTGCTGGTCGATTTCCTGCTGGGCCAGGTGCAACCCGTACGGCCCGCCGCGAAAGCGCCTGCAACCAAACGGCCTGCGAAACCGGCGTCCAGAACCCGCGCATGACCGAAGTCGCCTTCCATTTCAATGTGCCGGACAAGCTGGTCTACAGCTGCCGGCTGTTGCGCAAGGCCTGGGGCAGCGGCGCGCGTGTGGTGGTGACGGCCGAGCCGGATACCCTGAGCCGTCTTGACCAGATGCTCTGGACGTTTTCGGCCCTGGAGTTTGTACCGCATTGCCGGCTGACGGCGGCACCGGCCACCGTCGCTGTCACGCCGGTAGTTCTGGCCGGATCGCTCCAGGCCTGCCCGCATCACGAAGTGCTGGTCAATCTGGGGCCGCAGGTTCCCGACGGTTTTGAACGCTTCGAGCGCTTTATTGAACTGGTGACGCTGCATGACGACGACCGCGCGGCGGCGCGCAGCCGTTGGAAACATTACACCGACCGTGGTTATGCGATGAAGCGGCATGACCTGGCCAGCGCGGGAACGCCATGAGCCGCCCGCCACCCCGATTTGTACCCACGCTGACGGAAGTTGTCGCGTCTCCGGCTCCTGCGGCCAGGAGCCCAGCGGGCTCTTCCGCCGTGGACCTGCAGCGCCTGCAGGAGCAGATGGTGCACCGCGTGATGCAGCGTGTCGACTTGACGCTGGACCGGCTGCTTCGCGAGACCGTGGGCCGCCTGGTGCTGGAGCACACCCAGGCCCTGGCGCCCAGCCTGCGCGACGAAATCGAAATCGTTGTGCGGCAGTCGGTCAACCAGGCTTTTGAGCAGGAACTGGCCAGCCAGCTGCTGGACAAATCCTGACAGCGGGTTGTCCGGTGGCGGCCGCTTCGTCCTGAGAAGCAGCAGCTTGATCCTGGCCGTGATTCATACAGAAGCAAAAGCATGCTGAAACGGCACACTGGTTCCACTGAAACAAGCAGCTGGCGCGTTGAAAAACCAGGCTTGAGGGCATGCGGTCGGACCTGTCTATCCACTTTTCTGGAGGCTTTATTAGTAATGCTAATAGTCGATCACTTTCATTTCTTTCGCTGGCTCTACGGCGCAACACTAGGGCTCCTTGCTATGGTGCGGGCGCGGAAATTGCGTTATGTTCGTGGCTGTTGAGTAAAAAAATCAGTTCTCAACCATCAACGGTAATTTAATAATTGGAGTGTATTTATGCAAATGAAATGGACTGCGGTCGCTTTGGCCGCCATGTTGGTTGTAGCCTGCGGCAAAAAAGAAGAAGCTGCACCTGCCGCCACTGCACCTGCACCTGCTGCCCCGGTCGCTGCGGCTCCCGCGCCTGCCGGTGATACGCTCGTCGTCAAGATCGGTCACGTTGCACCCGTGTCCGGTGCCCAGGCCCATTACGGAAAAGACAATGAAAATGGCGTGCGCATGGCCATTGAGGACCTGAACAAGCAGGGCGTCATGATTGGCGGCAAAAAGGCCACCTTCGAAATCGTTGCTGAAGACGATGCGGCTGATCCGAAACAGGGCACGGCTGCCGCACAGAAACTGTGCGACTCCAAGGTTGCTGGCGTCGTCGGTCACCTCAACTCCGGCACCACCATTCCCGCATCCAAGGTCTACAACGACTGCGGCATTCCCCACGTCACCGGTGCTGCCACCAACCCGGACCTGACCAAGCCCGGCTACAAGACCACCTACCGCATCATCGCCAATGACCTGGCCCTGGGTGCCGGCCTGGCGTTTTATGCTGCCGACAAGCTCAAGCTGAAGAAGGTTGCCATCATTGATGACCGTTCCGCTTACGGCCAGGGCGTTGCCGACATCTTCAAGAAGACGGCCAAGGAAAAAGGCATGACCGTGGTTGACGAGCAGTTCACCACCGACAAGGCCACTGACTTCATGGCCATCCTGACCGCCATCAAGGCCAAGGGCCCTGACGCCGTGTTTTACGGTGGCATGGACCCGCAAGCCGGCCCGATGCTGCGTCAGATGGAACAGCTCGGCATGAGCAAGGTCAAGTACTTCGGCGGTGACGGCATCTGCACTTCAGAGATTGCCAAACTCGCTGCTGGCGCCAAGACCCTCGAGAACGTGATCTGCGCTGAAGGCGGCGCATCACTGGCCAAGATGCCTGGCGGCACCGAGTGGAAAAAGCGTTACGACGAGAAGTACCCGAACCAGTTCCAGGTCTACAGCCCGTACACGTACGACGCGACCTTCGTTCTGGTGGACGCGATGAAACGCGCCGACTCGATCGATCCCAAGGTTTACACCCCCAAGCTGATTGAGACCAGCTTCAAGGGCGTGACCACGACAATCGAGTTCCTGCCAAACGGCGAGTTGAAGAACCCTGCCATCACCTTGTACAACTACAAGGAAGGCAAGAAGACCGCTTTGGAATAAGCCTCTCGGTCCTGGTTAGCAAAAAGCCACCGCAAGGTGGCTTTTTTACGTGCTTTTCATTTCCCGGATCAAGGAGATTCATGTCAAATGTTGTTTCACCCAGGCAAGTTGCTGCCGGGCTGACCGAACTCTGGTCGCCCCGTGTTGTTGGCGAAGTTGACGATGCCTACATCAAGGTCGCCAAAGTCCAGGGCTCGCTCGCATGGCACAGCCACGAGAACGAAGACGAGCTGTTTTTCATTCTCAAGGGCCGCTTGCGCATTGAGATGGAAAGCGGTTCGGTCGAGCTCAACGAAGGAGAGATGTTTGTCGTACCGAAGGGCGTGCGCCACAATCCCGTCGCCGAACAGGAGTGCCACCTCATGCTCATCGAGCGCAAGTCGACGCTCCATACAGGTGACATCGCGACCGAAAAGACGCGCTCGCTTGCCGAACAGCTGCGGCCGGTCTGAGTTTTAGCCGTGCCAACGGTGGCTGGACTGAGTGACCCGAAATAAAAAAACGGACCCGAAGGTCCGTTTTTTTCTGACTGTCTGGCGGAAAGGGCGGGATTCGAACCCGCGGTGGGTATAACCCCACGCACGCTTTCCAGGCGTGTGACTTAAACCGCTCATCCACCTTTCCGCGAAGCCTCACATTGTAGCAGTGCGCGGAATGGAAGATGGCGCGATCAGTGCAGCGCGCTGTGAAACCGGTGTTTTTCCAGCTGGGCGCGGGACACGAACTCCAGGGCCTTGAGATGGGTGGACTCGAGAACCACCGGCGGCGCAAAGCCGGCTTCCAGCGCTTCGCGCCAGCGGTTGGCGCACAGGCACCAGCGGTCGCCGGGTTTGAGCCCGGCAAAGCGGTGCTCCGGTCGGGGTGTGGAGAGATCGTTGCCTTTGGCTGCTGAGAAGGCGAGGAAGTCTGCCGTGACGCGTACGCAGACGAGGTGAGAGCCGAGGTCGGACTCGTCGGTGTTGCAGCAGCCGTCGCGAAAATAACCGGTGAGTGGGGCATAGGAGCAGGGAACCAGTTCGGTGCCCAGCACATTCCTGGCTGTCATGGCTTGCCCTTCTTCGCTGGCCGATCAGGCTGCCCGTGTGGACTGCACCATGGTCATGGCAGAGGAGATCAGGGCAGACACCTCGGTCATGTTGCTTGGAACAATCAGCGTGGTCTTGGCATCGGCCGCAACGTGGGAATAAGCCTCCATCGCTTTTTCGGCAACCTTGAGCTGGACCGCCATTTCACCGCCTGGCTGGCGGATGGCCGCAGCGACGACTTCGATCGCGCGCGCATTGGCTTCGGCCACGGCCGTGATGGCGGCGGCTTCACCCTGCGCATTGTTGATGGCCGCGAGTTTTTCGCCCTCGGAGCGGGCAATAAATGCTTCACGTTCACCGGTGGCGATGTTGATCTGCTCCTGGCGGCGGCCCTCGGAGGCGGCGATCAAGGCTCTTTTTTCGCGTTCGGCGGTGATCTGCGACTGCATGGCATGCAGGATTTCCTTCGGCGGCGTCAGATCCTTGATTTCATAACGCAGCACCTTGACACCCCAGTTCAGCGCGGCCTCGTCGATCGCGGCCACCACCTGGGCGTTGATGATGTCGCG
>CAZIYA010000146.1:0-8870 GCA_964543355.1 uncultured Polaromonas sp.
CAGCACCGCCACGCCTTTGCCCTCTTTGGCAATATAGGCCAGGCTCTGGTCCAGGCTCCACGAGTGCATGGAGCGGCCGGTTTCCAGCGCATCGAGTATCGACAGCGGCTCATGCACGCGTGCAGCCACGGTGGCGTCGGGTGACCATTGGCCCTTGACCAGGGCCAGGTGCAGGCCCTGGCTGGTCTTGTCCCTGAACGCGTGAGCTGTGAACTCGCCAAAGGCGGTCTGCAGTGTGCGGCTGCCGATTTTTTCAATCAGCGAATCATGGCGGCTGCGGTGTTCGATCAGGTCGGCAATCGTGCCGATTTTCAGCCCATGTTCGGCGGCGAACAGTTGCAGGTCCGGCAGGCGCGCCATGGTGCCGTCGTCTTTCATGATCTCGCAGATCACGGCCGCTGGTGAACAACCGGCCATGCCGGCCAGGTCGCAGCCGGCTTCGGTGTGCCCGGCGCGCATCAGCACGCCCCCATCGACGGCCTGCAAGGGGAAGATGTGCCCGGGTTGCACCAGATCGCTGACCTTGGCCTCTTTGGCCACGGCGGCCTGCACGGTGCGGGCGCGGTCTGCCGCCGAAATGCCGGTGGTCACGCCCTCGGCGGCTTCAATCGACACGGTGAAGGCGGTGCTGTGTTTGGCGCCATTGCGGGTCGCCATGGGCGGCAGTTGCAACAACTCGCAGCGTTCGCGTGTCAGTGTCAGGCAAATCAGGCCGCGGCCGTAACGCGCCATGAAGTTGATGGCTTCGGGGGTGACATGGTCGGCCGCCAGCACCAGGTCGCCTTCGTTTTCACGGTCTTCTTCATCGACCAGGATGACCATGCGGCCGGCCCGCATGTCGGCCACGATGTCTTGTACGGGGGAGATGGCAATCGTCGTCATGGGGTCAGGTGTTCTTTCCGAGCATGCGCTCGACATAGCGCGCAATCAGGTCAATTTCCAGGTTTACCTGCGATTGTGGCCGCAGATGGCCCAGTGCCGTGTTTTGTACGGTGTGGGAAATCAGGTTGATACTGATCTCGCAGCCTATGCGGCTGCCCTCAAGGTCCGTCACGCGGTTGACTGTCAGGCTGACCCCGTTGACCGAGATGGAGCCCTTGTAGGCCAGGTACTTGCCCAGTTCGCGGGGGGCGAGGATGCGCAGCTCCCAGCTTTCACCCACCTGGGCGAAGTGCGTGACCGTGCCAATGCCATCCACATGGCCGGCCACGATGTGCCCGCCCAGCCGGTCATTGGCACGCAGCGCTTTTTCAAGGTTGATGGGCCCGGGTTCCGCCAGCCCGCTGGTTTTGGCCAATGATTCGGCCGAAATTTCAATCAAAAACTGGTTTTTGGCGCTGTCCAGCGCCGTGACGGTCATGCAGGCGCCATTGAGTGCAATGCTGTCACCCAGGCCCACGTCATCAAGGTAACCCGCTGGCGCCTCGATGGTGAGTCGCTTGCCATGGTCCAAAGAGCTGCCCAGGCTATGGGCAGCGACGATGCGCCCCACGCCGGTGATGATTCCGGTAAACATGGCTGCATTTTCGCAGAGATTGCGCGTGCCCACGGGCCGTGGCGCAAAGAAGGCCTAAAAGCGGTCGCGCCCGCTGACCCGCGCGACGATGCGCAGGTCGGGCCCCAGCCTGTCGCTGGAGCGGAAATCGAGGTTCACTGCCTGGGAAAGCTCGGTGATGGGACCGAAGCTGGCGATGCCCGCCCCCTGGCCGATCAATTTGGGCGCCAGATACACCACAAACTCGTCCACCAGCCCTTCCCGGATCAGCGAGCCATTGAGCTTGTGCCCGGCCTCCACATGCACCTCGTTGACCTCGCGGCGCGCCAGATCGAGCAGCATGGCCGCCAGATCCACCTTGCCCTGGGCATTGGGCAGATAGATGACGGTTGCACCGCGCGCCTCAAGCGCCGCCTTTTTGGCATCATTTTGCTCGGAAGCGTAGATGTAGAGCGCGCGTCCAGCTATAAAAAGATGAGCGTCCAGCGGCGTCTCGAGCCGGCTGTCCACCACTACCAGGTGTGGCTGGCGCGGCGTGTCGACCAGCCGCACGTCAAGGCGCGGGTTGTCTTCCCGCACGGTACCTATGCCGGTAAGGACGGCGCAGGAACGGGCCCGCCAGGCATGGCCATCGGTGCGCGCGGCCTCGGACGTGATCCACTGGCTGGCCCCGTTGTCCAGCGCCGTTTTGCCGTCCAGCGACGCGGCGACCTTCACTCGCACCCAGGGTGTTTTGCGGATCATGCGGCTGAAAAAACCGATGTTCAGCTCGCGGGATTCTTCCGCGCCCGGACCCACCTCGACCTCAATGCCCGCAGCACGCAGGCGCTCGAAGCCCTGGCCGGACACCAGGGGATTGGGGTCTGCAATGGACGCAACCACTTTCTTGATGCCAGCCGCAATCAGCGCGTCGCAGCAAGGGCCGGTACGGCCGTGGTGGGAGCAGGGTTCGAGGGTGACGTAGGCGGTGGCGCCTTGAAGCGAGTGACCGTGCGCTTCTGCATCCCGCATTGCCGCGATTTCGGCGTGTGCCTCGCCGGCTTTTTGTGTATGGCCCTGGCCAAGAAGGTGACCCTTGGAAGAAAGCAAAACGCAACCCACCCTGGGGTTTGGTGAGCTCAGAAAAACGGATTCCTGTGCCTCTGCCTGAGCCTTGGCTAGGAAGGTGGCACTGTGGGTCGTGCTTAACATAGAGTGAGGGTGGCGGTGAATTGAAGCGGATAAGGTGGTTTCAGGCATAAGTGACCGTTCAACCGGCGCATGCAAGCGTTTGTCGGTTGCCGACGTCGATACCTTGCCTGGCCCCCTAATATATCGGCATGCATACCAAAGCGGTCAACCGAGGTTTTACGCTAATTGAGTTATTGGTGGTGGTCAGCATTGTGGCTGTGCTTGCCGCGTTGGCGGCGCCCTCGATGCGCGATGCCATAGAGCGTAATGCTGTATCAGGCCATGTAAATACTTTTATAGGATCGTTGAGATACGCGCGAGCAGAAGCCATTAGGACTGGCGTCTCTGTCGTCATGTGCCGCAGCGAAAACAGTGAAGCTGGTAATCCGACTTGCGCAGCCGGATCAGGCGCCAACGGCTGGGCGTCAGGGTGGATCATATTTGTAAACCGAGATCTGGACGCGTCCAACAACTTCAACTCGGGCGCAGGCGATTCGCTATTGAAAGTCCAGGGTGCATTAACTGATAGTGGTGGCATAGAAAAAACGACCGCAGGGACTGTTAAATTTGTTTTCCGCCCCACTGGGCTCATGAGTACGGGAGCATCGGCTTTTACGTTCAACTCAGCATCGCTAACCGGTTCGCGGCAAAAACTGGTATGCATTTCAATGCAAGGCAGAGCTCGAGTTCTGGTGGATTCGTTTGCTGCATGCAATAGTACCGATTCATGAAAACAATTAAAGTTAAACCCGAAAAATACATTTCGCATGGTTGCCGCAATGCGGAGAGTGGCGCTTCGCTGTTGGAGGTGCTGATTGCCATTGTGATCATGTCCTTTGGATTGTTGGCCTTGGGCGGCTTGACGGCCGCCTCGGTGCAGTATGGAAAGATGGCCCAGTTTCAAACCGTTGGGGTTCAGCTGGCGGCAGACTATGCTGACCGTATGAGGGCCAATGCCAGCGGGTTCAGAAGTGATCTGTACAACAAGACGACTGTTTACTCTACGGCTACTGCTGCAATCGCCATTCCTGCCTGCGCTGTTGTCTCCAACTGCACCACCCCGGAGATGGCAGCTATTGACCTGGCTGAATGGAGAAACAGTCTGCGCCGCAGCTTGCCTGGCGGAGATGCCTATGTGGTGCGCGACGCAGTAAATCTGCCTGCCGTCGATATCTGGGTGATGTGGACGGATCCGGGCTTGGCCAATGGCATGGCTGCAAACGGGGCGTGTCCGGCCGCGGCCATTGCTGGCGTGACCGAAGTTCCCCGTTGTCTCTATTTCCGGGTATCCATATGAAGGCAAATCGTATTCGCCAGTTGGGGGTCAGCTTGATCGAGCTGATGATTTCCATCACCATAGGCATTGTTATCTTGGCGGCTATTCTTGCCGTTTATTCAGCGACTAGTTCCACGAGCAAACAGTCTGAAACCAACACGCGCATGAGTGAAGATGCCGCGATAGCCCTGAATTACATGGCGGGCTACATCCGCATGGCGGGGTTCACTGTTCCTCAAGCGAACGTGCCGGCCAATACGGCGGTAGTCGGGTCTGCTACGGTCCAGACGATCGAGGGCAACTTTACCGGTGCCGGTATTCGGGGTTGCGACAACGGGTTCAGCAACCCGGCGGTCACACCCACACTTTCGCTGGCTTGTAACGTAGCAGCGGGGAGTGGGGCTATTTCCGTGCGGTTTGAGGGGGATACGAGCAACACCATGCCTTCCGCTGGGAACCCCACGGATTGCCTGAATCAGGCGGTTACCGGTCTGACGACCTCAGACTTTGACGGCACTCTGACCTATAAGTTGATCGAGTCGCGCTTTTTTGTGAACACTGGAGCCAACAGTGGCACGCCTGAGCTGTTTTGTGCAGGGAATGGAAACGGTGCCTTTGCCGCGCAGCCAATCATGCAGTATGTCGAAAACCTGGTTTTTACTTATGGTGTTGGGGATGATGTGTCTTCGCGCCAGGCTGCGAGTTACCTGACGGCGGCTGGGGTGGACGCGTTACCAGGTGCCGACGCCGATGATCGTTGGTCGCGGGTGGTCAGTGTGAAGATTTGTCTGGTCATGCGCAGCGAGCTGCCGGACCAAAATGGCCCGAGCACTTACCGTAATTGCGCTGGGACGGTGGTCGCTTCGCCAAATAACTTTTCCCGCCGGTCCTTCCAGACGGTCGTTACCTTGAGAAACCGCGGGGGGTTTACCGCATCATGAAACGCGCTGCCAATTATTCGACAGGAGCCCGTTATTCGAAAAAGCGACAGCGCGAAGGTGGCATTGTTCTCGTGCTGGCGCTTGTCCTTCTCGTGGTGATTTCCATGGTAGCCATCATGGCGGTCAAGGGTTCGATCTCCGGGGAGCAGGTTTCCAACAACATTCGAATCAATACCGTGGCTACGCAAGCCGCTGAGACAGCACTGAGATACTGTGAAAATCAGGTGCTGAACGGGAACCCGGATGGGTTGATTGTCAACCCCCTGCCGCTTGGCGAATCTGAAGGCATGCCGACTTTGTGGGCCACGCGGGCCAATTGGGCGGCGCTTGCAAATACAGCCACGGCCGACGTGACCAACTCGGCAGACGCTGCAGCGCGTACGCTGGGAACTTTGCCCCGCTGCATGATAGAAACTTACCCGTTGCGTACTTTGCAGGATGGCCCTAACCGCGATTCCTACCTGATTACTGCACGCGGTTTCAGCCCCGACTACGCCATCGATGGTGGGGGGCAGGTGACTTCTGGCGGCGAAGTCTGGCTCCAATCCATCTTACGTTACTGAGAAACACAGCATGAAAAAAATACTCTCTCTCTGCATCGTGGGCTGTTTTCTTCTGCTGGGCATGGTGCCCGCTCAGGCGCAGATGGCTCAGACGCCCCTGATCGTGGGTGGTGCATCTGTGCCTCCCAATCTTGTTTTTACGTTTGACGATTCTGGCTCTATGGTTTTCGAATGCCTTCCGGAGGCGCTGTGTGTTGGCAGCAAGTGGGTGGGTACCATGCCGGGGGGGATTGGCACCTTCAAGCAAGGGGTGGCAACAGCGGACTCTTCCTCACTCTTTGCCAGAAGAATGAGGTCCGCACAAATCAATACGCAGTACTACAACCCAGCCATTACCTACACACCATGGATCAAGTCAGACGGCACTTTTTATCCAACGTATCCGGCCACTGCAGCGCCTGTTGACCCACGCATCCCGGGAACCACCATCAATCTGGTTTTATCCCAGGCGTTCACCACCCCGTTTTGCACATCCAATTCAAATTGCAGCAATGGCACACAGACTTTTTTCCCCGCGCACTACTACAACCTGACCAGCGGAACGGGTACGTTAACCAGTAACTTCACCCTGGTCACGATCAACTCCGCCTCTGCGCCTTTCACCAAAGCGAGTACCCGCACCGACTGCGGAGCGGGTGCGACCTGCACGCTGGCGCAGGAGGAGCAAAATTTTGCCAACTGGTTCACGTATTACAGAAACAGGTTGTTGGCTGCAATTGGCGGCACAGCAACGGCCTTTTACGCCTTGCCGGTGTCTTATCGCCTGGGTTATGGGCGCATCAATCAGGATTCCAACCGCAATATCGATGGCGTCAATTCCAAAACCCTGTGGCGTGGCCTGCGGCCATTCACAGGTACGGACAGGGACAGCTTTTACACCTGGCTCTTTTCCATCACGGAGGACACGGGCGGGACACCTCTGCGTCGAGCCATGGGCGATGCGGGTGAGTACTACAGACGAGCAGACAACAGCGGGCCTTGGGGCGCGACGCCCGGAACCAACGACACCACCGCGCATTTGTCGTGTAGAAGGGCGTTCCACTTGTTGATGACCGACGGTAGCTGGAACGGTGATGGAGCATCCAATTCCGGGGCCACCGGGAATGTGGACAACACCAGCATTGCAACGGCGATCACAGGACCCAACGGGCAGAGTTATGCGTATGCAGCTTCCTATCCGTTCCGGGATACCCATTCAGGAACTTTGGCTGATGTTGCGATGTACTACTGGAACCGGGATTTGAGAACTGACTTGGCAAATAACATCAAGAGTACGGCCGAAGATCCTGCCTTCTGGCAGCACATGGTGAACTACACCATCGGGTTTGGCGTGGAGGGGGATTTGAGAAATCCGGAAGACCTGCCGGCGTTGCGGCGCGAAGTGTCGCCTAGCAAAAGCTGGGGTGATCCTTCAAGTGACCAGGATGCGAAGATTGATGACCTTTGGCATGCTGCGCTCAACAGCCGCGGCTTGTCGCTCAGTGCCGCGGATCCTGCAGCCTACGCCAACGCCGTACGGTCGGTGATCAACAATATTGACGAACGCAACGGCAGTGACGCAGGTGTAGCCTTGTCGGGCCGGCGCTTGACAACCACGTCGCGCAAATATGTGCCTGAATATCGGACCAATTTATGGACAGGCGAGTTGACCTCGGTTTCACTGGATTCCAATGGCAACGCTGCCACCACGGTGTGGCGCGCGTCCGAGAACATTCCCGTAGCGGCCAGTCGGAGGATCTTCACTTTTAAGGACACGACGACCAAAGGGATTGATTTCACATGGACTTCCCTGACCGCGCAAAATATGACGGCAACGCTCGGTGTGACCACTGCTGAAGGTCCCGGGTTGGTGAATTACCTCCGCGGCGACGCCACTGGTGAGGGAACGACCTACCGGACACGCTCCAAGCGCTTGGGTGACATCATCAACTCCACACCCTCATTGGTCAAGGATCTGGTGGACATGCAATATGATTTCATGCCGACGGGGGCCGCTGGTCGGGCCACATACCGCGAATTCTTGCGCAACAAAAAATTCAGAACGCCGCAAATATTTGTCGGCGCCAACGACGGCATGCTGCATGCTTTCAGCGATGACAACGGCGCCGAGACATTTGCCTTCATGCCAAGAAGCATCCTGGGCAGTGTGAAAGTTCTGAGCCAGACGCCGTATGACCACCGGTATTTTGTGGATGGACCGACGACAGAAACCGATGTGTATGACGCCAGTTTCGGGACGGGTGGTGGCTGGCGCAATTTGGTTTTGGGCACTGGCGGAGCGGGAGCAAAAAACATTTTTGCCATCAATGCGCCGGTTCCCAGTTCGCCAACCGGTAGCACTACCTTGACCGTCACGCTCATGCCGCCGGGGGCCAGTGACATCTTGTGGGAGATCAGTAACACAGGTGATTTTTCGGAATTGGGCTACGTACTGCAAAACCCCGAGACAGGACTGATGCGCGATGGCCAATGGGCTGTTATTGTGGGTAACGGCTATGAGAGCGCAAGCGGAAGGGCGCAGCTTTTTGTGATCAATGCCGTGACCGGCGCGCTCATTAAACGGATAGATACGGGTATACCTGTTTCAGGCGGAGGAAATGGCCTGGGCGGGGTTAAAGTGGTGCGGGACCTGCAGCAACGAATTGTTGCTGCATATGCGGGTGACCTTCGCGGCAATCTCTGGAAGTTCGATTTCTCGGGCACTACGGTTGCGAGTTGGGGGGTGGCGTTCGGCAGCACAGCAGCATCGCCCAAACCCTTGTTTACAGCGGTGAACAGGGCCGGTCAAGCAGAGCCTATAACGGCAGCGCCGACTTATGTCGTTCATCCTCTCGGGGGTGTTCAGCTACTGGCTGGGTCCGGCAAGCTTTTCGAAACCGCAGACACCAACAATACCCAAGGACGAACGCTATACGGTTTGTGGGACAGGGTGAGAGTCGGTGACAACTCAAGCGCAGCCACAGACGTCATCAATGGGACCGCCACACTTGTCATGCAGGAAGTTTCTGCGACGGTGACAGTTTCCTCCGGCTCACCAACTCAAACAGTAACCTACTGGACAGTGACGAACAATGTCGTTGACTATGCATCCAAGCGCGGCTGGTTCATGCCCTTGACCATACAGCCTGGACAACGCTTGATCTACGATCCTCAAGTTGCCTTGGGTCGGGCGTTTTTCGAAACCATTGTCCCCGGGGGGGCTGTATTGACCTGTGATGCGAGCAGCGGAGTGGGCTATAACTTTGTGCTGGATCCCATGAGCGGTGCTGCCGGTGGAGATGGCCCCACGCTTGATACGAATGGTGATGGTTTCATCGATTCCAACGACTCGTCGGGAGCCGTGATCTACCAGACAGGCGCCGACGGAGGCGATGGGATTATGACCAAAAGCGGTGGAGGTGGAGGTGGAGGTGGAGGTGGAGGTG
>CAZIYA010000147.1:0-8810 GCA_964543355.1 uncultured Polaromonas sp.
GAACCTGCACCAGCGCAAGTTTCTCGAACTGACCCGCGCGCTGGCCTCGCGTCCGCGGCTGGTATTGCTGGACGAAGTGCTGTCGGGACTGACACCGGGCGAGATCAACGAGGCGATCGCACTGATCCGCAAGATCCGCGACCGCGGCGCGACCATCGTGTTTGTCGAGCATGTGATGCGTGCCGTGATGGCGCTGGCCGACCGCGTGGCGGTGCTCAACCACGGCAAGCTGATTGCCGTCGGGCCGGCGCAGGAAGTCATGAAAAACGCCGACGTGGTCAGCGCCTACCTGGGGACACCCCATGCTTGAAGTCAACAATATCTCCGTCAATTACGGTGCTGCACCGGCACTGTGGGATGTGACGCTCAAGGTCCAGCCCGGTGAGCTGGTGTGTGTGGTCGGCCCCAATGGCGCCGGCAAGACCACGCTGATCAACGCGATTGCCGGCATGCACCGCGTACGCGAAGGCAGCCTGCGATTCAACGGCAAGGACATCACGCAGCTGGCCAGCCACCGTTTCTGCGGCGAAGGCATTGCCATCGTTCCCGAGGGGCGGCGGCTGTTCACCCAGATGACCGTGCTGGATAACCTGGAGCTCGGCAGCTTCATCGGCAAGGCCAAGGCCCACCGCAAGGCTTCGCTGGAGCATGTGCTGTCGCTGTTCCCTGTACTCAAGGTCAAGCTGGACAGCCCGGCCGGTGCGCTGTCGGGCGGGCAGCAGCAGATGGTGGCGATCGGCCGTGCCCTGATGGCGCGGCCCGGCTTGCTGCTGCTCGACGAGCCGTCCCTGGGTCTGGCACCGCTGATCGTGATGGACATGTTTCGCATCATCCGGCAGATCAATACGCAGGGCACCTCGGTGCTGCTGGTCGAACAGAACGTGGCCATGGCCATGGAAATCGCCAGCCGTGCTTATGTGATGGAGGAGGGCCGCATCGTCGCCGAAGGCCAGGCCAGCGAGCTGCTGACGCGCCCGGAAATCCAGAAAGCCTACCTGGGCCTGGAAACGCACGAGTGAAGCGGCTTGCCCCTGCAGACGGATGTTGCTCCTGAAACAATAGCTGGTTGCGCCCGTCCTTAAAGGGCTAGAGGCCGATTTCATGCATAAATACCGGTCCACTGCCGATCCGTCTGCGGTGCAGACTGGCAGCGCCAGTGCCCCTGCAAGCGTGATAATCGGCAGCTTTTGCCAGCAAGCCCGTGACCTTCCCGCTTATCACTGACCCGTTCTTTTACGCCGTGGCGGTTCCCGCCGTGTTATTGCTGGGGGTCAGCAAAAGCGGTTTCGGGGCAGGTTTCGGCTCGCTGGCCGTGCCCATGATGGCCATGGCGGTGACCGTGCCGCAGGCGGCGGCCATCCTGATGCCGGTGCTGCTGCTGATGGACCTTCTTGGCATGGCGGCTTTCCGCAAGGACTTCGACCTGAAGCTGCTGAGGTTCCTGGTGCCTTGCGGCCTGGTGGGCACGCTGGTCGGCGCCTTGTTGTTCAGCCTGCTCGACGGCAAGGTCGTGGCCGGCATCGTGGGTTTTTTCACTCTGCTGTTTCTGGCTCAGCGGCTACTTTTTCCGCCCCGGCCCGACAGCCCACCGCCGCCGAAGTGGCTGGGTGCGCTGTTGACCGCGACCTCGGGTTTCACCAGTTTTGTGGCCCATGCCGGCGGCCCGCCCATCAGCGCCTATGTCATCCCCTTGCGCCTGAGCCCGCTCAAATTCACCGCCACCCTGGCATTTTTCTTCTTTGTGATCAACCTCTCCAAGTGGATTCCCTATGCCTGGCTGGGGCTGCTGGACTTGCGCAACATGGCGACTTCGCTGGTCCTGGTGCCGCTGGCGCCACTGGGCGTGTGGGTGGGCGTGCGCCTGGCCAGGCGCATTGACCCGGTGCTGTTCTACCGCATCCTTTACCTCGGCATGTTTCTGACCGGCATCAAGCTTCTCTGGGACGGTTTTCACTAGAAACCGGTGTGCCGTCCAAGTTTGCGCGGCGAACCGGTAAAACGTCACAACCGGCCCGGGCGTGTTTTCTGTGAAAATCTGCGGCATGAGAACAAATGCTTACGTGTTGACGCCTGAAGCCGGCCGAGCTGCTGTTTTCTTCATCCCTTTGTTTGCGGTGGCGCTTGCATGACCACCGTCGTTTTTGCCGACCTTGTGGGCAGCACCAGCATGTTCGAGCGGCTGGGGGATGAAACCGCCTCGCGTTTTGTCACCCAGCTGGTCGGGGCGCTGAGCCAGGTCTTTGAGCAGCACAGCGGCCGTGTTGTCAAGCTGCTGGGCGACGGGCTGTTTGTTGTGTTTCCCCAGGAAGGTGATGCGCTGGCGGCCTGCGTCAGCATCCAGAAGCGCTTTCTGGACAAACCCATCCGGGCCGGCGGCAGCGGTGCGCCCGTGCAGATGCAGATGGGCATCGAGTCGGGAGAAGTCGTCGAGATCGACGGCGACTGTTTCGGCGACACCGTCAACTCGGCCGCGCGCCTGGCCGACCTGGCCGGCGCGGCGCAAATCCTCACCACACAGAATGTCTGGTCGGCATTGGGGCCGATGCAGCAGGCGTCGCTGCGCAGCCTGGGCCCCATGCACCTGCGCGGCAGGGCGGAAGCCAGCCATGTGTACCGCGTGGAATGGCAAAGCGGGCGCGATGAAGATGCCACCATGATGGGCCGGTCGATGGCCTCCGATGCCCGGCCCCTGGTTCTCGAACTGGTGGCCGGCGAGCAGGCCGTGCGTATCAATGCCGGCACCGCGAAGATGTCCATAGGCCGCGGCGCCGGCGCGTCACTGGCCCTGAACGATCCGCGCGTCTCGCGCATGCATGCCACGCTGGAGTGGCGCGGCGGGCAATTCGTGCTCAGCGATGCGTCAAGTTATGGCACCTGGGTCTACTTTGGCAACCAGAACGAAGCCGTGGTGCTGCGCCGTACCGAGTGTTATCTGGTGGGCAACGGCCAGATCAGCGCCGGGTGCGAACGCAAGGAAGGCAGTCCGCTGATCAGTTTTTCCATCATCGGCTGACCTTACACCGATAGAATCGTTTGTTTCCAAACGTATCCCGCTGGCCGTCCTGCCCTTTGAACCCATGAGCCTGAACAAGCTTGGTCGCTACGACATCATCCGCGTGCTGGGCAAAGGCGCGATGGGGCTTGTCTACGAGGCGCGCGATCCGAACCTGGATCGCCGGGTGGCGATCAAGACCATCAAGGTGGAAAACCTTTCCGAAGAAGCCGCCGCAGAGTACGAGGCGCGTTTTCGCACCGAGGCCCGCTCGGCCGCCCGACTGCAGCACCCCAACATCGTGAGTGTGTATGACTCGGACCGCCATGGCGACATGGCTTTCCTGGTCATGGAATTCATCCAGGGCGAAGACCTGAAGCACCACCTCGATGCCGGCCGGCGTTATTCGCTGGAGCAGTCGCTGGGCATGGTGCGCGACCTGCTGTCCGCGCTGGACTATGCGCACCGCCAGAGCATCGTGCATCGGGATGTGAAACCGGCCAACTTGCTGATCGAGGTAGACGGCCGCGTCAAGCTGACCGATTTTGGCGTCGCCCGCATCCAGGATTCCGGGGAGGCCACGCGCACCCAGGGTTCCATGGTCGGCACCCTCAAATACATGTCGCCTGAACAGGTGCAGGGCGTGCCTATCGATGCACGGGCCGACCTGTTTGCAGTAGGAGTGGTGTTGTACCAGCTGCTGACCGGCAAACGGCCTTTCGACGGCGATACCGACTTCGCCATCATCCAGCAGATCGTTGGCCACGTCCCGGCGGCGCCCAGCACCTTCAACACGCTCTTGCCGAAGTCCATCGATGCGGTGATGGCGCGCGCGCTGGCCAAAAAACGCGATGAACGCTTCGCCACCGCGCAGGAGTTTTCGCAGGCATTGCAGGAAGCCAGCGGGGAGGCCTCGGACCCGACCATTGTTCCGCCGGTCAGCCCGCCCGGTCGCCGCGGCGGGACTGCAACGGATACCGGCAAGTCGCGCGCCGGCGGCTCGACGGTCAGACTGGCTTCTGCGGGCACGGATACCGGCTCGACGGTGACGCAGGAACTCGAGCTGGTTTACTGGAAAGACATCAAGGATTCCGAGGACCTGGAAGACCTGGAAGGTTTCCTCGACAAGTTTCCTTCCGGTATTTATGCCGACCTGGCGCGCCGGCGTTTGAGGAAACTGGGAGGCACGGTGCTGGCGGATGGCTCCGGGACCGGCTCGACGGCGACTGCGACGGTGGTTTCTTCGGAGGAGATCGGCGAATGGACCCGGCTTCAGGGGCTTCACACTGAAGCCGGTGAGGCGATCCAGGCCCCCGCAGCAGCGGTGGTGGCGGTCGAACCCGCGGCCAGTGTGGCACCCGAACCCGAAGCCGAAGACGCTGACATGACGTGGCAGAGCCCTGTAACCGTGCCGCTTCAGAGCCCGCCTCCACCCCGCATGCAGGCTGCCGCAGGTTCTGCGCCAAAGGTATCCGCCGCACCACAGCCTGCAACAGGCGCAGAACCTGCCCGTCGCTCCAAAGTGCCTCTGGTGGCGTTGGCCGGTGTGGCCGTGCTTGCGCTGGCGGGTCTGGCATTCCAGTGGTCGGCAGGCGACAAGGCGCCGGCTGCCGAGGTGTCCGCCGACATTGCCTTGCCGGTTGCGGCGGTGGGCACGCCGGCATCGGCCGCGGCTGCACCCGCCCCGACCGTGCAGCCAGCTGCGGTGCAGCCCAAACCAGCGCCCAAGCGCCAGGCGGTGCCGGTGGCTGAAAAGCCGGCCGCAGCCAAACCGGCTGCGGCCAAGCCAGCGGCAGAAGCGACTGCAACTTCGGCCGGGGCGGAGGCGCCGGGTCCGGCGCAACCAGTCGACCCCAAACAGGCCTGTGAAAACCGCGTGCTGCTTGGCTTCCAGCTCTGCATGAACGAGCAGTGCGCCAAACCGGCTTTCAGCAAACACCCGGCCTGCGTGGAGCGGCGCACGATGGAGAAGCTGCGCCGGGAGGCGCAAATGCGCAACTAGGCAGCACAGCAGCTGCAGTTCGGGCTTGGCCGTCGTCTGATGGATGCTATAAAAACAGTAGCTGTTGGCGCCCGTCCAGTAAGGGTAAAAGTTCTTTTTGATGGCCCATCACTGGCGTCGGGCTGGTACCTCCCTGGTGCTGGCGGTGTCCCTGGGCGGCCGGTCTGCAGCCCGGACGTGCAGCCTGCGTTTGGTCTATGGGATGGCAGCCGTTACCATAGCGTCAAAATTCCAGGAGTTTCGTATGCCTGTGGTTGTGATTGCCAATCCGAAAGGGGGCGTCGGCAAAACGACGCTGTCCACCAATGTGGCGGGTTATTTTGCCAGCCAGGGCCATACGGTCATGCTCGGGGACACGGACCGCCAGCAGTCGTCGCGCCTCTGGCTGGGGCTGCGGCCACCGGCCGCCCGGCCGATTTCGACCTGGGATGTCAATGCCGACATGATTGCCAGGCCGCCCAAGGGAGCGTCTCATGTGGTGCTGGACACCCCCGCCGGCCTGCATGGCTGGCGCTTCAACGACGTGCTCAAGCTGGCCGACAAGGTGATCGTGCCGCTGCAGCCCAGTGTGTTTGACATTTTTGCCACCCGAAGTTTCCTGGACCAGCTTGCCGAACACCGCCACGCCGGCAAGATGCAGGTGGGCATTGTCGGCATGCGGGTTGATGCCCGCACCATCGCGGCCGACAAATTGCGCGGTTTTGTCGAAAGCCTGGGCCTGCCGGTGCTCGGCTATGTGCGTGACACGCAGAACTACATTCACCTGGCGGCGCGCGGACTCACGTTGTTTGACGTGGCCCCCAGCCGGGTGGAAAAAGACCTGGAGCAATGGCAGGGCATCTGCCGCTGGCTGGACCAGTGACGGGATGCTCCCGCCCGCGCCGGAATGGTCCGGCCGTGTCGCTGGCTGGACAAGCCGGTTTTCCGGGCGACGTTAAAGTCTGGGCATGAAAACCTTCCAGACCCTTTCCGAACTGGCGGCCTTTGTCGGCCAGGAAGTCGCCGTCAGCGACTGGCTCACCATCACCCAGGCACAGGTCAATCTTTTTGCCGAGGCCACCGGTGACCACCAATGGATCCATGTGGACCCGGAAAAGGCCAAAACCGGGCCGTTCGGCGGGCCGATTGCGCATGGGTTTCTGACCTTGTCGCTGTTGCCGAAGTTTTTTGAGTCCTCGTTCGAAATTGCGCAAAGCCGCATGGGCGTGAACTATGGGCTCAACAAGGTGCGTTTCATGGCGCCGGTGCCGGTTGGCAGCCGGCTGCGGGCCCGCATGAAGCTGCTCGCCTGCGAGCCGATTGACAACGAAGGCGTACAGATGACCTGGGAAGTGACTGTGGAGCGCGAAGGTGCGGCCAAACCGGTCTGCGTCGCCGAGTCGTTGGTCCGGCGTTACCCCTGACCGCCAGGCAACTCGGCGTGCACCCTTGCGGGTCTCCAAGCTAGATTCGGCTGAGCTGAATGGCGGGAAGCCAACCGTCGAAAACTCCCAGCAGTGCATTGATGCACCGGACAAGCTTTCTCCTGAAGAAGGCCGGCTTGGTAAACCCAACCCCCCTTGAACGAAAAAAACCGTCCGGACAGAATCCGGACGGTTTTTTGGGAGTCCTGCCCGGCCGGTGTAACCCGGCCAGGAAGCTCTAAATTACATGTAGCTGGCTTCGCCGCGCGGAAGTTGGCCCAGGCGGACGGCTTCCACTGCCTGCGCACGCACTGCGGCGCGCTCGGTCGTAGACGGTACGCTGGCCAGAACACGGGACCCTGCAGGCTCCTGGCTGTGGTTTGTCACTTTGGTGGCGGCTTCGGCCCGCACTTCGGCCACGGATCGGGTCGAATTGAATTGGACGGCAAATTGCGAACCGTCAGCCTCGTCGGCGTGGGCGCCGAAAGAAGCAACAGTGGCAAAGGCGGCAACAGCGAAGAATTTGGATGCGTTCATGATGAAATTTCCTTGGGAGAGTTAATAAACATTTCCGGGCATGGCGGGCTCATTGATCCCGTCTGTCCAGCCTCGGTGAGTCGTTTATTGGGTTTCGGCTCATCGATGGATTGAACTGTACTATTGCCATTGACAAAGAAAAACAGCATATCCGTCAATTGGTAATTGCTGTTTATGGAACAATGAGGGCTTGATTTATTAGGTAATTACCCTATGGACCGACTTTTATCGATGCGCGCCTTCCAGCAGGTCGTGGATGATGGCGGTTTCGCCGCTGCGGCCAGGACGATGGACATGTCGGCGGCCGTGATGACCCGGCTGATCACGGACCTGGAACAGCACCTGGGCGCCCGGTTGCTGCAGCGAACCACCCGCAAGCTCTCGCTGACCGAGGCCGGGCAGTCCTACCTGCACCGTGTGCGGCACATCCTCAATGATGTGGACCAGGCGGAGGCTTCGACTCGGCAACAGACGGACGAGCTGGCCGGCTTGCTGCGTATCCACACCCAGCCTGTGATGGCGGTGCACATCATCGCGCCGCTGGTGGCCGAATTCCGGCGCCGTTATCCCAAGGTGGTGCTCGACATCACGGTGGATTCCCCGCTGGTGCCTCCGATTGAAGACTATGACCTGACGATTCTGGGGGCAGGCCGGCTGTATGACGCGAATGTCGTAGCGCGTCCGGTGATTGTCTCGGAAGGATTGTTGTGTGCTTCCCCGCGCTATCTGCGCAGTGCCGGGACACCGCGCCAGCCCGAAGACCTGGAAAAACACGCACTGCTGCGGCTCAGCCAGGCAGGAATTCGTCCGCGTGAATTGCGCCTGATCAACCCGCAGGAGGCCGACCGGGAGGTCGCTGTCGAGATCAAGCCGGCGATGATGGCCAACCACAGCGACACCCTGCTGCGCGCTACCCTGGACGGCACCGGCATCAGTGCGCAGCCGCTGGACCTGGTGGCCAACTACCTGCGTGACGGGCAGCTGCGGCGCGTGCTCGCGCCTTGGATCACCGGACGGTTCACGCTGTACGCGGCCCTGCCCAGCCGCAAATACGTGCCGGCCCGGGCGCGGGCGTTCATGGAATTCCTGATTGAGCAGACCCGGCTGAAAGCCGCTGAAGCCGAGCGCACCTGGCCCTCCGGGGAGGCGGACGGTGCCGGCTAGCCAGACACCTGGGCGAAGTGATTTTGCCGCCAGGCCTCAAACACCGTCACAGCCACCGCGTTGGACAGGTTCAGGCTGCGCTGGCCGGCCAGCATGGGCAGTTTCAGGCGCTGTGCCGGCGCAAACGTCTCGCGCAGCTCAGGCGCCAGGCCCCGGGTTTCCGCACCAAACACCAACCAGTCACCGGGGGCAAATTGCGCGTCGTGCACAAGTGTTGTTCCGCGAGTGGTCAGGGCGAACAGCCGCGCTGGATCGGGCTGCTCGGTGTCCAGAAAAGCCTGCCAGCTGGCATGGCGCTTGAGCTCGGCGTACTCGTGATAGTCCAGGCCGGCGCGCCGCATGTGTTTGTCATCCATCGAAAAACCCAGCGGTTCCACCAGGTGCAAGCGGCAACCGGTATTGGCGGCCAGCCGGATGATATTGCCGGTGTTGGGCGGAATCTCGGGCTCGACCAGAACGATATTGAACATGGCCCGATTGTCGCCCGAAGGTAAATTTGCCCCCTCTCAAGTCAAGCTGGGGCCGCGGATCTGGCTTCGCCAGTCCGCAGGCGCAGCGGCCCCCTATGGGGCAGGAAACTACACGAAGCGAGCGACCGTGGGGGCCCTTCAATCAAGCAGGGGCCGCGGATCTGGCTTCGCCAGTCCGCAGGCGCAGCGCCCCCTCGGGGGGGCAGCGCAGTACGCGAAGCGACAAGCGTGGGGGCACTATG
>CAZIYA010000148.1:0-8789 GCA_964543355.1 uncultured Polaromonas sp.
AACAGCCAGGGCGCCACTTTTTCCCAGGTCGAGACCGGCACCTGGAAGGTCAGCAGGGCCACGGCAAAGGCCACCCCCAGCGACAGCGCATGGCGCAGCAGGAAGTGGGTGTGCGCATAACGCGCAAACTTCGGGTTGTCCGGCATGGCGATGGACGCGGAATACACCATGACCAGGCCCCAGACCAGCAAGGCCACCGTGACCCAGATCAGCGCCTGGTCCACGCCCGACATGCGTACCGGCGCCGACGCGGAACGTGAGCGGCGCTGGCCGCCCAAACGCACCGGCAGGCCCTCGGGCGTGGTCCCGCCCAGGCTGGAGAACCAGCCGGAAAGCCGGGCGACCGTGTTCATGACACCACCCCCGCATCCTGGGCGAGCGCCTGGACAGCCTCGCAAAACACCCGGGCACGGTGCGGATAGTTGTCGAACATGTCAAAACTTGCACAGGCGGGGGACATCAACACGGCATCGCCGGTTTGCGCCTGCCGCGCCGCCAGCTCAACGGCGGCCGGCATGGAATCCGCATCAAGCACGGCCACGCCTGTGCCTTCCAGCGCTGCGCGTATCAGCGGCGCATCGCGTCCGATCAGGATGACCGCGCGCGCATGCTGGCGCACCGGCCCGGCCAGCGGCGCAAAGTCCTGCCCCTTGCCGTCGCCCCCGGCAATCAGCACCAGCTTGCGCTCGGCACCCAGGCCGGCCAAGGCCGCCACCGTGGCGCCCACATTGGTGCCCTTGCTGTCGTCAAAATATTCGACGTCGCGCACCACCGCAACCGAGGTCACCCGATGCGGCTCGCCGGTGTATTCGCGCAGCCCATGCAGCATGGACGCCATGTTGCCACCCGCGGCGCCGGCCAGCGCCAGCGCAGCCAGCGCATTGGTGGCGTTGTGACGCCCACGAATGCGCAGCGCGTCCACTGGCATCAGGCGCTGCACATGCAATACGATTTCTTCGTCCTTGCGGCGCTTGATGGTTTCGTCTGCCTCGGCGGCATGCACCAGCCAGGCCATGCCGTTGATGGTCTCAATGCCAAAGTCACCCGGGCGCTGGGGCATTTCCAGGCCAAAAGTCACGTACTCTCGCCACTGCGGCTTTTGCAGTCTCGCACGCACCGGTTCCGGCAGCATGGCCATCACCGCCGGGTCATCGCGATTGAGCACCAGCAGACCCTTGCTGCCAAAGATGCGCGCCTTGGCGCCCCCGTAGGCTTCCATGCTGCCGTGCCAGTCCAGATGGTCCTGCGTGAGGTTCAGCACCGTAGCCGCGGTAGGCTCGAAGCCCTGCACGCCGTCGAGCTGGAAGCTGGACAGCTCCAGCACCCAGACCTCGGGCAGCGTTTCCGCATCGAGGTGCGCAGCCAGCGTGTCCAGCAGGCTGGGACCGATGTTGCCCGCCACTGCCACGGTTTTGCCCGCATGCGCCACCAGCCGGCCGGCGAGTGCCGTCGTGGTTGTCTTGCCGTTCGTCCCGGTGATCGCCAGCACCTTGGGGGCATAGCCGCGTTGGACCTGCAACTCATGCATGGCACGGGCGAACAGGTCCAGTTCACCACCTGCCCACAGGCCGATGGACTGCGCCGCTTGCCAGACCGGAGCGACCGCCGCAGGCGACAGGCCCGGGCTCTTGAAGATGGCGCGGATGTCAGTGCCCGTTACCAGGCCGGGATCGAAGGCACCGGCGCGGAAACCCACCTGAGGCAACTCCACCTGCAGCTGTGCCAGCCGGGGCGGTGTCTCGCGGGTATCGGCGACCGTCACGCGCGCGCCCTGCCGCACACACCAGCGCGCCATGGCCAGCCCCGAAGCACCCAAGCCCAGGATGAGCACATGCTGGCCGTGCAACGGCGATGCCACCGCTTCATCAGAAGGCTCGGCGACCGCAGGCGCGCCGTCTTCAGCACCACCCTGGACTTCACTGGCCGACGGCGGCACTTCAGTTGCTGGACCGGCCGGTGCGACCTGTTCAGGCGCACTGACCTCGGCAAACAATTGCGCCACAAAGGCGGCTGCGTCGCGCGCGGCCGTCAGGGTTTCGGGCAGGGGCTTTGCCCCTCCCTTGCCTGCTCCCTCAGGGCGCACCTGGGCCACGTCTTCCACCGGGGCTTGCGCCAACGGCTCTGCCGGCGGCATGGCTGCCGACAGCTCCGGCACAGGGTCAACCGCCGGCGCAGGCTCCGGCCTGAGCTCTGCCGGAGGCTGCTCGGGCACATCGCCGGAGTTGAGGGGTTCGTTTTCGTTCATCGCAGTTTCAAAGTCGACAGGCCAACCAGGCACAGCAGCATGGTGATGATCCAGAAGCGCACGACCACCTGCGTTTCCTTCCAGCCGCTTTTCTCAAAATGATGGTGCAGGGGCGCCATCCGGAACAGGCGCCGCCCTTCGCCAAAACGCAGGCGGCTGTACTTGAAATACATCACCTGCAGCATCACTGAAAGTGCTTCCACCACAAAAATGCCGCCCATGATCGCCAGCACGATTTCCTGGCGCACGATGACCGCGATCGTGCCCAGGGCCGCGCCCAGTGCCAGCGCGCCCACGTCGCCCATGAAGACCTGCGCCGGATGGGTGTTGAACCACAAAAAAGCCAGGCCGGCACCGGCCATGGCCGAGCAGAAAATCAGCAGCTCGCCCGAACCCGGGATGTGCGGGAAAAACAGGTACTTCGAATAAACGGCACTGCCCGTCACATAGGCGAAGACGCCCAGCGCCGAACCCACCATCACCACCGGCATGATGGCCAGGCCGTCCAGGCCATCGGTCAGGTTCACCGCGTTGCTCGAACCGACGATCACCAGGTAGGTCAGCAATACAAAACCGAACACACCCAGCGGATAGCTGATTTCCTTGAAGAAAGGCAGTTGCAGGCCGGCCTTGGGCGGCAGGTTCACATCAAAACCCGACTGCACCCAGCTGAAAAACAGCTCGAGCACGCGCATGTTGGAACTTTCGGAAATGCTGAACACCAGGTAAAGCGCGGCAATCAACCCGATCGCGGATTGCCAGAAATATTTCTCCCGCGAGCGCATGCCCTCCGGGTCCTTGTGCACAACCTTGCGCCAATCATCGGCCCAGCCAATGGCGCCAAAACCCAGCGTGACGATCAGCACAATCCAGACGAAGCGGTTGCTCAGGTCAAACCACAGCAAGGTGGAAATACCGATGGCCAGCAGGATCAACACCCCGCCCATGGTCGGTGTGCCACTCTTGCTCAAGTGAGTCTGCATGGCGTATTCGCGGATGGGCTGGCCGATCTTGAGGCTGATCAGGCGACGAATCACAAAAGGCCCGGCGAGCAGGCCGATCAGCAACGCTGTCAGTGCGGCCATCACGGCGCGAAAAGTCAGGTACTGGAATACCCGGAAGTAGCCGAATTCAGGCGTCAGGGTTTGCAGCCATTGGGCCAGGCTAAGCAGCATTGCGTGCCTCCTGCCGAGCCGCCTCAAAGGAGGCACACGCCCCCTCGGAGGGCAGTGAACGCATGTGAACGTGGGGGTTCATTTTCTCTCCTCTTTTTCTTGTTGTTCTGCAAGCCCGCTGATGGCCTGGACCACGCGTTCCATCTTCATGAAGCGTGATCCCTTGACCAGCACGCTGGCTGTCGCCGGCAAGGCATGGCCGACCGCGGCCTGAAGCGAAGCCAGGTCATCGCCAAAATGCCGGCCGGAGCCGAAGGCCTGAGAAGCATGGGCGGACTGCGCCCCCAGCGTGAACAGCTGCTCGATGCCGCGCTCACGCGCATGCACACCCACTTCCTCATGGAAGGCCGGCCCCTGGTCGCCCACCTCGCCCATGTCGCCCAGCACCAGGAGCCGCGGGCCGGGCAGCTCAGCCAGCACATCAATCGCAGCGCGTACCGAGTCGGGATTGGCGTTGTAGCTGTCATCGATCAGCGTGAGCGCATTTCCGCCAACATGGAGGGCCAATGCCCGCGAGCGGCCCTTGACCGGAACAAAGGCAGACAGGCCATCGGCAATGGCGGTCAAAGGCGCACCCGCGCCAAGCGCACAGGCCGTGGCTGCCAGCGCATTCTTGACGTTGTGCCGGCCTGCGATCTGCAGCGAGAAGCTCAGCGGGCCTTGCGGCGTCTGCGCCTGGACTTGCCATGCGCCGCCCTGCCACCTTGCGGAGGCTGTGACGTCGGCCACCGCCGATTCGGCAAAAGTCAACACGGCACGGGCGCCGGCAAGCTCCCGCCAGACCGCCGTGTAGGCCTCATCCGCAGGAAACACAGCCACGCCCGAAGCAGGCAGCGCGGCAATGACCGCACCGTTTTCCCGGGCCACCGCTTCCACGGTGGCCATGAACTCCAGGTGTTCGCGCTGCGCATTGTTGACCAGGGCCACGGTGGGCTGGGCCATGGCCGCCAGGCTGGCAATCTCGCCGGGATGGTTCATGCCCAGCTCGACCACACCGGCCTGGTGGCTGGCGCGCAAACGCAGCAGGGTCAGAGGGACACCGATGTCATTGTTGAAGTTGCCCTCGGTCGCAAAGGCGCCTTCCTGCTTCCATGCACGCAGGATGGACGCAATCATCTGCGTGACCGTGGTCTTGCCGTTGCTGCCGGTCACGGCAATCAGCGGCAAGGTGAACTGCGAACGCCAGCCCGCAGCAAGCTGGCCCAGCGCCTGCTTCGAATCCGCCACCAGCAGACCCGGGATTTCCGCCGTCAAGCCACGCTCGGCCAACGCAGCCACCGCACCCCGGCTTCTGGCCTGGGCCAGAAAATCGTGGGCATCAAACCGCTCGCCTCTGAGCGCAACAAACAGGTCACCGGGTTGCAGGCTGCGCGTGTCGGTATGCACGCGCTGGAAACGCAGCGCACCATCTCCGACCAGTCGCGCCGAGGGCAGCCACTGCAGGGCCTGTTGCAGACGCATCATGCAAGGCCTCCCTGCGCAAGCTGCCGGCTCGCACCCCGACCCAGCGCCGCTTCGGCTTGGGACTTGTCGGAAAACGGCAGCTTGATGCCGGCGGTTTCCTGGTAGGTTTCATGGCCTTTTCCCGTAATCAGAATCACGTCGCTGGCTTGAGCCTGGCTCACTGCGAGTGCAATGGCCTGCGCGCGGTCGACCTGCACCTGCACTGCATCAACGTGCCTGAAGCCCGCCAGGATCTGGCCAATGATGGCCTGGGGATCTTCGCTGCGCGGGTTGTCACTGGTCACCACCACGCGGTCTGCATTCTGTTCAGCCACGCGCGCCATCAACGGGCGCTTGCCGGCATCACGCCCGCCGCCGCATCCAAAAATGCACCAGAGTTTTCCGGCACGCCCCCCGGCCACTGGTCTCAGCGCACCCAGCACCTTCTCGAGCGCATCGGGGGTGTGGGCATAGTCCACCACCACCAGCGGCCGTCCGGACAAGGCAATCGTGTCCATGCGCCCGGGTACCGGCGACAGGTGGGTGCAGGCCTCGACTGCGTCCTTCAGGGGCAGGCCAAGCGCGCGCAATGCCGCCATCACCCCGAGCAGGTTGGAAACGTTGTATTGCCCGATCAGTGCCGTCGAGAGCCGGTGGCGTGCATCGCCCTCCACCACATCAAAACCCAGGGTATCCAGGCCATGGTCAATAGCCTGCGCCTGAAGGCGCGCGGGGGCCAGGCAGGACACTGTCCAGACATCGAGGCCCGAATCGCGCAACGACAGGGCCAACTCTGCTCCGTGCGTATCGTCGATGTTGATCACCGCAGCCTTCAGGCCTGACCAGCCAAACAGCCGTGCCTTGGTTTCCCAGTAGGCCTGCATGGTGTGGTGGTAGTCGAGGTGGTCCTGCGTGAAATTGGTAAAGATGGCAACGCGTATGCTGGTGGCATCCAGCCGGTGTTCGGCAATGCCGATGGAAGACGCCTCGAGCGCGCAGGCGGCAAAACCCTCATCGACCCAGCGCTTGAGCTGTTGCTGCAACAGCACCGGATCGGGCGTCGTCAGGCCGTTGAACACCATGGCCCCGGGCCGGCCCATGCCCAATGTGCCGACCACGCCGCAGCGCCGGCCCAGCTTGCCCAGTGCCTGCGCCAGCCACCAGGCGGTTGAGGTCTTGCCATTGGTTCCGGTCACGGCCAACACGTCCAGCTTCTGGCTGGGGTGCCCGAAATACGCAGCGGCAATGGGCGCTGTCGCCAATTTCAGGCCACTGTAGGCAGCCACCCGCTGGTCGGAAAACCCGTAGGCATCGGCACCTTCCTGCTCCACCAGGCAGGCCTGCGCGCCCGCGGCCAGAACCCCGGCCACGTATTTGCGCGCGTCGGTGGCGGCACCCGGCCAGGCCACAAAGCCATCACCGGCAGCGACCTTGCGGCTGTCGGTCCACAACGTGCCGCTCACGCGCTGCTGCAACCAGCGCGCGGCCTGCTCGGGGGTGTGCAGCCGTTCCATCAGAACGACTCCTCCACCGGGTTGGTGACGATCTGGGGCCGGACGGCCATATCTGGCGGCAGGCCCATCATGCGCAGCGTCTGCTGCACCGTCTCGCTGAAAACCGGCGCCGCGACATCCCCGCCAAAATATTTTCCGTTGCTGGGTTCATCAATCATCACCGCCACGACAATGCGCGGTTTTTCCGTTGGCGCAATGCCAACAAAAAAGCCCCTGTACTTCTTGTCCGCGTAACCCTTGCCTTCCTGCTTGTGCGCGGTGCCGGTTTTGCCTCCCACCGAATACCCCATGGTCTGCGCCTTGGGTGCGGTGCCGCCCGGCCCGGTGACCAGATGCAGCATGTGGCGCACGGCGATGGCATTTTTTTCGCTGATCACACGTACACCGGCGGCGGGTTCGCCGCTTTTGACCATGCTCACCGGCACCAGGTCGCCGTCCCGCGCAAACACGGTGTAGGCATGTGCCAGCTGGAACAGCGAGGTAGACAGGCCATAGCCGTAACTCATGGTGGCCTGTTCAATGGGCCGCCAGGTCTTGTAGGCGCGCAGCCGTCCGCTGACGGCGCCGGGAAACGGCACCTGCGGCTTCTGGCCAAACCCGACCTGGGTGTACATCTCCCACATCTCGCGCGGCTGCATCTGCATGGCCATCTTGACCGTGCCGACGTTGCTCGACTTCTGGATGACCTGGTTCACGGTGAGCAGACCCTGGGGGTGCGCGTCCGAGATGCTGGACCCGCCTATGGCCATCCGGCCCGGCGCGGTCTGGATGGTCGTTTCAGGAGTGACCATGCCTTTTTGCAGGGCCAGCGCCGCAATGAAGGGCTTCATGGTCGAGCCGGGTTCAAAGGTATCCGTCAGGGCACGGTTTCGCAACTGCGCGCCGCTCAGGCTCTGCCGCCTGCCTGGCGAAAAGCTGGGGTAGTTGGCCAGCGCCAGCACCTCGCCGGTCACACTGTCGAGCACCACCACACTGCCGGCCTTGGCCTTGTGGGCCAGCACCGCATCACGCAGCTTCTGGTAGGCGAAGAACTGGATCTTGCTGTCGATGGACAGTTGCAGGTCCTTGCCTTCCACCGGCGGCACCTGTTCGCGCACATCTTCCACCACGCGGCCCAGACGGTCCTTGATCACCCGGCGCGAACCCGCGCGCCCCGCCAGGTCCTGGTTGAAGGCCAGTTCCATGCCTTCCTGGCCCCGGTCTTCGACATTGGTAAAACCCACCACATGAGCGACGGCCTCGCCTTCCGGATATTGCCTCTTGTACTCCTTGCGCTGGTAAATGCCCTTGATGCCGAGTGCATGGATTTTTTCACCGACCGGCGCATCCACCTGTCGCTTGATCCAGACAAAGGTCTTGTCTTCGTCGGCCAGCTTTTTCCGTAACTCGGCCAGTGGCATGTCGAGCAGCTTCGCGAGTTCGGCAAGCTGGGCCTTGCTGGCGTCCACGTCTTCCGGGATCGCCCAGATACTGGGCGCCGGCACGCTGGATGCCAGGATCAGGCCATTGCGATCCAGAATGCGCCCGCGATTGGCCGGCAGCTCCAGGGTGCGGGCAAACCGCACCTCGCCCTGGCGCTGGAAGAAGTCATTGCCGACTACCTGCACAAACGCGGCGCGTCCGGCCAGTCCGGCAAAGGCCAGCGCAATGCCGGCCACGATGAGCTTGCTGCGCCAGACTGGCGTCTTGCTGGCCAGCAGGGGGCTGGAGGTGTAGCGGACGCTCCTACTCACGGGCGCCCCCTTCCACAATTGCCGGATCTTTATAGCTCACATACTGCGTAATGGCCGGTGTGGCCGAACGCATCTGCAGCCGTTCCTTGGAGAGTTGTTCGACCCGCAGCGGCGTGGCTTGCGCGCGTTTTTCGACCTGAAGGCGCTCCTTGTCGGATTCGAGCTGGCGGCTCAACGCCGCCGATTTTTCGAGCTCGACGTACAGGCGACGCGACTCGTACTGCGTACGCACCAGGTAAAGCGCACTGAACAGCACGGCCAGAAGGAGCACGAGATTCAGGCGTGTCATGTGGAGATGGCCCCCACGCTTTTCACTGCGTGTAAAGCGCTGCCCCCCGCGGGGGCGCATTTTTCCTCGGGGCGGCCCTGCGGAAAAACATCGGCCCCCACGCTTTTCACCGCGTGCAAGACGCTGCGGCCACGGCGGGGAAATTGCCCCCGCCTCATGCGCCTGCTCCCGGGTAACGCTGGGTGCTCGCCTGAATAGGCACCTCGGTGCGCTCTGCCACGCGCATGACGGCACTGCGCGAGCGGGGGTTGGCCGCCACTTCTTCGGCGCCGGGCTTGACACGCTCCAGGGCCTTGAGCCGCATGGCTTTGGGCGCTGCAAAAGGCGCACGGCGGTCGAACACCTCGCGCGAATGTTCGGCGATGAACTGCTTGACGATGCGGTCTTCCA
>CAZIYA010000149.1:0-8710 GCA_964543355.1 uncultured Polaromonas sp.
CCAACGAAGGCCGCGGTTATGTGCAGCGCCGCATCATCCGTCGCGCAATCCGCCACGGCTACAAGCTGGGCAAGAAAACGCCGTTTTTCCACAAGCTGGTGGCCGATCTGGTCAAGCTGATGGGCGAGGCTTACCCCAAGCTCAAGACCGACGAGTCGCGTATCACCGCCGTGCTCAAGGCCGAGGAAGAGCGCTTCTTCGAGACGCTGGAAATCGGCATGACCATCCTGGACACGGCCTTGGCCGGCGGTGCCAAACTGCTGCCCGGGGAGGTCGCTTTCAAGCTGCATGACACCTACGGTTTCCCGTTGGACCTGTCGGCCGATGTCTGCCGCGAGCGCGGCGTCGAGGTGGATGAAGCCGGCTTTACCGCCGCGATGGACAAGCAGAAAAATCAGGCGCGTGCCGCCGGCAAGTTCAAGATGGACCGCGCGCTGGAATATACCGGCGAAGGCAATACCTTCACGGGCTACGAAAGCCTGGAATCCAGCGGAAAAATTGTTGCCCTGTATGCCGACGGCGTTCCGGTGGTTGCACTCAAGACCGGCCAGCAGGGCGTGGTGGTGCTGGACACCACCCCGTTTTATGCCGAAAGCGGCGGCCAGGTGGGCGACCAGGGCGAGCTGGTCAGCGGCTCGGCGCACTTCGAGGTCGGTGACACGCTCAAGATCAAGGCCGATGTCTACGGCCACCATGGCAGCGTCGAGCAGGGTACGCTGAACGTGGGCGACCATGTGTCGGCACGTGTCAACCTTGCGGTACGCGCCGCCACCGTGCGCAACCACAGCGCCACCCACCTGATGCACAAGGCTTTGCGCGAAGTGCTGGGCGACCATGTGCAGCAAAAAGGCTCATTGGTCGATGCCGAAAAAACCCGTTTCGACTTCGCGCACAACGCACCGGTCACCGACGAACAGGTCCGTGAGATCGAAGCGCGCGTCAACGCCGAGATCCTGGCCAACGTTGCGACCGACGCTAGCGTGATGGACATGGAAGCAGCGCAGAAAACCGGCGCCATGATGCTGTTCGGCGAAAAGTACGGCGACAAGGTGCGTGTGCTGAGCATCGGCTCCAGCAAGGAACTCTGCGGCGGTACGCACGTGGCGCGCACGGGTGACATCGGTCTTTTCAAGATCGTGACCGAAAGCGGTGTAGCGGCCGGCGTGCGCCGCGTCGAGGCGGTGACCGGCGAAAACGCGCTGACTTACCTGCAGTCGCTTGAATCCACCGTGCAGGCCGCGGCGGGTTCGCTCAAGGCCAGTCCTTCGGAGCTGCAGGGCCGCATTGGCCAGGTGCTGGACCAGGTCAAGTCGCTGGAAAAAGAAGTCGCCGCGCTCAAGGGCAAGCTGGCTTCGTCGCAGGGCGATGAGCTGGTGACGCAGGCCGTGGACATCAAAGGCCTGAAGGTATTGGCTGCCAGGCTGGAAGGCGCGGACGCCAAGACCCTGCGCGACACCATGGACAAGCTCAAGGACAAGCTGAAAACCGCGGTCATCGTGTTGGCGGCCGTCGATGGCGACAAGGTGCAAATCGCTGCGGGCGTGACCGCCGACAGCGTGGGCAAGGTCAAGGCCGGCGAACTCGTCAACTTTGTGGCCCAGCAGGTGGGCGGCAAAGGCGGCGGCAAGGCTGACATGGCCATGGCCGGCGGTACCGATGCAACCAAACTAGGCGACGCGCTGAAGTCCGTCCAGGCCTGGGTCAGCGAACGCGCCTGAGCGCAAGCTGTCACGGCCCCGCCGCCAACCCCGGCGGCGTGGCAGGTTCAGGCCGCTGCCAGCCCCGCCAGTTGTCGCAAGCTGGCAACCGTGCGCAGGCAGGCTTGCGCCACCTCGGTGCCTTTGACCACAAAGTGCGCACTGAAGAAGCGGCGATGCTCTTCATGCTCGTGGAAGTGGTGAGGTGTCAGCACCGCCGAAAACACCGGCACGCCGGTGTCGAGCTGTACCCGCATCAGGCCGCTGATCACGGCATCGGCCACGAACTCATGGCGATAGATGCCGCCGTCCACCACCAGGCCGCATGCCACGATGCCGGCGTAGCGGCCTGAGCGGGCCAGCTGCTGCGCATGCAGCGGAATTTCAAACGCGCCCGGCACTTCGAACAGGTCAATGTCTTCACGCAATACGCCGTGTCCGGCCATTTCTGCCAGAAAGGCGTCACGCCCCTGGTTGACGATGTCGGCGTGCCAGCTGGCTTGAATGAAGCAGAACCTGGCTGGAATTTGTAAAGGCGTGGTGTTTGCCTGCGGATGTCTTTGACTCATGTGGATTCTCCTGATAACAGTCATCGGAATCAGGGCGCACGAGTCTGCGATCCATAGGAGCACGCCGGCGCGCGAGCGCCAGCCCACCGCATGGGCCGAAAACATCGCGCTCTCTTTCATCCGGACTGTGACCGTCGGCTTCGGAGTTGAACCGAATCTGCTGACCCTGGCTTGCGTGAGCAAGCCAGGCGCTCGCGGGCTGATGCGTTTTGAATGCAAACACCGCCGGTGGGGAATTTCGCCCCGCCCTGAGAACGCTGTGCCGGCGTGATGGCCGGCACGCATGAAGTTTAAGCGCGGCTCAAAGACGCTGTCGGTCGCAGGATATTCGGCCGACGCAATCTCTTCACCAGCAGGGGCCGCGATCCGGCTTTGCCGGGCGCAAGGCGCCGCCCCCTGCAAGGGGGGAGGAGGCGAAGCCTCCACGGGGGTGTGCCAGTCAATGCCGCGATCCGGCTTCGCCGGGCGCAAGTCGCCGCCCCCTGCAAGGGGGAAGGAGGCGGAGCCTCCACGGGGGTGTGCCCATTTTTTCAAGGCGCCTGCCCCTGCAAGGGGGAGGAGGCGAAGCCTCCACGGGGTGTGCTGATGACTGTGCTTACCCCACTTCGGCGATCAGGTCGATCTCGACGCAGGCGCCCATCGGAACCTGTGCCACACCAAAGGCGCTGCGTGCGTGCTTGCCGGCGTCGCCGAAGACTTCGGCGAACAGCTCGCTGGCGCCGTTGGTCACCAAGTGCTGCTCGGTGAAGTCGCTGGTCGAGTTGACCAGGCTCATCAGCTTGACGATGCGTGTGATTTTGTTGAGGTCGCCCACTGCGGCATGCAATGTGCCCATCAGGTCGATGGCAATCGCACGGGCGGCGGCCTTGCCTTCTTCGGTGCCCATGTTCTTGCCCAACTGCCCGACCCAGGGTTTCCCGTCCTTCTTGGCGATGTGGCCGCTCAGGAAAACAAGTTTTCCTGTTTGCAGAAAGGGCACGTAGGCCGCCACAGGCACAGCGACCGGGGGCAGGGTGATGCCCAGGGCTGTGAGCTTGTCGTAAACGTTTTGGGTCATGGGGACTCCTCAAGCACATTCAAGCGCAGATTGATAGTGAAAATGACCTCCGGCCCTTATCTGACGGGCGCAAGTAGCTATGAAATTAATAGCGACTGCATGGGCGGGTGGACGAAGGGCAGATTCTAGCCCGGCACCGCTACGCCAGGTTCCGGGCTGCCCCTTCTTTCAATGGCGCGTTATTCCGGACGTATGCCGACCTTGCGCACGATCCCGCCCCACTGCTCAACCTCGTTGCGCATGAAAGCGCGCAACTCATCGCGGGTTGATCCCTTGAGGTCAATGCCCAGCGTGGTAAGCCGTTCGCGGGTCGACGGATGGGCCAGGGCCGCAACCGCTTCCTTGCGCAGGCGTTCGACAATTTCGATGGGTGTTGTCGCCGGTGCCACCAGCGCCCACCACTGGTTGAATTGCATGCCGGCAATCCCCGCCTCCTTGGCTGTGGGCACGTCAGGTAACCCGGGAAGGCGTGAAGCTCCTGTCACCATCAGCGCTGAAAGCTTGCCGCTGGAAAGCAAGGCACTGCCACTGGCCATGGTTGCGAAATGTGCGTTCACGGTACCTGCCACCACGTCCGTCAAGGCAGGTGCGGAGCCGCGGTAGGGGATGGCGTTGATTTTCAGCCCGGTTGAACTGGCGAGCAGCTCGCCGGAAAGGTGGCTGATGGAGCCGCTACCGCTGTGCGCCATCGTGAAGGGCGTTGCGCTGTTTCGGGCATTTTTCAGGAAGCCCTGGATGTTTCCGTTTTTGTATTGCGATCCGCTGACGAACAGCACCAGCGGGGAGGATCCGACCATGGAAATAGGTGTGAAATCGCGCAGCAGGTCATAAGGTATTTTGGCGAAAACAGCCGGTGCGATGGCATGGGGCAACTCGACGATGGCGAAGGTGTAGCCGTCGGGCGGGGCTTTGGCCGCCGCCTCGGTGCCGATGCGGCCAGAGGCCCCCGAGCGGTTGTCAACCACCACACTTTGCCCCATGGTTTCGCTCATGCGTTGGGCTACCGCGCGGGCGATGGCGTCTGTGCTGCCACCTGGCGCCCAGGGGACGATCAGACGCACGGGCTTGTCGGGATAGGCAGCGTGCGCGCCGGTGCCGGACAGGCAGGCGCAGGCAGAGAGGATGACGGTGAGCAGGCGGGTCATCATGGGTAAGTTCCTTTCAGGCTGGAGAACATGGGGATCAGGAGGAGGATGGGTTGAAGGAGTCGCGGTCGCCTTTGGCCGTCAGTACAAGCAACGCGTGTTCCGAAGGCGCTATCTGGCCTTGCTTGCGCAACTGCTTGAGGGCGCCCACGCAGGCGCCCGCGCAAAGCTCAACCCAGAAACCGTGTGCGGCCAGGCGTGAGACGCCATCGGCAGCGCCGGCGTCGCCGACGGCCACTGCGCCGCCGCCCGATTGCTGGACTGCCAGCTTTTGTTGCAAGGTAACGGTGTTGCCGGCGATGGAAAATTGTGCGGTGTCGCCGCTGAATTCCGATTGAAGGGGGGCGCCATCCAGCACGCGGCTCAGGCGCGGAAAAGGCTCCACGGCCCACAGCCGGGGCATGTGCGCGATCAGTCCGCCGCGGAGAAGATCTCGCAGGCCGCTGTAAATTCCCCAGAGCAGATCGCCCCGGGCGGTCGGTACCAGCAGGTGGTCAGGAACACAACCGGCGGCGACTATTTCCAGCGCCACGGCGCGATAACCTTCAACGCCGAAGACGGGGCTCCCGACGGCGGGAATGCTGTAATTGGTGAGGGGAAATGCGCCTTCGCGTTCCACCTGCTGGCGCACATGGTTCCAACGTTCAAGACCCCGATCGAAGACGACGCGTTTCGCTCCGAAATGATGGAGAGCCCGCGCGAAGGGTGCCGGCATATCACGGTAGGTGGCAATTTCGCAGCGCAAGCCGGCCGCGGCGCAGTAGGCTGCTGCGGAAACCGCGGCGTTGCCGCTGGAGGCCAGCACGACGGTACTGGCCCCGATCTCCAAAGCCCGGCAGACCGCCTGGGCGGACATCCGGTCCTTGTGGGAGCCGGTTGGGTTCATGCCTTCGTGTTTGACGCTCAGTTGTTGCAGGCCAAGCTCGGCTGCAAGGCGCGGAAGCGCCAGGCAAGGGGTGTCTCCTTCGCCAAGGCTAGGGCCCCGGGAATAGGGTAACCAGTCGCCCCACTTATAACCTGAGCTGGCCTTAACCAGCGTAGATGGCAAGCCGCCGTAGACTGCTTCGAGACTCGCTGGCGAGCCCAGTGCCGCGCAATGCGGGCAGCCGGTCGGCATGTCTCGCAGTGGATATTCGCGCCCGCAATCAATGCAACGAAGCTTTACCAGCAAGGGGTTGCGTCGCACGAGGGCGTCAATAGCGGGGGTTTTTGTCAGTACAGAAGAAACAACAGTCATGAAGCGATAGTAAGTAGAACAACACGGGCACCCAAGCATGTGTTTATCATTTGAATTAAGTAAAACTTATATAAAAGGGCTGTGATGATCGAAGCAAGTGCGCGCCAGATCGAGGTGTTCAGGATGGTGATGCGGCTGGGAACTGCCAACCGTGCTGCCGCCGCGCTGCACGTCAGCCAGCCAGCCGTCACACAGCTGCTCCAACAATTGGAGGCACGTGCCGAACTCAAACTGTTTGATCGCCCAAAAGGCAAGCTGATGCCAACGCCGGAGGCTTACGCGCTGATGGAGGAGGTTGAACGTGTGTATGACGGCCTGGAAGCGGTGCAGCGAAAAATTGTCGCTTTGCGCTCACACGAGGACGCTGTTCTGCGTATCGGTTCACTGCACGCCATGGCGGCAAGTGTCATGCCCTGGGCGCTGGCCGAATTCCAGCGCAATTACCCCCGTATCCGTTGCCTGCTGATGGTGGACAGTTCCAAGGTCTTGCGCGAAGCCCTGTTTCAGGGTGCTGTCGATCTTGCTTTTTTGGGTGACGAAGCCGATACCAGCGGCCTGGTTTCCTCCCTTTTTTACCAGGTGCCCGCCGTCTGTGTCATGCCCGCTGCGCATCCGCTGGCGCGCAAGGCACGGCTTCAAGTGCTGGATTTGCGCGAAGTGCCGTTGATAGGCTTGTCAGCTTCTGACCCTGCGCAGCGCCGCCTGGAAGCGGTGTTCGGTGAAGCAGGCGTCCAACCGCGTTTTGTGATTGAAACTCCGTACAGCGCCACCCAGTGTGCGCTGGTGCTCGCGGGAGCCGGCCTGGCAGTGACCAATCCCCTGGTGGCGCGTGAATACGTTGCGATGGGCCTGCGATACGTCCCGCTCACTGCCGATACGTACTTTCGTGCGTTGCTCGCCTTCAAGCCCCGCCAGGCGCAGTCAAGTGCGGCGCAGGAGTTTGTCGGACTGTGCCGCCGCTACCTCGCGCATGGCCTGCCTGAGGGGTCTGTGCTGGAGCCGCCCCAGATCGTCAAATCTGATCTGCAGCCTGAAGGGGGGTGACTGTCACGGCCACGTCCAGCACATGGCGGGAGCCGCCGCGGATCACGCCGCGCATCGGCGAGACATCCAGGAAGTCGCGGCCTATGGCCAGAGTCACGTAGTCCTCGCCGGGGGCACGGTTGTTGGTGGGGTCGAAGTCCAGCCAGACACCGGGGCTTTGACCGTCGGCCAGCGCCATGCCTGCACCCTTGCTTTCCACCGGGCAGTACACCGAGGCCCAGGCGTGGGAGGCATCGCTGCCGATCAGGCGCGGCTGGCCGGGGGCGGGTGTGGTCAGCAGGTAGCCGCTGACGTAGCGCGCCGGTACACCCATGGCCCGACAGCAGGCGACCATGATGTGGGCAAAGTCCTGGCACACGCCTTTGCCCAGCTGCAGCGCTTCGAGCGCCGGCGTTCCCACTTCGGTGCTCTCGCTGTCATAGGTCATGCCGGCGTGGATGCGCTCCATCAGGTCCTGGGCGGCTTCCGGCAGCGGCCGGCCCGGGGTGAAGCTGGGCCGGGCAAATTCTGCAAAGGCTTCGTCGCGTGGCACATAGGGCGAGGCAAAGACGAACTCGCAGGCGCTGTCATAGGCGGCGCCGGCCTGGTAGCGAAACTGCTCGCGCACCTGCTCCCAGGGCAGCCCGGCGGGCGTGTTTTCAGGGCCGGTATTGAGCGCCAGCGTGGAGACAATGCTGTCGGCCACCACGGTCAGCCTGTCGTGGGGTGTGTGCAGCGAAAAATAGCTGCGGCAGTTACCGTAGACGTCGGTCAGCTCCTGCAGCCGTGCGGGTTGCGGGCTGATCGTCAACTGGTGGTGCAGCAACTGCTGGCCGGGGTGGCTGGCCGGCCGCAGGTGCAGCACATGGTACGCGCTTTCCACCGTGGGGGTGTACGCATAACGCGTCTCATGAACAAGGTGAAGCAGCATCGCCGAAAGAAAAAAAAGAAGGGTTGCAGCCTGGGCCGGGGCTCAGGCGCCCAGGCTGTGTTCGTCCGCGGCCACGTGGCTGAAGTAGCGCCGGCTCAGCGTGTCCGACAGTTCGAAAGCGGCGCTGCAGCATAACTCGAGCTGTGCCAGCAAACCCGCATACAGCTCTTCATCCGGAGCGCCAGGCGCGGGTGTGCACAGGTCTTCGAGCTGCCAGCTGCCCGGGTCCGGCAGGGTGGGGGTCAGGTCGGGCACCGGCTGCGGCGCACCTACCGTGTTTTCGGCCAGGCGCGCGAGCCGGCCGCGCAGCGTCTGCGTGACCCAGCCGAGCGAGCGCGGGTTGTCGCGGTCGAGCACCAGCAGATCCAGCAGCGCCGGCACATTGCGCTGCTGCTGGTATTGCGCATGGAAGGTGATGGTGCTGTCGAACAGTGCCAGCATGGCGCCGAAGCCGCCTTCGTCGTACACGGCGCCGGTTTCAAAGCCGAGGATCAGCGCCGACGCCAGTGTGTTCAGGCGCTCGATGTGGCGGCCTGTGCTGAGCAGGCGCCAGCCGTCGTCGCGGCTCATGCGGTCGGTTTGCGCCCCGGTCATGGCGGCCAGGAAGCCGCTGGCCGATTCGAGTGCGGCGAGGGCTTCGACCGACGAGTATTCGAGTGCCTGCGATGCCGGATGATCGGGCCCGCTGAAGGCTTCGCAGCGCCGGAAAAAATCTGCCTCGGCGCGCATGATCACATGCCACTGTTCTTGCGACAGCCGCTCGCGCACGGCGGAAGCCGCGCCCTTGAGCGCACGCAGGCTGTAACCCACGCTGGCAGCGTTCCGGGTGTCGGCCAGGCTGGCAATCAGCGAGCGCTCGAACACGCGGCGCGACTGGGTGGCAGGCGGCACCGAGTCAAGCACCAGGCCGTTTTTCACGGCCAGCTCCGAGAGCCACGCCAGCAGCGGCTGCGAAGACTGGTCTTCGCCGTTGAGGGACTGCAGGGTCAGCTGGGCCATGCGGATGGCGTTTTCGGTACGCTCGGTGTAGCGGCCCAGCCAGAACAGGTTT
>CAZIYA010000150.1:0-8669 GCA_964543355.1 uncultured Polaromonas sp.
TCTCTTCTTTTTCATTGAGACCGTAGGAGACGACGTTGAACCACTTGCCGCTCATGTTCAGTGCCATGCCGTGGGTCAGGTGGCCGCCTTCGGCCAGGCTCATGCCCATGATGGTGTCGCCGGGCTTGAGGAAGGCCAGGAAGACGGCTTCGTTGGCGGAGGCGCCGCAATGTGGCTGCACGTTGGCGGCTTCGGCGCCGAAGATTTTCTTGACGCGGTCAATCGCCAGCTGCTCGGCCACGTCCACATGTTCGCAGCCACCGTAGTAGCGGCGGCCGGGGTAGCCTTCGGCGTATTTGTTCGTGAGCTGCGAGCCTTGGGCGGCCATCACGGCGGGCGAGGCATAGTTTTCGCTGGCGATCAGCTCGATGTGGTGTTCCTGGCGCGCGTTTTCAGCAAGGATGGCGGCCCAGAGCTCCGGGTCGGTTTGTTCCACAAGAATGGTGCGGTCGTACATGGCAGTCCTTCAAGACGTGGTCCCTGTCATGGCAGGCATGAAACAAGGGCTGCCCAGGCGAACGGCTGAACGCTGTGGTCACCGATGACGTCAGCGGTGCGCTTCCTAGTGGTATCCCACGTCAGCAAACGCCCTTTGTGCAGGGGTCGCCTATCGCCAGTTGCGCACCCCGCTAGTGTAGCGGAGTCAGCGCCTGACTCGCCTTCGGGCTGTGGAAAGCCCCGGGGACGAAATCAGGAAGTGGCCAGGCTGGCGACTTTGCCGTTGGCTTTGTCGCCAGGCATCTCGCCGGCTTCGGGTGCGGCAGGCAAGGACGCAGGGATGGCCAGCGGCGGCCGTATGGCCGGCGTGTAGGCCGGCGCACGACCGCTCACAACGGCCAGCAGCCGCGCATGTTCGGCCATGACCTTGGCGGCGTAGCCGCCGTCGCTTTCAAGATTGGCTGCACCAACGTAGAACCTCAACCCTGCTTCGACTGAACCGGCGCGGGCAATACATTCCTGCAGCACCTTGACGCCGACGCGCAAATTGGTCACCGGGTCAAAGGCGGCGAGTTTGCCGCCGAAGTTTTCGTACTTGTCATGGTGGACCTTGGTCATGACCTGCATCAGGCCCTGGGCGCCCACGGGGCTTTGCGCAAACGGGTTGAAACCCGACTCAATGGCCATGATGGCCAGGATCAGCGTGGGGTCCAGCTTGGCTTTCTGGCCGATTTCGAAGGCTTCGGCGACCAGCACACTCAGGGGCTCGGGCGCCACGTTGTATTTTTTGCTGAGCCAGAAGGCCACCGCTGCCTGCTGGCGGGGCAGGTCTTTGGGGTTGGCTGCGGTGGCCCGGTCGATGGCATCGGGTTCCGTGAAACCGATGGCCGCTTCCTGGCGTTCTTGCAGCCAGGCCCTCAGCCGGGATTCGCCCGCGTCACGCAGGTCGGGCCGGGCTGTCAGGGTGATCACCGCAAACACGACGGCCAGGCCGAGCAGCGCAAAGCTGTTGTGGGTGATTTCAAAAAAGCCCTGGGCGATGTCGTCGGCGATGTTTGCCAGACTGTCGGCCACGTTTTTCTGAAGCGTTCGCATCACCGGTGCGAGAGTGGATTGTCCTAGCGCTGTCATAGCACTCCTTTCTACGCGCACCGGCTTTTTGAGCCTCACGCTTTGATTGGGTCGCCATCAAACCAAGGACTGCGGCCTTGGGGGTGTTGACCCCTTGTCTGACTTTGCCGGGTTCGGCAGCGGGTTCGGGTTGTCCCTTGGTTTTCTGTGGGACGGCGAATTCTATGGGGGCTCTAAATAACTTGTCAATAATATCAAACTGTTTTTATATATTAAACATGAAATTAAAAGGTCAAAATATCGCCCAAAAGGCCTATTTCTCACACTTCGCCGGTTTTTGGGCGATTCCCTCTAAGCGCCGATTCGGTGCCCTGATTTCCGGGAAGGGGCTGTATGTTTTGACAGTAAATGGCTTTTAACTCAAGTGCTTGCAGCGTTTTCGCGAGAAAGTGCCGGAACATTCGAGCGGCAGCTTTTTTGGCTTGAATCTGGTACTTTTCCCGTCTGTCTGTAGGACAAAGCCGCAAGTTGTAAATCTCCAGAAAATGGCGATGGCCAGTGCAGGTTTGATTACAAATTTCGACTTGCACAGGGGCTATCAGAGGTTTAATCTGCAATTGCTTGAGTACCTCAAGCATTAGCTGGGTAACCAACCCTGGCAACCTGAGAGCAATCACTTGCTTTCATCGCACTGGAGACGAACTTCTCTTCTTTGCGAAGCCCGACGGCATGAGCATTACGCCCGCCGTCAACCCCGGTCGGCTCCGCTGCCCGGGGTTTTTATTTGCCTGCCTATGCCAAGCCACGAATTGAAAAACAAGCTCCGTAGCTTCGGGAAAACATTCCCCGCCCGAACGGGTGCCGTGTTTCGGTCGCCTCAATGGCAGCGCCGCGCCGCCTGGGCTGTGGCGGCCCTGTTGTTCATCTGGGCCCTGGCGTATGCCGCAGTTCCTGTGCTCCTGAAGGCGCAAATCGAACGGGCTGGTTCCGAAAAACTGGGCCGGCAGGTCACGGTGGGGGCCGTGGACTTCAAGCCCTGGTCGCTGGAGCTGACGATCAGCGAGCTTGCCATCGCCAAAGCGGGCAGCCTGTCGGGAACTGCTTCGCAGGCCGCCGGAACGGGAACTGCCCAGGCATTGCCCCAGCTGAAAATCAAACGCTTCTATATAGATGCAGAGATGCAGTCCCTGCTGCGGCTGGCGCCTGTGGCTGACGCCATTGCCGTCGACGAGCCGGTGCTCTCGCTGAACCATCTGGGCCAGGGGCGTTACGACATCGACGACATCCTCGAGCGCCTGAAGACACCTGCGGATGCGCCGGCTCGCAGTCCGCTGCGGTTCGCCCTCTACAACCTGGTGCTCACCGGCGGGTCCCTTGACTTTGCCGACACGCCCGCGGGCAAGACCCACGCCATGCGCGAGCTCAATCTTTCGGTACCTTTTTTGAGCAACCTGCAATCGCAGCGCGAAGTCAAGACGGCGCCGCACCTGGCTTTCAAGCTCAACGGCAGCAGTTTCGACACCTCTGCCGTGGGAACACCCTTTGCGCAGACGCACAAGACCGACGCCACACTGGCGCTGCGCGGCCTCGACCTGCGCCCCTACCTGGCCTACTGGCCGGCCGGCCTGCCGGTCAAGCTGCACAGCGCGGTGGTCCACGCCGATGTCAAGGTGGCATTCGAGCAGACACCGGCCACCGTGGTTCGGCTGTCCGGCACGGTGACCGCCGACCAGGTCCGCTTGATCGACACCCAGGCCAACAGCCGCGACCTGCTGGCATTCGAGCGCCTGCAGATTGATATGGACGACGTGCGGCCGCTGGAGCGCTCGGTCAAGCTTTCCACGGTGACACTCAGCGCGCCGGTGCTGGACTTGATCCGCGACCGCACAGGGCGGTTGACGCTGCTGCCGCCCGCTCGTGGTGCTATCAATAACGAAGCTGTCGGCGCCCGTCCCGAAAGGGCTGCAGGTCAAAATGACTCCAAGAACGAGGCACAGCCGGCCACCGGAGCCGCCAGCGCCCCGGTGGCTGCGCAGCCCCCGGCCCCAGTTGCCCCTGCACCATGGCGCGTCGAGGTTGGCAGCGTGGTCGTGCGTGGGGGCAGGGTGAACTGGCTCGACGAAACCCTGGCGTCACCGGCGCAGATCCGCCTGGCGGGTGTGGCGCTCAATGCCTCGGCCATTCGTTTTCCCTTTGCGGCGGCCGCGCCGCTGAAGTTCGACGGTTCGATGGGGCTGGACGTCCCGGTCGTCCCGGTTTCGAACGGCAGGAAAGGGAAAGCCGTGCCGGCGGCAGCGCCCGCGCCGGCGCTGCTGAGCTTTAGCGGCAGCGCAACCGACCGGGTGGCCCAGGTCACGGCCGATGTTGCGGCCTGGCCGCTCACCATGGCGGCCAAGTATGTGGGCCAGTTCCTGTTGCCGGCGCTGCATGGCCAGCTTGATGCGCAGCTCGGCGTGAACTGGCAGGCGGCCGGCAGCGATGGGACGCAGATGCTGCAGCTCACGGCGCCGCAGATCGCCGTCAGTGATGTCCAGCTCGCCCAGGGCAAGACATCGCTGGTGTCTGTCAAGCGGGTTGCGCTGGGCCAGGTGGAGATCGACGTCACAGGCCAGCGCTTCAAGGCGGCCAGCATGCAGTTGATGCAACCCAAAGCCCGGGTGGAGCGGGGCAGCGACAAACGATGGATGTACGAACGCTGGATGGTGGCCCAGGGCAAGCCGGCAAACACGCCGGCTCCCAGTACCGATGCCGCAGCGGCGGCCGCTGCGCCGTCCTGGTCGGTGGCTATCAACGAGGTGCAGCTCGAAGGTGGTGCCCTGTCTTTTTCCGACAAGGCCGGCGCCAAACCCGTGGGGTTTGAAGTCACGGCCGCCAATGCGCGGCTGGGAGGCCTGGTTATTGACGACCCGGGACCCAAAGCCCAGCCCGCCAAAGCCATGCTCCTGAATGCCTCACTGCGCCTGGGGACGGGCGCGGGCCGCTTCGAGCCCGGCAAGCTGGCCTTCAACGGTGAGCTCGGCCTGAGTCCGGTCCAGGCCCAGGGGCGCCTGGCCATCGACAGGCTGCCGGTGCAGGTGTTTGAGCCGTATTTTGCGGATACCGTCAATATAGATCTGCTGCGTGCCGACGCCAACTTCAAGGGCCGCGTGGCTTACCGGCAAACGCCCGCCGGGCCGCAGGCGCAACTGACGGGCGACGTGGCGCTTGAAGAGTTCCGCGCCAACACGCTGGCGCCCAGCGAGGAGTTGCTGGCCTGGAAGTCGCTGAATCTGCGCGGCCTGCATGTGGCGCTGGATCCGGCGCGGGCCACGCGTGTCGATGTGAAGGAAACGCTGCTGACCGATTTTTTCGCCCGGGTGATCGTCACGCCGGAAGGCCGCATCAACCTGCAGGATCTGCTCAAGCCACCGGCCGCTGTGCCGCAGGATGCTTCCAAAACGATAGCTGCCGGCGCAGCGGAGACGGGGCTGCCGGCACAAAAGATGTCAAGACTGCGGCCGCGCCGCCATTCGCCGTGGCGGCAGGTCCTGCCGTCCCGCCGCCTGTCATGAGCTTCGGACCGATGAGCCTGGTCAATGGCAAGGTCCTGTTTTCCGACCGGTTTGTCAAACCCAGCTACTCGGCCAACTTCAGCGAGCTGACCGGCCGGCTGGGCGCCTTTTCTTCGGTCGCTCCCGGCACGCCCGCCAGCGCGGCGCCTCCGATGGCCGACCTGGAGCTGCGCGGCAAGGCCGAGGGCACGGCTTCACTGGAGATCCTGGGCAAGCTCAACCCGCTGGCCCAGCCGCTGGCGCTCGATATCAAGGGCAAGGTGCGCGACCTGGAGCTGCCGCCGCTCTCGCCGTATTCCGTCAAGTATTCGGGGTATGGCATCACCCGCGGCAAGCTCAGCGTTGATGTCAATTACGTGGTGCGTCCTGATGGCCAGTTGACGGCCAGCAACAAGCTCGTCCTGAACCAGCTAAGCTTCGGCGACAAGGTGGAAGGCTCGACCGCCAGCCTGCCGGTCAAGCTGGCTGTGGCCCTGCTGGCTGACCGCCCTGGCGTGATCGACGTCGACCTGCCCATCAGCGGATCGCTCAACGATCCGCAGTTCAGCCTGGGCCCCGTCATCGTGAAGGTCATCCTCAACCTGATCGTCAAGGCGATTGCCGCGCCCTTCAGCCTGCTGGCCAATGCGCTGGGCGGCGGTGGCGAAGAACTGGGCACCGTGGGCTTTGCGGCCGGCAGCGCGCAGCTGGCACCTGACGCCCGGGCCGGGCTCGACAAGGTGGCCAGGGCGCTGACCGAGCGGCCCGCGCTCCAGCTCACGGTGGTGGGTAGCAGCAGCCTCGAGGCCGAGCGTGACGGCTTCAAGCGTGAACGGCTCGCGGAGATGGTGCGCGCTGAAAAGCGCCGCGCCATCGTCAGGGAAGGGGGCAGCAGCACCGCTGCCGTCAGCGTCAGCCCGGCCGAATACCCGGCGCTGCTCAAGGCGGTTTACCAGCGCGCCGACATGGCCAAGCCACGCAACCTGATCGGCCTGGCCAAAGACCTGCCTGTGCCGGAGATGGAGAAGCTGCTGATGGCCGGCATCGTGGCCGATGACAACGCCCTGCGCGAGCTGGCCGTGCAGCGTGCGGTGGCGGTCAGGGACTACTTGGCGGCCAGTGGTTTGCCACCCGCGCGGCTCTTCCTCGGCGCACCCAAAAATGCGCCTGCAGACGCCAAATGGACACCGCGTGCCGAACTTAATTTGGCGATGCCGTAAAAACAGCGAAAATAGCCGCATTGCTTTATTTCTGAAGCTTGGGTCGGGGGTCGCGGATATCTGTCCAGCGGCTCCTCTTTTTTACGCCGGTCCTGTCTTTGCCTGTTGACGCCAACAGCCCGAGAGTCCAAGAGGCAGACCTGCAATTTCCAGATTCCCGAAGATCCCGCTTCGCCGGTTCCACTTATTCATATGCTGCGTTTCCCCATGTCCAAATCTTCCAAGCCCGAAACCCCCGCCGTGAAAACGCCTCCCGCCAGGAGCGCCGACAGCCATCCCCTGGACGGCCTGACCGGTGGCGCTTTCTCCGCGCCCACCTCTGGCGAGCGCACCACGCGCATCCGCGAGTGGCTGGCCACCGGCCCCAGCGCCGAGCAGATGGCCGAGGTCTACAAAGACCTGGCCAACCGCGACAAGGGTGCTGCCAAGCCGCTGAAGGAAAAGCTCGACGAAGCCAAGCGCCTGAAAAGCCAGGAAGCCGTGGCCGCCGAATGGGCCGAAAAAGGCCATGCCCTGCTGGCCCTGAAAAAACTAAACATGGCCGATGCGCTGGCCTGGCAGCGCGACGCCGCCAAGGCCGGTGCGCCGCTGTCGCGCGAGCCGCTGGCCGGCCTGAAAGCGCAGCTGGCCGACCGCGTCAAGACGATTGAAGACTTGCAGCACCGCGCCCAGGTGCAGCGCGAAGCCGCCGTGCTGATGGCCCAGCGTGTCGAGGTTCTGTCCACCAAATCATGGCGCGACGCGCAGGCCGTGTGGGACGCACTGCGTGCCGACGTCACGCACTGGCAAGCCGAAGCCGACGAACTGGCACAGGACGCCAACTGGCCCAGCGTGGACGCGAAGTTTCCGCCACTGCTCGATGCCTCGCGCGGCCAGTTGCTGGCGGTGTGGGAAGCCTTCCAGGCCGCGCTCTCGCTGGCCGTTGCCGCAGCCGAAGACACAGCCGCGCCGCTGCCCGCCGTGCCGGTGTGGGCCGACGAACTGCGCGGTGCGCGTGGCCTGCCGCGTGCAGGCGATGCCGCAGCGGGTGAGCAGCCCGCGCGCGCGCCCAAGGCAAAAATTGATCCCGCTGTGCTGAAGGACATGCGCGAGAAATCCGCAGCCATCGTGCAGGCCGCGCTCGCCAAGCTTGAGCATGAAGTCACCGAAGGTCACGGAAAATCCACACCCAAGGTGGCCGCCGAGCTGCGCCAGGCACTCAAGGAAAACATCCGCAACATCGACAACGCACTCGAAGCCGCAGCCCACGCCGCGCTGACCGCGGCCGGTGAACTCGAAGGCTGGCAGCGCTGGCGTGCCGACCAGATCCGCGAGGAACTGGTGGCCAAGGCAGAAGCACTGGTTGCCAAGCCGCTGGGCGGGCGCAAGCAGCAGGAAGCGCTGCGTGCCATGCGCGAACTCTGGAAAACCAGCGACCAGGGCGGTACACCCAACCACGCCATGTGGAAGCGGTTTGACGATGCCTGCAACGAAGCCCACAAAGTGGTCGAGGTGTGGCTGGAGAAGGTCAAGGAGCAAAGTGAAGCCGTCAAGGCCGAGCGCCGCGTGCTGATCGACGAAGTGCAGGCCTGGGCGGAAGCCAACAAGGGCAACACCGACTGGAAATACCAGATCCGCAGCCTCAACGGTTTTGTCGAGAAGTGGACCGCTGCCGGCCACCTCAATGAAAAAGCCTTTGCCGAGATCCAGCCGCAGTGGAAAGCCGCGATGGATGCCGCCGACGCCCCGCTGAAAGCCGCGCGCGCCGAAAGCCTGGCACACCGCAAGGCCATGATTGAAGAGGCACAGGTGCTGGGCGCCGAGCCGCAGCTGCGCATCGACGCGGTCAAGCACCTGCAGCAGCGCTGGCAGCACGAGGCCCAGGCCGTGCCTATCGAGCGCAAGCAGGAACAAAAACTCTGGGACGCTTTCCGCAAGCCGATCGACGATGCCTTCCAGCGCAAGACGGTCGAGCGCGAAAAAGCCGCATCTGCCCTGGGTGAACACGACCGCATGGTGCTGGAGCTGTCGAAGGCCCTCGACGCCGCCAATGCGACGGGCGACGTGCAGAAGATCCGCACCGCGATGGCAGACCTGGAAGCCGGCCTGCGCGGCCAGTTCAAGCCCGCAGCGCCGGAGGCTCCTGCCGCCAGTGCACCGGCTGCAGATGCCGCCGCGCTGCAGAATGTTGAATCAAATCAGGCCCCAGCCCTTGATGCACCTGCGCAAGCTGCTCCTAAAACCATAGCTGAAGACGCCGCTCCGGCAGAAACAGCAGAGGCTGTGGCGGAGGAGGGCGCCGAAGCGTCGGCCGCCGCCGCACCGCCGGCGCCGCCTCCGAAACCCGCCAAGCCCGTGGTGGCCATGCGCGGCGACGACCGGCCCGGCATGCGCAAGGCTGAAGCCGCACCCGCAGGCCGCGGCGGCAAGT
>CAZIYA010000151.1:0-8664 GCA_964543355.1 uncultured Polaromonas sp.
GCTGTGGGTGGGCTGGTTCGGTTTCAACGCCGGCTCCGCCCTGGAAGCCACCGGCTTCGCCGCCCTGGCCTTCATCAACACCCTGGGTGCCACGGCAGCCGCGGTGCTGGCCTGGTGTGTCGGTGAAGCGCTGATGCGCGGCAAGGCTTCCATGCTGGGTGCAGCCTCCGGTGCGGTCGCTGGCCTGGTGGCGATCACGCCGGCAGCCGGCAATGTCGGCATCGGCGGCGGCCTGATCATCGGCCTGGTGGCTGGCTTCGCCTGCCTCTGGGGTGTTAACGGCCTGAAGAAAATGCTCGGTGCCGACGACTCGCTCGACGTGTTCGGCGTGCACGGCATCGGCGGTATCCTCGGCGCGCTGTTGACCGGCGTGTTCAATTCACCAAGCCTGGGCGGCCCCGGCTATGTGGCCGACTGGGTCACGGCAACCATGGTCACCGCTGCAGACTATTCCATCGTCGGCCAGGTCTGGATCCAGCTCAAGGCGGTCCTGATCACCCTGGTGTGGTCCGGTGTGGTTTCCTTCATTGCCTACAAGATCGTGGATCTGACCATCGGCCTGCGTGTCAGCGAAGAGGACGAGCGCGAAGGCCTGGACATCACGTCGCACGGCGAAACCGCCTACAGCCGCTAACCGGCGCAAGCCGTGGCTGCCTCCGGGTGGCCACGGCAGCTTGAATGAATTTGAGATAAATAGCGAGAGTCTCCTTTGGATGTTGGGCCCGCAAGAACTCCGGTTCTGGCGGGCCTTTTTTTGTCCGGGCAGAGCGTTCTGCCGGTGCACAATGGCTACAGGAGATGCCATGAAACCACACGCTCACCCTTGTTCACTGCCCTCCGGAGAGGCGTCATGAGCGGGCCCATCACCCTGTCCAGCGCCAGCCTGCGTTGCGACATCAAGCCCGAGCTGGGTGGCTGCATTGCCGGCCTCTGGCTGGGTGAGCTTCCCGTCCTGCGTTCCACACCGGCCAGCGAACTGACTTCGGTGCGGCTGGCCGGCAGCTACCCCCTGGTGCCGTTTTCCAACCGGGTCGGCCACGCCACGCTCAAATGGCAGGGCACCAGCCACCCGCTGGTGCAGAACAACGGCCCCGAACCGCATGCCATCCATGGCTTGGGCTGGCAGCGGCCCTGGCAGGTGCTGGACCAGGACGACCAGCTCCTGATGCTGGCCTGTGAACACCGGGCCGACGCATCCTGGCCGTTTGCTTTCGATGCCTCACAGTCCTTTCGCCTCAGCGGCAACACCCTGGAGCTCACGCTCAGCATGACCAACCAGGCGGCCACGCCCGCGCCTGCAGGCCTCGGCTGGCACCCCTACTTTGTCAAAATACCCGGGAGCCGCATTGCCTTTGAAGCAACGGGGCGCTGGGAGATGAGCGATGAAAAACTGCCGACACACCGCGAACACTCGCCCGGCCTGGATGCGGACTGCATGGCCCTGGACGTGGACCACTGCTTTGACGGCTGGAGCGGCATGGTGCATCTGCGCGACGAAAAAATGCACACGCGCATTAGCTCCAGCCTGAACCGGCTGGTGGTTTTCACCAACACCAGCCGCAACTTTGTTGCGATTGAGCCGGTCAGCCACGTCAACAATGCGATCAACCTCGTGCAGGCTGGTGCTGGCCGTGCCGAAGACCTGGGTGTCCAGGTGCTGGCACCCGGCGAATCGATGAGTGCACACATGAGCATCCAGGTGGAGCGCGCCGCATGAGCACCTGGCAAGCCCTGGCGGCAGACCCCTGCGAGGTTGGTGAGTCTCCCTTCTGGCACCCGGACGAGCAGATGCTGTACTGGGTCGACATTCCGTCGAAAAAAATCTTTCGCAGCAATGTGTTCATGGGCACGGTGGAAAGCTGGGCCATGGCCGCGCCGCATGATCTGGAGCCGGGTTGCATTGCACCGGCGCGCAGCGGCGGCCTGGTCATTGCGCTGCGCGACGGCATTTACCGCGCCCGCAGCTGGGGTGGCCCGCTCGAGATACTGGCCGCGGCCCAGCACAACACCAGAACCAGCCGTTTCAACGACGGCAAGTGCGACACCCTGGGCCGTTTCTGGGCCGGCACCATTCACGAGCCGCGTGACGCGCGCGAAGCCGCGCTGTACTGCCTCGATAGTCGCGATGATGAGCACGCGCCGGCGCTGGTCCGCATGGCTGGCGGCGCAACCGTGGGCAACGGCCTGGCCTGGTCGGCTGACCGCCGCACGCTCTACTGGGCCGACACCACCGCCCATGTGATCCATGCCTGGGACTGGGACGCCGCCGCCAACACTCTGGGCGTGCAGCGCGTGTTCCGGCAGTTTCCCCTCAAGCCGCCGGGCTGGCTACCGGGCCTGCCCGGGTATGGCGGCCGCCCCGACGGCGCGGCGGTGGACAGCCAGGGTAACTATTGGGTCGCGATGTTCGAGGGCCGGCGTGTGCTCAAACTCTCGCCCGCGGGCGAGGTGCTGGCCGAGATCGAAACGCCGGTGCAGTGCCCGACCATGGTGTGTTTCGGTGGCGACGACCTGCAGACGCTGTACCTGACCACAGCGCGCCACGGCCGCCCGGCTGCAGAGCTCGAAGCCATGCCGCAGTCCGGCTGCGTGTTTTCGACGCGGGTGGATGTTCCCGGCCTGCCCGTCAACTTTTTCGCTGGCTGACTACTCACCCCCCTGAGCCGCCTTCGGCGTCCTCCCCTACAGGGGACGCCACCTGTGGCCCGGCAAAGCCGGCGCCACGATGGCCTTGGCGTGCACCCCATCTGCCGCGGGGTGTGTAGTTTCATTGCCGTAAAAAACCGAACGGCCGCCGTTCAAAAAAATCAAACTGTGCCGCAGCGGCCCGCTTTACCATCAGCGCCATGGATTCAGCGCTTCAATTGATCATCGACCAGGTCCGGGCGGCGTCAGCGGCCGGCACGGCCTTGCGCATACGCGGCGGCGGCAGCAAGGATTTTTACGGCGAGCCTGCTGCTGGTGAACTGCTGGAAACCGCGCCGCTGGCTGGCATCACCAGCTACGAACCAACAGAACTGGTCGTGACCGTGCGTGCCGGAACAAAGCTGGCCGAGCTGGAGGCCGTGCTGGCCGAACGCGGCCAGTGCCTGCCTTTTGAACCACCGCATTTCGGGCCGGACACTACGGTGGGGGGCATGGTCGCCGCCGGCCTGAGCGGCCCGGCGCGTGCCAGTGTGGGTTCCGTGCGTGACTATGTGCTGGGCCTGACGATGGTCAATGGCCGGGGCGAGCTCCTCACCTTCGGCGGCCAGGTCATGAAAAACGTGGCGGGTTACGACGTGTCGCGCCTGATGGCCGGCGCCATGGGCACGCTGGGCCTGATCACGGAAGTCAGCCTCAAGGTGCTGCCGGTGGCCCCGGCCGAAGCCACGCTGAAATTCCAGTTGAGCCAGGCCCAGGCGCTGGTGCAGCTGAGCCGCTGGGGCGGTCAGCCGCTGCCGCTCAATGCCAGCTGCTGGGTGGACGACGCCGGCCTGCCCACCCTGTACCTGCGCCTGCGCGGGGCGGTTGCCGCTGTGGAAGCCGCCTGCAAAACCATGGGCGGTGAGCGCCAGGACAACGCCACGGTGGCGCCCGACTGGACGCTGTGCCGCGACCAGCAACTGCCCTGGTTCCTGGCGCGCGGTGAGCGTGACCTGTGGCGCCTGTCGGTGCCGCAGACCGCGCCGGTGCTGGACCTGCCCGAGCCGCCGCTGGTCGAATGGCAGGGCGGTTTGCGCTGGGTGCGCGTCACTCCGGACGACGGGCCGCGCCTGCGCGAGGTGGCCGTGCGTGCCGGCGGACATGCTACGCTTTTTATAGCTGGTGACGCCCATCAGGTAAGGGCTGGAGGTCGATTTGATGTATTAAAACAGCCGCTGGACCGGATTCACCGCCAACTTAAAAAAGAGTTCGATCCCGCCGGCATCTTCAACCGTGGCCGCCTGTACCCCGACTTCTGATGCAAACCCACCTCGCTCCCGAATTCAAGAACACCGCAGACGGCCTCGCTGCCGAAGCCATTTTGCGCAAGTGTGTGCATTGCGGCTTCTGCACCGCCACCTGCCCCACCTACCAGCTGCTCGGTGATGAACTTGACGGCCCGCGCGGGCGCATCTACCTGATCAAGCAGGTGCTCGAGGGTCAGGCCCCGACGCGCAAGACGCAGATGCACCTGGACCGCTGCCTGACCTGCCGCAATTGCGAGAGCACCTGTCCCAGCGGCGTGCAGTACGGCCACCTGGTGGACATCGGCCGCAAGCTGGTGGATGAACGTGTGCCAAGGCCTGCGCTTGAAAGCACGGTGCGCTGGGCACTCAAGGAAGGCTTGCCCTCGCCGCTGTTTGCACCGGCCATGAAAATCGGCCAGGCCGTGCGCGGCCTGCTGCCTGAGGCGCTGAAGGCCAAGGTGCCTGCGCGCCAGCCATCGGGCTTGTGGCCGCAGCGTGAACATGCACGCAAGGTGCTCATGCTCGCCGGCTGCGTGCAACCCGCCATGATGCCCAACATCAACACTGCGACGGCGCGCGTGCTCGACGCAGCGGGTATCCAGACCGTGGTCGCGGCCAAGGCCGGCTGCTGCGGCGCCGTGAAGTTTCACCTGAACGACCAGGACGGCGGCAAGGCGGAAATGCGCCGCAACATCGACGCCTGGTGGCCGCATGTAGAGGCCGGTGCCGAAGCGATCGTCATGAATGCCTCGGGCTGTGGCGTCACCGTCAAGGAATACGGCTACATCCTTCAGGACGACGCGGCGTATGCGGCAAAAGCGGCGCGTATCAGCGGTCTGACGCGCGACCTGAGCGAGCTACTGCCTGAACTGGTGGAGGCGCTGCGTGGCCAGGTCGCAGCCGGTGCCGAACCGATTGCTTTCCACCCGCCCTGCACTCTGCAACACGGCCAGCAGCTGCGCGGGGGCGTCGAAAAACACTTGGGCGCGCTCGGCTTCGACATCAAGGTCGCCAGCTGTGAAGCGCATTTGTGCTGCGGCTCCGCCGGCACCTATTCCGTGTTGCAACCGGAGATCGCCACCCAATTGCGCGACCGCAAGCTGGCGAACCTGGGCGAGATGGCCCCCGAAGTCATCGTCTCGGCCAACATCGGCTGCATCACGCACCTGCAAAGCGGCACAGCCACACCGGTCAGGCACTGGGTGGAAATCCTTGACGAAGCACTGGGCTCAAGTTCCAGCAAGGCATTGGGCGTTGGTAGCGATATAGCGTCGCTTAATCAGAGCACCACCGACAAAACAAGATAAATTCGATCGTGCAGGCTTTTCACCCGGCTAGACAACCAGGAATTCACTATGTCGCCAAGAAGGTACTTCCCGTTCGTTTTGATAGGGGTTGCAAGTTTGGCGATTCAGATCTTCTTGGTCTACAGGTTTGAGCCAAGTCCCGCTGATTTCGCGATCAAACGAACGATTACCGGGAAATATTCGGTCAGCGACGGACAGGCACCCACGCGAGCCACGACAGCCGTTAACGGCCATCCGGTGTTCTGTTCAATTAGTTATCTGGGTCCTGGCGATTCCTGCATATATCAGTATCGCAGCCATGTGGTCACCGTCGCGTTGGCTGAGTATGAGCATCTTTTTGGAACCGGCGAGGTGGTTGTGGAAATCACTGGAAAAAATTTAACTCGAACTTTTTTTGACCCGGATAAGCGGATGCATCTGTGGTGGATTTCGTCGATAGGGGGTGCAATCACCGCGTCAACTATCACCACAACTCTTTTTAGCATTGGATATTTGATGTTGTTAAAACGCAGAAAAAAGCCGCGGCTGGCGCAGGAAGCCTCGTAACTACAGCCTGCCCCTCTCATTTGATGCTCGCTAAGTTATCCGCTTAGTGCGACACCGCCTTTGCAAGACTCGGTGCTGGGGACCAGCACCTGGCAGCGATCCGGTTTGTCTGGTGTGGTTTGGTTGATTGCCTTGATAAGTACGGACTGTGAGGGCAAACCCAGTTCGGCCAGCCCTACTGACAACACGCTGTCAGTAGCCCTGGCGCAGCATCAAGGCTTCTTCAACACAACAGGAGCCCTTGATGAAAAACGCCATCAGCTGGTTTGAAATCCCCAGCACCCAACTCGACCGTGCCCAGGCCTTTTACGAAGCCGTGCTGAATTCAAAAATGCGCCGCGAGCCCATGGGGCCCTCCGAAGGTGCCGTGTTTGCGTATGACGGTGAAGGTGTCGGCGGCTGCCTCATGGCCGGCCCGACAGCGCCCGCGCCCGATGCTGGCGGCACGCTGGTTTACCTGGACGCCTCTCCTTCGCTGGACGCAGCCCTGGCGCGTGCGACCCAGGCCGGCGGGCGCATTGCGCTCGGTCGGCAGGCCCTGCCGCCTGGCATGGGATTTTTCGCGCACATCACCGACCTGGACGGCAACCGGGTGGGTTTGCACGCCCTGGCCTGAACCACACAAGCAGGCTGTTCGGCGCTGCTGACACTACGCTGTCAGCAGCCCTGGCGCAGCATCAGGCATCTTTCATTTTCATCGGAGCCTTTTTATGCAACCCACCCGCCAGACCCTTGCCGCCGCCTTTCTGGTTTCCGGCATAATGGTTCGCACCACCAACCAGGACGAGCAGGATCCCCACACGGCCCGGCTGGCCGGGCACTGGGGCCGGTTTTTTGCCGAGGGGCTGTTCGAGAAGATTCCCGGCCGGCTGCCGGACCCGGCCATGTACGGGGTTTATTCCGCGTACGAGTCCGATCACACCGGCGCCTTCGACGTCACGGCCGGCGCCGCTGTGTCTGTGCCTGCGGCCGGTGCTTCGTGGTACACGGTGAAGATCCAGCCCGGTGAGTACCTGGTCTTCACGGCCAAAGGGGCCATGCCACAAGTCGTGATACAAACCTGGAGCGCGATCTGGCAATTTTTCCAGACCCATCCCGAGATACAGCGCAGCTACGCCACGGATTTCGAGGCTTACAAAGGTCCCGACGAAGTTGCCATTCACATTGGCATCAAGGTCTGAGGCAAAGGCAAGGAGTCTTCAGCATGGGTGCACGCAAGACATGGCGGGAACGCCTGGCCGGGTTCAAGGACCTGCCCAAGGTCAAACCCATTCCCGAACCCATGCGTGCAAAACACGGCGAGGGCAGCATCGTCATTCCTTCGCCGCGCGAGGTTGATGCGCTGATGCGGCAGGTGCCCGAAAGCCGGCTGGTCACGGTGTTCCAGATCAGCGAAGCGCTGGCCCGCGCGCATGGTGCCAACATCGGATGTACGGTGAGCACTGCCATTTTTGCCAGCATGGCGGCCCAGGCTGCGCACGAGGACGAACTGGCGGGTGAGCGCGCGGTGACACCGTATTGGCGCACCCTCAAGGCCAACGGCGAACTCAATCCCAGGTATCCCGGCGGCATTGAGGCCCTGATGGGCCGGCTGGAAGCCGAAGGCCATGTGGTGGTGCAAAAAGGCAAACGCTTTCTGGTGGAAGACTACGAGAAAAAACTGGTCAAGCCTTGAAGGGCAGACGGCTCGCGGTATGACCGGCTTTCAAATGCTATTCTTTTGGTAGCTGCCTGTGCCCATGGATAATGGGCTGCACCCTCAAATAACTCCTCAACCATGCGCCGTGCCGATCGCCTGTTCCAGCTGGTCCAGCTCATCCGGGGCCGCCGGCTCAGCACGGCGGCACACCTGGCCGGGCGTCTGGCGGTGTCCGAACGCACGATTTACCGTGACGTGGCCGAGTTGCAGCACCAGGGCGTGCCCATCGAAGGCGAGGCCGGCGTGGGTTATCGGCTGGGCTCAGGCTTTGAGCTGCCGCCCCTGATGTTCACACAGGAGGAAGCCAAGGCATTGGTGGCCTCGGTGCGACTGGCGCAGCAGGGCCTGGACCCGGGCCTGGCCCGCGAGGCAGAAGATGCGCTGGGGAAAATCCTCTCGGTTTTGCCGGCTGCCGCCCGCGCGGCGGCAGAGAGCCTCGCCATTTATGCGCCCCTCATCGGGGTTGACACCGGTAACCAGCAGCGCCTGCAGCAACTGCGTGAAGCCGTGCAGGCCAGGCGCAAGGTGCAATTGCATTACCGCGACCCGCAAGACAAGACCAGCCGGCGCACGATCCGCCCGCTGGGCTGCTTTTTCTGGGGCAAGGTCTGGACGCTGGCGGCCTGGTGCGAAGCGCGCCGGGATTTCCGCAGTTTCCGCGTCGACCGCATTCAGGCCATGGAGGTGCTGGAGGTCGGTTTCCCGCAGGAAGCCGGCAAGACGCTGGCGGATTTCCTGCGCCATGTGGGCGCTCCTGTCCTCTAGTGCGAACACCAGTTGCTATTGAATCAATAGCTGTTTGCGCCCGTATTCAAAGGGCTGAAGCCTGTTTTCGTTATTAACCGCCGCCCAATGCCGCGCGGTAGCGACGGCTGCAGGGTACCTGGCTGCCGTCCTTCATGCGCAGGCGGGCGTCGCCGCTGTCGAGCGGCTCGATTTCTGCCACGCGGTCCAGGTTGGCGGCGTAGCTGCGGTGCACCTGGACAAAACGTGCCGGGTCCAGCTGGCCCAGGAAGTCCGCCAGGGTCGAGCGCAGCAGGTAGTCGTGGCCGTTGACGTGGATGCCAATGTAGTTGCCCTGGGCCTGCAGCCATTCGATGTCTGTTGCGGCGATCAGGAACTCCTTGCGCAGCTTGCGCACCAGGAAACGTTCGGGCCGCGCTGACGGCCCGGCCGGCTC
>CAZIYA010000152.1:0-8660 GCA_964543355.1 uncultured Polaromonas sp.
CGCGACTGGCTGGCGCAGCAGCTGGCAGCCGCCGGTGCGACAGTCGATGCCGTGGCGGTGTATGAGCGCCGCGCGCCGGTGTTCACGCCCCTGCAACTGCAGCGCATCGGGCAGGCGGCAGCTGATGGGTCCATCTGGCTGCTGAGCAGTTCCGAGGCCCTGGCGAGTCTGCCTGCCGGCGACTGGTCGCAGGCGCGGGCTGTCGCCACCCATCCGCGTATTGCCGAGGCGGCACGTGCGGCCGGCTGGGGTGTTGTTGTGCAGTCACGTCCGGCGCTCGAGGACATCGTGGCCTCGATAGAATCAATGCAACCATGAGCGACAGCGAACCCCAGATCAATCCCTTGACCGCGCCGGTGGCCGATTCCCCGGCCAGTCCCTCCGTGTCTGGTGGGGCAACGCCGCGCCGCTGGGTGCTGCTGATTGCGCTGGTGGCCGCGGCCGGCCTGTTTCTCAGCATCCTGCTGTGGCAAAAACTCAGCAGCATCCAGGAAGAGCTGGCACGCCGCAGCACGGACGCCACGGCGCAGTCCATCGAGGCGCGTACCCTGGCGCGCCAGGCACAGGAAGCCGCGCGCGAACTGACGGCCCGCCTGGCGATCCTAGAAACCCGGATCAGCGAAGTGAGCCTGCAGCGCACGCAGCTTGAAGAGCTGATGCAGAGCCTGTCGCGTTCGCGCGATGAAAACCTGGTGGTCGATGTCGACTCTGCGCTGCGCCTGGCCCAGCAGCAGGCCCAACTGACCGGCAGTGCCGAACCGCTGCTGGCAGCGCTCAAGTCGGCCGACCAGCGGCTCACGCGCGCCGCGCAGCCGCGCCTCAACCCGCTGCAGCGCGCCATTGCCCGCGACGTCGAGCGCATCAAGGCAACGACGGTGACCGACGTGCCCGGTTTGCTGCTCAAGCTCGATGAACTGACCCGTGCGGTGGACGACCTGCCGCTGGCCAATGCCATGCCGACCGGTGGCGCTGCCCGGCCTGTCGCGCCCGCGGTTACTGCTCCCGCGTCGGCCCGCGCCGCTTCTGCCGCCGCATCCGCGGGCTGGCTGGACGGCCTGGCACTCAGGGCCTGGTGGCAGCGCACGCTGCAGGGTGCGCTGGATGAGGCCCGCGGCCTGCTGCGCGTGAGCCGCATCGACCAGCCCGACGCCGCGCTGCTGGCGCCCGAGCAGGCTTTTTTCCTGCGCGAAAACCTCAAGCTGAAGCTGCTCAACGCCAGGCTGGGGCTGCTGTCGCGGCAGACCGCTAGCGCCCGTTCCGACCTGGCGAGCGCCGGTGCCATGCTGGGCAAATATTTCGACCCGGCAGCGCGCAGGACGCAGGCGGCCACCCTGTTGCTGCAGCAGGTGCAAAGCCAGATGAAGTCCAGCGAGTTGCCGCGCCTGGACGAAACCCTGGCCGCGCTGGCCTCGGCGGCGGCCGGTCGCTGAAGGCAGGACCGGCATGCGCAGCGCACTCTGGCTCCTGGCCCTCTTTGGCATTGCGGTGGCGGTGGCGCTGGTGGCCGGCAACAACCAGGCGGTGGTCACGCTGTTCTGGCCACCGCACCGCGTCGACATTTCGTTCAACCTGCTGGTGCTGCTGCTGGCCGGCCTGTTCACCCTGCTGTATGTGGCGCTGCGCGCGGCATCGGCCGTTTTTTCGCTGCCGGCCGAAGCCCGGCGCTGGCGCGCCCAGCAAAAGGAAAGGGCGATGTACGCCGCTTTCATGGATGCGCTGTCGCACCTGATGGCCGGGCGCTTCATTCGCGCGACCAAGCTGGCGCAAAACGCCATCATCCAGGAGAAAAGCCTGAGCCAGCTGGCCCGCACTTCCAGCGATGTCGGCGGCTACAGTGCAGCCAGGGCCACCCAGCTGCGCCTGCTGGCCCACCTGCTGACGGCTGAAAGCGCCCAGGCGCTGCAGAATCGCAGCCTGCGCGAGGAACATTTGCGGCAGGCGCTGGAAACCAGCACGCACCGGATTGCGCAGGAAACCCGCGAAGGCGTGCAACTGCGCGCCGCCCGCTGGGCGCTGGACGACCGCGATCCGGCCGCCGCGCTGGAACTGCTGAACCAGTTGCCGCAGGGCGCAGCACGGCGTACGCTGGCGCTGCGCACCAAGCTGCGCGCCACACGCCAGGCGCGGCAGACTTCGCAGGCGCTGGAGACCGCACGCCTGCTGGCCAAGCATCGCGCGTTTTCGCCGCCGGCGGCGCAAAGCATTGTGCGCGGCTTGGCGCTGGAGCTGCTCGGTGGCGCGCATGACCCGACGCAGCTGCAAGCCGCCTGGCAGTCGCTGGACGCCAGCGAACGCGCCATGCCCGAACTGGTGATCCACGCCGCCTCGCGCCTCATGGCCCTGCATGGCGATGCTGACCTCGCCCGCAGCTGGCTGCTGCAGGTCTGGGAGCCGGTGATGCAGCCGCGCTCCGAAGTCAGTGACACGCAGCGCATCAAACTGATCCAGGTGCTCGAACAAGGCCTGGATTCGATTGATGCCGCCTGGCTGGCGCGCATCGAGACGGCGCAGCAGCAGCGTCCGCGTGACGCGAACCTGCAGTACCTGGCCGGCATGACCTGCCTGAAACGCCAGCTCTGGGGCAAGGCGCAACAACTGCTGTCCCAGGCTTCCCTGGCCCTGCAGGACGTCACACTGCACCGCAACGCCTGGCGTGCGCTGGCCTTGCTGGCGGAGCAGCGGGGTGATGAGGCGGGCGCGGTGCGGGCTTATCGGCGGGCGGCTGAAGGTTAATTTTCTACCCGACCCGACCCGGGCTCGTCGAAGCCTCTTTTTCTTCGAGGTTGGTAGTTGTTAGCAAGTGGGGAGTTGCCCGGCCTGTTGGCAACCAAACCCTCAGATCAATGACGAGGTTTCCAGGCCGGCATGCACTCAGGCAACAGCGACCTCTTTGACATCGCGAGTCTCTTTCACCCGCTCCGCCAGATGCGCCAGCGCCTCCTGCACCTGGTCCACCAGGATCAGGCAAAGATCCCCCGGCTGCAGGCGGGCCAGTGCGGTGTCGATGGCGAGGAACTCGCCGCGAATTTCTTCGATGTACCTGGTGCGGGCGGCGCCCGCCAGGCCTTCGCGCAGCAGGCCCATGACCTCGCCGTCGGCCCGGCCGCGCTGGGCGGCGTCCTGGTAGAGAAGGACATCGTCAAAGGCCTGGCCGAGGATGATGGTCTGGTCGCGGATGTCGCTGTCGCGACGGTCGCCGGCGCCGCTGATGACAACGCTGCGGCGCTTGGCCGGCATGGCGTCCACGGCGGCCACCAGCGCACGCATGGCATCCGGGTTGTGGCCGTAGTCGGCAATCACGGTGGCGCCGCGGTAGTCCATGACGTTGAAACGGCCGGGAGCGTTGTGCGCATCGTTGACGAAACTGGCCAGGCCGCTTTTGAGCGTGTCCCAGGTCACGCCAACGGCCCAGGCGGCGGCCAGTGCTGCCATGACGTTTTCGACCTGGAAGCCGATGCTGCCGTTGCGCGTCAGCGGAATGCTGTGCAGCGGCACGCGTTCGCGCCAGGCGCCTTCGGCGGCGACCAGCGCGTTGCCGTCGATGTAGACGGTGCGCTTGCCCTGGGCGCGGTGGGTGGCCATCAGCGGGTGGTGCCGGTCGACGGCGAAAAAGATCACGTTGCCGGGGCAGGTGGGCGCCATGGCGGCAACGATGGGGTCGGCCGCGTTGAGCACCGCGTAGCCGGTCGGTGCGACGTTCTGCACTATCACGCGCTTGAGCACCGCGAGGTCTTCGACCGTGGTGATGTAGTTCAGGCCCAGGTGGTCACCGGTGCCGACGTTGGTGACCACCGCCACTTCGCAGCGGTCAAAACCCAGGCCTTCGCGCAGCACACCGCCGCGCGCGACTTCAAACACGGCGGCATCGACGTCGGGATGCATCAGCACGTTGCGTGCGCTTTTCGGGCCGCTGCAGTCGCCGCTGTCGGTCTGCCGGCCATTGACATACACGCCGTCGGTATTGGTCATGCCGCAGCGCAGGCCGCTGGCCGTCAGCAGGTGCGAAATCAGGCGTGTGACGGTGGTCTTGCCGTTGGTGCCGGTCACGGCCACGACCGGCACACGGCCGTCGTCGCCCGGCGCAAACAGCTCGTTGATCATGGCGCCGCCGACGGCGCGGCTCTTGCCGTAAGACGGCGACAAATGCATGCGCAGGCCGGGCGCGGCGTTGACTTCGACCACGCCGCCGTTTTGTGCTTCGAGGGGGCGCAGCACGCTTTCGCAGACCACGTCCACGCCGCAAATGTGCAGGCCCACCATCTGTGCGGCTGCAACTGCACGCGCGGCGACTTCGGGATGCACGTCGCCGGTCACGTCGGTGGCGGTGCCGCCGGTGCTCAGGTTGGCATTGTTGCGCAGCACGACGCGCCGGCCGCGGGCCGGAATGGATTCGGGAGTGAGATCCTGCACGGCCAGGCGCGCCACCGCGATCTCGTCAAAACGGATTTTGGTCAGCGATGTGGCATGGCCTTCACCGCGGCGCGGATCCTGGTTGACGATGTCCACCAGCTCGCGCACGGTGTGCAGGCCGTCGCCCAGCACCTGCGGCGGCTCGCGCCGTGAGGCGGCCACCAGCTTGTTGCCGACCACCAGCAGGCGGAAATCGTTGCCGGGCAGAAATTTCTCGACCATGACCTCGCCGTATTCGGCGGCCGCGCGGAAGGCAATGTCCAGGTGGTCGCGCGTGACGATGTTGACGGTGACCCCCTTGCCCTGGTTGCCGTCCAACGGTTTGGCCACGACCGGCAGCCCGATCTGCAGGGCCGCGGCCCAGGCGTCGTCGACATCCGTGACCGGCCGGCCCGTGGGTACCGGCACACCGGCAGCGAGCAGCAGCTTTTTGGTCAGGTCCTTGTCCTGGGCGATCGACTCGGACACGGCGCTCGTGGCGTCCAGCTCGGCGGCCTGGATACGGCGCTGGCGCGAGCCCCAGCCGAACTGCACCAGGCTGCCCTTGGTCAGGCGCCTGTAGGGAATGCCGCGCGCAACCGCCGCATCCACGATGGCGCCGGTGCTGGGTCCCAGGCGTTCGTCTTCGTCAAGGTCGCGTAGCTGGACAATGGCGGCATCGACGTCAAAGCCGGATTCGTTGAGTGCGGCATGGACCAGCGCCTGGGCGAGTTCCAGCGCCAGACGGCCGACGGCTTCTTCGCTGTACTCGACCACGGTCTGGTAGATGCCGGGCTCGAGCGTGGCGCCGGTATGGCTGAAGGTCACCGGGCAACCAGCGTTGGCCTGCAGGGCCAGTGCGGCTGATTCCAGCACGTGGGCCAGCGAGATCGGGCCGACGTAGCCGCCCGGACGCAGCGCGCCTATGGCCGGAAACAGCGAACGCACGCGCGGCTCGAAGCCGGGCAGGGCGTCGATGGAGCGTTCTGCCTCGGTGCAGGTAACGATGGCTTCAAGCGCCGTGTGGCGGCTCCAGAGGTTGGGGCCGCGCAGCGCGCGTATGCGGGAGACTTCCATCAGCGTGTCTTTCCTTCGGGGCTGGAGCGATCAGCGGAGGTGTCCAGGTTGAAGGCTTCTATGCCTGCGCCTATCAGGTTGAGCGGGATGCCGAGTGCCCAGGCCGCGGCGATGGCGGCGAGCAGGCTGTCTTCGGCGGTGGGTACGTGGCGGCCCTGCCAGAGCGTCAGCTTGTCCAGGCCGGGCAAAAAAACTTCGCTGGTACCGGTGGCGAGGACCACCTTGCCCTGGCGCATGAACACGGCGCGGCCGCCACTGCCCACATGGGCGGCGATGGCGGCTTGTGCCGGATCCGCCGTATAAAAAATGACCTCGCCGTCGCACAGGCCGGCCATCTCCACGATGGCAGGGACGGCTGCATTCAGCACGGCCACACCGTCGGACAGCACCACATCAACCTGCGAGCGCATGACCCTGAACATGCCTTCTTCGCCCGCGACGTCGAACTCACCCAGCGTTTCAAAGCCGCCAAGATCGGTCACCACGCCAACCTGACAGCGGTCGTAAGCCAGGCCGCTGCGCAAAATGGTGTCTGCGCCGTTTTCAAGCACGGCCGCCTGTACCGCGCGGTTGATCAGCAGGCGCTGGCCGGCTTCCCAGTGGCTGCAATCGGTGGCGTCCAGGCAGCGCCCGTCGAGGAACAGGCCGTCGCGGCAGGCCAGCCCGGTGTGCCGGCCCGACAGCTGCAGCAACCAGGCCACCAGGCGCGCCACGTGTTGCGTGCCGGCCGAGCCGGCCACGCCGACCACCGGAATACGGCCGCTGTGGGTGCCTTCGGGTGCCTCGGGAAAAAGGTGGTCGCAGATGGCGCGACCGACAGGGCGGGGCGCGCCTTCGGCCGGTTTCAGGTGCATCAGCAGGCCGGGGCCTGCGTTGACTTCGACAACGGCGCCGCCCTGGGCCTGAAGCGGCCTGGAAATGTCCTGGGCCACCACATCGACGCCGGCGATGTCCAGGCCGACCACCCGCGCCGCGAGCGAAACGATGTGGTCCACCTCGGGGTGGACTTCATCGGTGCAGTCGATGGCCACATTGCCGTTGCGCTGGATCAGCACTTCGCGCCCGGCGGCCGGCACCGAGGCCGGGTTCAGGCCCTGGCGCTGCAGGTCCAGCAGGACGGCTTCGTCCTTGTCGAGTTCGATCAGGCCGAGCGGGAAGTCTTCGGTAGCGCCGCGGCGCGGATCGGTGTTGAGCTGGGCATCGACAAGCTCGGTCACGCTGGCGCGGCCATCGCCGCGAATGGAAGCGGTTTCACCGCGGGCTGCGGCGACCACGCGCCCGCCGACCACCAGCAGCCGGTGCTCATGCCCGCGCACAAAACGCTCGACCATGACCTCGCTGCCATGCGGTGCGGCGACCGCGAAAGCGGCCTCGATCTGCTCCCGGGTCGTGAGGTCCAGGGAGACTCCGCGGCCATGGTTGCCGTCCGTGGGTTTGACCACCACCGGCAGGCCGATGTCCCCGGCGGCTTCCCAGGCGGCTTCCGCGCTGTCCACAATCTGCCCCTCGGGCACGGGCACGCCGCAGGAGGCGAGCAGGCTTTTGGTCAGGTCCTTGTCGCTGGCGATGCTTTCGGCAATGGCGCTGGTGAATTCGGTCTCGGCGGTCCAGATGCGGCGCTGGCTGGCGCCGTAGCCCAGCTGCACCAGGTTGCCATCGTTCAGGCGGATGTGCGGGATGCGCCGCTCGGTGGCGGCGGCGACGATGGCTGCGGTGCTGGGGCCGAGGTAACACTTGTCGACGATATCGCGGACGCGGCCGACCGCTGCCTGCAGCTCCGCGTCGCTGTAAGCCTCGCTGTTGACGGCCGCCATCAGCAGCCGGTGGCCCTCGGCCAGCGCGCTGCGGGCTACCTGCTCGTCGCGCGCGCGAACCACCATGCGGTAGATGCCCCGCTGCGAGGTGCTGCGGGTCTGGCCGAAGCCGGTGGGCATGCCCGCCAGGTTCAGCAGCTCGATGACCACATGTTCCAGCACATGCCCGGCCCAGGTGCCTTCCACCAGGCGCTGGATGAAGCCGCCGCGCTCACCGACACCGCAGTGGTGCTCCAGCAGGGCCGGCATCAGGGCGACCAGCCGGTCGCTGAAACCGGGCAACAGGTTGGAGGGGAAATCCTCCAGGGCGCCGAGGTCCATCCAGACTTCCAGCACGGGCCGGTAAGTCCAGATGTTGGGACCGCGCAGGTAATTGATGCGCAGAAGCTGGATGTCGTCCTTTTTGCTCATGTTTTGTTCGGTCCGGTCAACCGGCCGGGCCGGGACAACGTTCTTTTCCTGGTGGGCGCCCAAAACGGGCGCTTTTGTTTTGGGCGAAAATCCGGGGTTCAGCCCCGTTGTCTCAGGGGCACCGGTTTCCACGGCTTCCACATCACAATGCAACATTCCCATCCGGTTGACGCCTCCAGCGAGGCTGGCCATGCGCAGACAGACCTGCGCGCACAGCTCGCAAACCATGAGAACGTTCTATGCACGGTGCTGGTTGACCTGAATCAACAACTTCGTTTTTCCCAGGGTTTGCTGGCATTGACCGACCGCCGGCTGATGGCCCGGGACCCGGAAGCCGGCCTCTGGAACAGCTGGCCGCTGCCCGAAAAAGCACTCGCCGACAGCCCGCCGGCCCTGTTTCTGCGCCATTTCGACCATGCAGGCGTCGGCACGCTGGAACTGCACGACGGCAGCGGACGGCTGGCCAGCTGGCGCTTTACGCTGGCGGCCAATGTACAGGCGTTGCGTTTGCTGCGGCTGTTCGAGCAGCAGCTGGCGCCAGGCCAGGGCGCCGTCGGGGACGACATCGCCTTGTGCCCGCTGTGCGACACCGTGCTGCCGCCGGACAGCGACGAATGCCCGACCTGCGCCCGCGAGCTGCATACCCCGCCATCGACCTGGGTTTTGCTGCGGCTGTGGCGTTTTGCCCGGCCCTACCAGTGGCAGTTGCTGGCCGGCTTTTTGCTGACCCTGGCTTCCACCGCCGCCACCCTGGTGCCGCCTTACCTGACGATTCCGCTGATCGACGACATTCTGATCCCGTTCCAGAACGGCCAGCAGATCGAGTCCTGGAAGGTGCTGGCCATCCTGGGGGCCTTGCTGGCGGCGGCGTTGGTCGGCTGGGGGCTGAACTGGGCGCGCACCTATTTATTGGCCCTGGTGTCCGAACGCATAGGCGCCGATTTGCGCACCGCCACCTTTGACCACCTG
>CAZIYA010000153.1:0-8645 GCA_964543355.1 uncultured Polaromonas sp.
CAAGCAGGTTTGGAGCCGCAGGCTCCAGCCCCTAGTGGGCGCTGCGCCTGCGGCCCGGCTAAGCCGGTTCCGCGGCCCTTGCTGGTCTTGGAGATATTCCCAAGCTTGTCATTTCGTGCGCTCCGGAGAAAAAGCATGAAGATACTCATAAAAAACGGGCGCGTCATTGATCCGGCCTCTGGCCTTGATGAAGTGGGTGATGTGGCGATTGCCGCGGGCCGCATCCTGTCGCTGAAAAATACAGTTCCTGACTTTGCACCTAACCGCACCATCGATGCGGCGGGTTGCATCGTTGCGCCCGGTCTGATGGACCTGTCAGCCCGGCTGCGCGAGCCGGGCTACGAACATGAGGGCATGCTCGAGAGCGAACTCGCGGCGGCCGTTGCCGGCGGTGTCACCAGCCTGGTGTGCCCGCCCGACACCGATCCGGTACTTGACGAGCCCGGACTTGTCGAGATGCTCAAGTTCCGCGCCGAAAAGCTGCACCAGTCGCGGGTGTTCCCGCTGGGCGCGCTGACGCGTGCCCTGCAGGGCGAAGCGCTGACCGAGATGGTCGAGCTGACGGAGGCCGGCTGTGTCGGTTTCAGCCAGGCCGAAGTGCCGCTGGCCAATACCCAGGTGCTGTTGCGCGCCCTGCAATATGCCGCCAGCTTTGGCTACACCGTCTGGCTGCGTCCGCAGGACAGCTGGCTGGGGGGCGGCGTGGCAGCCAGCGGCGCGCTGGCGACCCGCCTGGGCCTGAGCGGTGTTCCCGTGGTGGCTGAAACCATTGCGCTGCATACGCTGTTCGAGCTGGTGCGGGTGACCGGTGCTCGTGTGCACGTCTGCCGTATCAGCAGCGCGGCGGGCGTGGCCCTGCTGGCCAAGGCCAAGGCTGACGGCTTGAGCGTAACCGCTGATGTCAGCATCAACAGCCTGCACCTGACCGACACCGACATTGGCTACTTCGACAGCCGCATGCGCCTGAATCCGCCGCTGCGCCAGCAGCGTGACCGCGATGCGCTGCGTCAGGCGCTGCTTGACGGCACCATAGACGCGCTGGTGTCCGACCACACGCCGGTCGAAGCTGATGCGAAGACGCTTCCTTTCGCCGAGGCCGAGCCGGGCGCTACCGGGCTGGAGCTGCTGCTGGGCCTGGCATGCAAATGGGGCGAGGACAGCGGTGCGGGCCTGTCGCGCGCGCTGGCTGTACTGACCAGCGAACCGGCCCGGATCCTGGGCGGGGCCTTGGGCAGCCTTCAAGCCAGCGCCGGGCAACTGATTAAGGGCGGTGTGGCCGACGTCTGCGTGTTCGACCCGAAATCCGAATGGACAGTCCAGCCCGATACCTTGCGCAGCCAGGGCAAACACACGCCGTTTTCCGGCTACCAGTTGCCAGCCCGCGTGCGCTGGACGCTGGTCGGCGGGCAAGTCGCATTCGAGGCTTGAGCGGGATGCGGCAGGTGAAGGCGGCGGGCCGCCTGTTGCGTGCCCTGGCGCACATTGCAGGCGGCATGTGGACCATCCTGACGCTGTTTCCCCGGCTCGGACAGCCTGCGAAAGAGGCACGGGTTCAGGTCTGGGCGATGGCGATGCTGAAGCTGGTGGGCATCGAGCTGGCTGTCAGGGGTACACCCGCGGCCGGCGGCCCGGTGCTGCTGGTGGCGAACCACCTGTCCTGGCTGGACATCGTGGTGCTGCATGCTTCGCGTTATTGCCGCTTTGTCTCCAAGTCGGACATCAAACACTGGCCGCTGGTCGGCACGCTCGCCGGGGGTGCGGGGACCCTGTACATCGAACGCGAATCCCGGCGCGATGCACACCGCGTTGTCCATCACATGGCCGAACGGCTGAAGCTTGGCGATGTGCTCGCCGTCTTTCCGGAAGGTACGACTGGCGACGGCACGAAACTCAAGCCCTTTCATGCCAATTTGCTGCAGGCAGCCATCGTGACGGACGCGCCGGTGCAGCCGGTGGCGTTGCGCTTCGTGGACGCCGGGACGGGGCAGACCAGTTTTGCACCGCGTTATATCGATGATGATTCGATTTTCGTGTCGATCTGGGAAACACTGAATGTCGGCCACCTGCGTGCGGAGGTCGTTTTCGGTGAACCGCAGCGCTGCCAGGGACGGGACAGGCGCACCTGGGCGGCCGATCTGCAAAAGGAAGTGGAGCGGCTGCTGCGAGAGGGGCACTGACGGCCTGCTCCGGAGAAGCTAGTCGCGCTGGAAAGTGACGACGTGGTCGACCTCGGCGCGAATCCCTATCCATTCGCCAAGCGCATGGTCGTGGTGCGAAGGCACGTGCGCCATCAGGGTTTCGCCGCTTTTGAGCTGGAGCGTGTATAAAAACTCCGAGCCGCGAAAGGCCTTGCGCAAAATCTGCGCTTTCACCGGGGCTGCATCGTCGTGCACGATGTCATCGGCGCGCAACAGCACATCGCACAAACCATCGGGGTAGGCGCTGGGCAGCGGGCATTCCAGCATATCGCTCAGGTCGCCCAGGGCCGTGTGGACCACCACGTTGTCGCCCCGCTGGGTGATCTGGGCATGCGTGAACACGCCATGCCCGATGAAGTCGGCCACAAAACGGGTTGCCGGGCGGTGGTACAGCTCATACGCTTCATCCCACTGATGCAGCTGGCCTTCATGCATGACGCCGATCCGGTCACCGATGGCAAAGGCCTCGAGCTGGTCGTGCGTCACGAACAGCGCCGTGGCACCGGCCAGCTTCAAAATACCGCGCACCTCATGTGCCAGGCGTTCGCGCAGGTCCACGTCCAGGTTGGAAAAGGGCTCGTCCAGCAGCAGCAGGCGCGGCTTCGGGGCCAGCGCGCGTGCCAGGGCCACGCGCTGTTGCTGCCCGCCTGACAGCTCATGCGGGAAACGTTTCTGTGCCTTGCCCAGGCCGACCATCTCCAGCACCTCGCCGACGCGTTCCTGGCGCTCTGCGGGCTTGAGGTGCGTCAGGCCAAAAGCCACGTTGCGGCCCACATCAAGATGCGGGAACAGGGCGTAGTCCTGAAATACCATGCCGATGCGGCGCCGTTCCGCGGGCACATGCTGCTTGCCGCTGCTGACAACTTCCTGTGCCAGCGAAATGCTGCCGCCCTGCGCGCGTTCCAGACCGGCCACGGCCCGCAACAGGGTTGTTTTTCCGCAGCCGGAAGGGCCGATCAACACGCCAATTTCCCCGGTGCGCAGACCCAGCGATACATCGCTGACGGCCGGGCCGGAGCGGCCCGCGTAATGCACCACCAGGTGGGAAAGTTCCAGGAACATGGCTGCAATTGTAGATGCTTACAATTCTCATTTGCACTCGTCCGGTCGCCCGGCGTGCGAACGGTTATGGATACCCGGCCTGATCGGCGAAAAGCCACTCTTCTTTTTGGACTTCATGCTTCGTCGCTTCATCCCGTCGGTCCTGCTGTTTCTGTTGATGGCCGTGCTCACCCTGCCGGTGCTGACGGTGATGCTGTCCTGGCTGGAACTGGACAGCCAGTCCCTGCCCATCCTGCGGGAGATGCTGCAAACGGTTCTGCCCGAATACGCCTTCACTTCCGTGCTGTTATGCGTGGTCGTGGGAATGGGCGTCGCGCTGGTCGGCATGGGGACGGCCTGTGCGGTGACGCTGTTTGAGTTTCCGGGCCGGCGGTTTTTTGCGTGGGCGCTGCTCCTGCCGCTGGCCATGCCGGCCTATGTGGTGGCTTATGCCTATACCGACTTCCTGCAGTACGCCGGGCCCTTGCAGGGCTGGCTGCGTGCGGGCTTCGGGCTGGAAGGCCGAGTACTGCCTGAAATTCGCAGTCTGGGCGGGGCCATGCTGGTTTTCACAGTCACGCTTTATCCCTATGTGTACCTGCTGGCGCGCACTGCGCTTTCCGAACGGGCGGTGCATTTGATGGAAGCTGCCCGCCTGCTCGGCGCGCCCCTGCAGCGCCGCATTCGCGAGGTGGCCCTGCCGCTGGCCCGGCCGGCCGTGGCGGCTGGCGTTGCGCTTGCGTTGATGGAGACGCTGGCCGACTTTGGCGTCTCCAGCTACTTCGGCATCCAGACCTTCACCGCCGGCATCTACAAGGCCTGGCTCGCCATGGACAACCGCCTCGCGGCGGCCCAACTGGCCACGGTGCTGCTGCTGACAGTGGCCGTTTTGCTGAAGATCGAGCACCATGCGCAAAAGCGCATGCGGTTTGCCGGTAGCCGCGGCGGGCGCGCCGGTGCCGCGGATGCTGCGCCGGCTCCTTTGCGCGGCCTGCGCGCCGGTCTGGCGTGGGCGCTGTGTGCGCTGCCGATAGCGCTCGGGTTTTTCCTGCCGGTGTTGTTCATGCTGCGTCCGCTCATTGCCGGTTGGGGCCAGCTGCCGTGGACGCAGTTTGCGCGCTGGTCGCTGAATAGCGTGAGCCTGGCTGGCCTGAGTGCTGTGCTGGCGACCGCCGTGGCGCTGGGTTTGAGCTTTGCCTTGCGCCGCCAGCCCCGCTTGCTGACGCGTGCTGCTGCGCAGCTGGCGAGCCTGGGCTATGCGGTGCCGGGTGCGGTCATTGTGGTCGGCCTGCTGTTGCCTGTGGGCTGGCTGCAGGCTGCGGCGCCTCAAACGTCTGCGGGCTACTGGATCACCGGGACGGCGCTGGGCATTGTCTGGGCTTACCTCGTGCGCTTTACCGCGGTGGCACTGCAGTCCGTGCAAAGCGGCTACTCGCGGATACCGGCCAGTTTTGATGACAGCGCACACATGCTGGGTGTCACCGGTACCGGTTTGCTGGGCAGGGTGCATTGGCCTCTTCTCAAACGGTCGGTGGGTGCCGCTGCCTTGCTGGTGTTTGTCGATGTGATGAAGGAGCTGCCTGCCACCCTGGTGCTGCGTCCTTTCAACAGCGACACGCTGGCGGTGGTGACCTACCAGCTCGCCCGCGACGAGCGGCTCGGCGAGGCAGCCCTGCCTGCACTGGCCCTGGTACTGGTGGGTTTGCTGCCTGTGCTGTTGCTGGGGCGCTCATTGCGAACGCGCTAGCAGAGAGGCGCAGCCTCCACATTTCCAGGGGCGTTCCAGGCCTTCTGCGGCTGTAGGCAGGCACCTACGCCCGCCGCCCCTGCGTGCCTACCCGTCTGCGAAGCGGGTGCTTTTAGATTGGAGTGTCCCAGCCGCAGGGGCGTTCGGTCCATGCGGCATACATCCATATCAAGGAGTCACCATGAACCAGGATCGTATCGAAGGCAACTGGACGCAGTTCAAGGGCAAAGTCAAGGAACAGTGGGGCAAGCTCACCGACGATGACCTCGACATCATTGCCGGCAAGCGCGACCAATTGCTCGGCCGCATCCAGGAACGCCACGGCATTGCCCGGGACGAGGCCGAGAAGCAGCTCAACGCCTTCCAGGAACGTAATCCCACCAATTTTTTTGAACGTTACTGAGTGAGCCCCGGCTCGTTCCGGGCCGGCATCATTTTAAAAAGCATCAACTTCATCCAAAAAGAGAAAAACTATCATGAAATCGAAACTCATCATGCTGACGCTGGCAGCAAGCTGCGCCTTTGCCGGAAACGCGATGGCGCTGACCAAGGAAGAGTACAAGGCGCAGAAAGACCGCGTGGAAGCCGACTACAAAGCCAGCCGTGAAAAATGCGCCACCCTGTCTGCCAACGCGAAGGACATCTGCCAGGCTGAAGCCAAGGGCACTGAAAAAGTGGCCAAAGCCGAGCTGGAGGCCCAATACAAACCTGGTCCACGGCAGGACCAGAAGGTACTTGATGCCAAAGCCGACGCCGCATACGACCTCGCCAAGGAAAAATGCGACGACATGTCGGGCAACACCAAGGATGTGTGCATGAAAGACGCGAAGGCTGCCCGCACTTCCGCCAAGGCGGATGCCAAGGTCAGCAAGACCAGTGCCGACGCCAACAAGGACAAGACCGGTGCCATGGCAGATGCCAAAAAAGACGCGGCGAGTGACAAAAATGACGCGCAATACAAGGCAGCGAAGGAACGTTGCGATGCGATGTCCGGCAATGCCAAGGACGCGTGCCAGAACGACGCCAAGGCAAAATTCGGCATGAAGTAAGAGATCAGGGCTCAGCAAGTTTGCCCTTCGGACGCCGGATTCCCGGGCCTGCCATGCAGGGCCGGGAATTTTTTTTTGAAATTGGCCCCTGGACCTTATCCCTTGGGCGCAGGTAGCTACCGTTTTTATAGCGCTTGGCATGATGGTCCGACTGCAGGCAGGGTGGACGGCCGGGCAGGGCAGCCGCATGCGCCGGAACTGCTTAAAATCAAAGCATCCAAGGACACACGCATGCACATCGACAAAGAGCTAGATACCCGCGGGCTGAATTGCCCCTTGCCCATCCTGAAGGCCAAAAAGGCCCTGGCCGAGATGAGCAGCGGTCAGTTGCTCCGGGTGGTTTCGACCGACGCGGGCTCAACGCGCGACTTCATGGCGTTTGCCAAGCAGACCGGCAACGAGCTGGTCGAGCAGCAGACGGAAGGTGGCGACTTCATTCACGTGCTCAAGCGCCGCTAAGGCCTGAGGCACGGCCTGGTAGCAAGCCTAATCGCTAAGGGCGACCAGGTTCTGCTTTCTGCGTTCCTTGCCTGACCAGCCGATCTGCAGGTTTTCCAGATAGTTCCTGAAATAAGCACCCACTTCGGAATGCTGCAGGGCCAGTTCGACTGTGGCCTCCAGGAAGCCTTCCTTGCTGCCGCAGTCATACCGCTTGCCGCTGTATTGATAGGCATAAACACCTTCCTCGGCCATCAGCCCCGCAATGCCGTCGGTGAGCTGGATTTCCCCCCCCACGCCGGTGGGCTGGCTGCGTATATGCCTGAACACACTGGGTGTCAGGATGTAGCGTCCCGCCACCCCCATGCGTGACGGTGCCACTTCCGGTGCAGGCTTTTCCACCATCTTGATGACTTTCATCAGGCCATCGACGACCGGCTCCGTGGCTACGATGCCGTAGCGCCTGGTTTGCTCCAGCGGCACTTCCTGCACCGCAAGAATGGATTGCTGGATCTGCTCAAATTTGGCGGCCATTTGCGCCAGGACCGGAGGCTTGCCTACCATCAGGTCGTCAGCCAGCAGGACTGCAAAAGGCTCGTCGCCGACCAGGTGCTCGGCGCACAGCACTGCATGGCCCAGGCCCAGTGAACGCGGCTGGCGCACATAGGAGAAATCCATGTCGCCAGGGTTCATGGAGCGGACGAGTTCCAGCAGGTGGTGCTTCTTGGCGGCCTCGAGCTCGGTCTCAAGCTCATAGGCAGTATCGAAGTGATCTTCGATGGCCCGTTTATTGCGTCCTGTAACAAAAATCATGTGGCGGATGCCGGCTGCGTAGGCTTCTTCCACTGCGTACTGGATCAGCGGCTTGTCCACGACAGGCAGCATTTCCTTGGGCTGGGCTTTGGTGGCAGGCAAAAACCGCGTTCCGAGGCCAGCAACCGGGAAAACCGCCTTCTTTAAAGTTGTGACTTTTTTCATTTACGTGAGTTGGGAATGGGGCTAGAGTGTTGCGTTGCTGACACATTGTCAGAAGCAGGACAGAAAAGAATAACAGTAAACAAGGGCGCTGCGTGGACATCTTACTTCTTGATGCATTGGTTCCAGAAGCTATGGCCTGGCTTGAAACCCGGCACAGCGTGGAATACCGTCCCGAGCTGGCGGACGACCTCGCGGTGCTGCGCAAGGCGGCTTACAAGAGCCGCGGCATCGTGTTTCCGCGGCAAACCGTCGTTACCCGCGAATTCCTCGACTTCATGCCCAAGCTCAAGGCTGTGGGCCGGTTGCATGTGGGTACCGACAACACCGACCTGGAGGCCTGCAAGGAGCGCGGTATCAAGGTTATCCATGCCAGCAGCGCCAATGTGCGCTCCAACGCCGAATACCTGCTGAGCAGCCTGCTGCTGCTTTACCGCCGTGGCGTTGTGTCGGCGCTGATGGGCAAGCGCCATCCGTCCACCCAGATGGGCCGCGAGTTGCATGGCAGCACGGTGGGCATTCTGGGGCTCGCCCCGACCGCGCACACGCTGGCCGGCATGCTCACCGGCCTGGGCGTGCGTTTGATCGGTTATGACCCCGCGGTCCACCACACCGCACCCATCTGGGAACGTTTGCGAATCCAGCCGGTGACCCTGACCGAACTGGTCAGCCAGTCCGATGCGGTGTCGGTGCAGATGTTGTACGCCGCGCGCTTTCGCAGTTTTGTCAACGACAAGCTGCTGGCTGCCTGCAAACACGGGCAGCTGTGGGTGGGCATCAGCCGCAGCGCGCTGTTTGACGAAACCGCACTGGCGGCCGCCCTGTGCGATGGCCGCATCGAAGCTTGTATTCTGGATGGCGCCGAGGATAATTTCTCGCGCGAAGGCTCACCCGTTCAGGGGCTGAAAAACCTGTTCATCACGCCACGCCTGGGTTCACACACCCGCGAAGCGCGCCTGCGTTCGAGCTGGTATGTGGCGCACCGCATGCATGAGGCCATCATGGCCGGACAACAGCGCAATGCAGATTCCGTGCTCAGCGCGCCCATGGACCTGGAGCTGCCCGGCGCCGTGTCGCCTTCCCAGTGGTCTGAGCCGGAGTTCGTGGCCCGGTAGACGTGGCCCCCACGGTTGCTCACTTCGTGTAGCGCCCTGCCCCCCGAGGGGGCCGCTGCGCCTGCGGGCCGGCAAAGCCGGA
>CAZIYA010000154.1:0-8627 GCA_964543355.1 uncultured Polaromonas sp.
GAAACCACCCGCGTGCTCACCGAGGCTGCCATCATGGGCAAGCGCGACGAGCTGCGCGGCTTGAAAGAGAACGTGATCGTCGGCCGCCTGATTCCTGCCGGCACCGGCATGGCCTACCATGAGGCACGCAAAGCCAAGGACCAGATGGACGACGCCGAGCGCCGCGCCATCGCCGAAGCGGAAGCGGCCGAACTCGAAGCCATGCCCGAGCAGAGCAGTGAAGGTGCTGCCAGCGAGTAATTGCTGCTTTTTGACGCTATAAAAAGCGAAGCGCCTCGCGCCCTGTAGACAAGGGCCCGAGGCGCTTTTTATTGGGCATTCCGGGCTGCGCAGGCTGCCCGGCGTGCCAGGCAGTTGAAAAGCTGTACGGGTTCCGGCTTGTCGGCTAAAGTCGCGGTGCCAGTTTGTCACCCGTCGCGAAAGGAAACCCGTCTCATGTCCACCCAGTCCCTGGTTCTCATTGTTGTGTTTGCCTTGCTGCTGTTCTGGGCCGTTGGCGCTTATAACCGGCTGGTGCGGCTGAAAAATGTCATTGCCAATGCCTTTGGCCAGATCGACGTCCAGCTCAAGCGCCGTTATGACCTGATTCCCAACCTGGTCGAGGCAGCCAAAAAATACCTACTGCATGAACGCGAAACACTGGAGGCGGTGATTGCCGCCCGTAACCAGGCGCGTTCAGCCAGCGACGCGGCACGCAGCCGCCCGACCCATGCGCCGGAGGTTCTGGCGCTGGGCGCGGCTGAGCAGGCGCTCAGCGGCAGCCTTGGCAGGCTGTTTGCGCTCGCCGAGGCCTACCCTGAGCTCAAGGCAGACAACACCATCCGTGAACTCAGCGAGGAGCTGACCAGCACCGAGAACAAGGTGGCTTTTGCGCGCCAGGCCTACAACGATGCGGTGCTCGACTACAACAATGCCCAAGCCCAATTCCCCGCCTTGCTGATTGCCCGGCTGTTTGGTTTTGCGGCGTCGGCGATGTTGCGGGCCACCGAATCAGCTGCCGAACGCGAAGCGGTGCGCATTCAGATGTAAAACGGTTGCCTTCAGGATTTCATGCGGTTTTTCGAACACCAGGAGCAGGCCCGCGCCGAAACCCGGCGATTGTTGCTCCTGTTTGGCCTCACAGTCGCGGCGCTGGTGCTGGCCGTCAATGCCGCGCTGGCCCTGACCTGGTACCTGCTGACACCCTCGCAGACCGCTTACCCGGCTTACTTTTTCAGCGTCAACACAGGCATGACGCTGCTTTTTGTACTGGGTGGCTGGTGGCTGGAGACCTCCAGCCTGCAGGGTGGTGGTGAAAAACTGGCCCGGCGTACAGGTGCGCGCGAAGCGTGGCCCGCCAGCCGGTTCGAAGAGCAGAAGCTGTGCAACATTGCCAGTGAACTGGCCATTGCCGCCAGCATGCCGGTTCCCCAGATGATGGTGCTGCCCCGGGCCAAAAGCATCAATGCTTTCGCCACCGGCTGGAACGAGGACGATGCGGTGATTGCCGTCACACAGGGCGCCCTGGATGGTTTGACCCGTGACGAGCTGCAGGGAATGGTGGCACATGAGCTGAGCCATATCGGCGAAGGTGATACCCGGCTCAACATGCGTCTGGCCGGCATGGTGTTCGGTCTTGAGCTGATCTACAACCTGGGTGTTCGCATGTGCGAGCGGGGCAGCAATGGCGGGCGCTCCGTGCTGGTATTGCCCGGCCTGGCCATCATGGGCGCCGGGTTTCTTGGCTGGCTTTCCGGCCGCGCACTGAAGGCCGCTGTTTCTCGTCAGCGTGAGTTTCTGGCAGACGCACGAGCGGTGCAGTTCACGCGCAGCAAGGACGGCTTGGGGGGCGTGTTGCGTAAAGTGGCCCGCCAGCAACAGCCAGGGATTGCAATGCATTTTCATCCGGCAGTTCAGCACATGCTTCTGGTGGGTGAGGCCAGGGCGCATTGGCTGGACTCCCATCCGCCGCTGCAGGAACGCATCAGGCGCATCTATGGCGGTTCCATCCCGGCGCTTGACGTCGAGGAGATATCGCCAACACTTCCCGGCGCGCCTTTTTAAACGTTCGTGCGAATAAGCACATCACAAAGGATTCGAACGATGGGGTTGTGCGGCGCAGACTCGTACTGGATACTCCCTATGGTCCGCCTGTCCCGGCGCGCTAAATTGAGCTGTTGTAAAAACTGTGAGGAGTCGCCGTGAAGATTGCCCTATCAACCCTGGCGCTGGCGTGTCTCACGCTCGGTGCGTCGTCCATGAGTCATGCGCAAAATGCGCAGGCGCTGTACACCCGCAGCCTTGCCGCCACCTGTGCCAACTGTCATGGCACCGATGGCAAAGTGGTACCCGGCTCCTCCGTTTTGTCGATCGCCGGCATGGACAGGAACTACCTCGCGGCCCAGCTCAAGGCCTTCAAATCCGGCACACGACCGGCGACCGTCATGCACCAGATCAGCAAGGGCTACAGCGACGCCCAGATCGAAGTCCTGGCCGGCTACTTTGCCGCGCAGAAAAAATAAAGGAGCACCTTCATGCAACGCCGTTCCTTTCTTCAATCTTCTGCCGCGCTGAGTCTTCTTGGCCTGGGCGCCTGTGCAACCACCTCCGTTCCCGCCAAAGCCAAAGTGGTGGTGATCGGTGGTGGCTACGGTGGCGCCACCGCCGCCAAATATGTCCGCCTGCTGTCCGATCACAAAATCGATGTGGTGCTGATCGAGCCGCAAGCGGCCTTTGTTTCATGCCCCATCTCCAATCTGGTGTTGGGCGGCAGCAAGCAGCTGGCCGACATCACCACACCCTACACGGGTCTCACCAAAAATCATGGAATCACGGTTGTCCGGGACATGGCCAATGCCATCGATACCGCAAAGAAAACCGTGACGCTCAAGGGCGGCACCACGATTGCCTATGACAAGCTGGTGGTGTCCCCGGGCATCGAGCTGATGTACGGCAGCATCGAAGGCCTGCAGCAGGCGCAGGCCGCCGGCCAGATCCTGCAGGCCTGGAAGGCCGGCCCGGAGACCGTGGCGCTGCGCAAACAACTCGAAGCCATGCCCGACGGCGGCGTTTACGCCATCACGATTCCCGAAGCGCCTTACCGCTGCCCGCCCGGCCCGTACGAGCGGGCGTCCGTCATTGCAGGCTATTTCAAGGCCACCAAACCACGCAGCAAGGTGCTGATCCTTGACGCCAACCCGGATGTCACGTCAAAAGGCCCGTTGTTCAAGAAGGTCTGGGCCGAGCAGTACAAAGGCATCATCGAGTACCGCGGCCAGCACAAGGCCACGGCGGTTGATGCGAAGGCCGGCGTCATCAAGTTCGACGTTCAGGAAGATGTGAAGGCCAACGTCATCAATGCCCTGCCGTCCATGCGTGCCGGCGCCATCGCGGTGCAAACCGGCCTGAACAACATGGCCAACAACCGCTGGTGTGGCATCAACTACCAGACCTTCGAGTCCACCGTCGCCAGGGATGTGTTTGTTCTCGGCGATTCGATCCAGGTCGCGCCGCTCATGCCCAAGAGCGGCCACATGGCCAACAACCACGGCAAAGTGGCGGCCGCAGCCATTGTGGCGCAGCTTTCGGGGTGGGAGATCAACCCCGCCCCCATGCTGACCAACACCTGCTACAGCTTTGTGGACAGCAAAAACGTCATTCACGTTGCCAGCGTGCACGAATACGTGGCCTCCGAAAAAACCTTCAAAACTGTAGCGGGTTCCGGCGGCGTGAGCCCCGGCCCCAGCGAGCAGGAAGGCGCCTACGCCCTGAGCTGGGCCAGCAACATCTGGGCTGATAGTCTGACTTAGCCCCCACGATCGCTCACTGCGTGTAGCTCCCGAGGCCCTGCAGGCCGCGGCTCGCGAGACGCTTCGCCTCTGTCGCCTGTCCAAAGCTGCTCAAGCAGCTTTGGAGCCGCAGGCTCCAGCCCCTCGGGGCCGCTACGCCTGCAGGCCGGCAAAGCCGGACCTGCGGCCCTGGCTTGCAGATGCAGAGCGCGCCGCCTTGTCTTGCGGCTGGTCTAATACAGCTTGGCCGTCCATTCCGGGCGGTATCCGCGAGCCTCATGCAAGAAAACCCCTCCCAAGTCCCTCTGTGGCGCCAGCTTCAGGGAGCTGCTTTTTTACTGATGGCCGTTCGCGGTGGCCGTTCCATGACTGCCGCGCTGGAGGACATCGATTCCGCCCTCAGGCCCGGCGTGCAAGCCCTGGGCTTTCATGCCTTGCGCTGGCTGGGCCGGGCCGAAGCCCTGCGCCAGCAACTGGCCCGGCGGCCTCCGCCACCCGAGGCCGATGCCCTGTTGTGTGTTGCTCTTGCGCTGGCTTGCACGGAGGAGGGGGCAGCAAGCGTCGATCTCGGCCGCTTGCCTGATGATGACAGCCCGCGCTACACCGCCTACACGCTGGTGGACCAGGCGGTGGAAGCGGCCAAGCGCGATGAGGCCACGGTACACCAGGCGAGCTTCATCAACGGGTGCCTGCGCCGCTTCCTGCGCGAGCGTGATGCGCTGATGGCCGAAACGGAAAAGTATCCGCAAGCCGTCTGGAACCACCCCCAGTGGTGGATAGACCGGGTGCGCAAGGACCATCCCGCAAACTGGCAGGCTATTCTGCACGCGAACAACGCCAGAGCGCCGTTAATTCTCCGGATTAATGCAAGAAAAAAGACGCCGGCCCAATACCTGCAAGCGTTGACAGCTATGAATATAGTAGCGCACCAGATAGGGCCGCACGGCGTGGTGCTGGCAGCGCCCAGTCCGGTGACGGCACTGCCCGGTTATGAGGAAGGTCATTTTTCGGTGCAGGACGCCGCGGCGCAGATGGCGGCGCCACTGTTGCTGGAGGGCCTTGCCGCTCCTGAGGGAGGCCCGCGCCTGCGCATCCTCGATGCCTGTGCCGCGCCGGGCGGCAAAACAGCCCACCTGCTGGAGCTGGTCGATTGCGAGCTCATGGCGCTGGATATCGATGCACAGCGTTGCGAACGTATCAGACAAAACCTGCAGCGCCTGGGGCTGAAGGCTGACATACGGGTGGGTGATGCTGCCCGCCCCGATGGCTGGTGGGATGGGCGGCCTTACGACGCCATCCTGCTGGATGCGCCGTGTACGGCGTCGGGCATTGTGCGGCGCCATCCGGATGTGCGCTGGTTGCGCCGGCCGACCGACATCGCGCAACTGGCTGCGCTGCAGGCGCGCCTGCTTGAAACGCTTTGGCCGCTGCTCAAACCGGGAGGCCGTTTGCTCTACTGCACCTGCTCGGTTTTCAAGGCCGAAGGTGAGCAGCAGGCGCAAACGTTTGTTGTGCACCACAAAGACGCTCATTTCATGCCGTCGCCCGGTCATTTGCTACCCCAAAGTGGCGCCGGGGTGACCGTCTTCCCGGACAATTTGCAGGGTGAGCACGACGGTTTTTATTACGCGGTTTTTGAAAAACGCAACGCCTGACATGGTGCTGCGGCGCCTGCTGGCGTTTGTTGTCTGCGCCTGGATGGCGCTTGCAAACCTGGGGGCGTTGGCCACCGAGGTGACGCAACTGCGGATGGAGCGCTCCGACGAAGGTGTGTATCTGTCTGCAACAGTCGCATTTGACCTGTCGCCGGTCGTCGAAGATGCCCTGCTCAAGGGCATTCCCATGTTTTTTGTGGCTGAGGCCGACATTTACCGTGGCCGCTGGTATTGGTATGACAAGCGTATTACCACGGCGACGCGCACCATGCGCCTGGCCTTTCAGCCGCTCACCCGGCGCTGGCGCCTGAATGTGCTTTCCGGCGCCATCAGTGTCAGCGGCCTGCGCGCCTCCTTCAGCCAGAACTACGACAGCCTGGACGATGCCATTGCCTCGATCCAGCGTTTCTCGCGCTGGCGCATTGCCGATGCGGCCGAAGTGGAGCCCGACGCCCGGCATAACGTGGATTTCCGCTTCCGGCTCGACCTGTCGCAGTTGCCGCGTCCCTTCCAGATTGGCGTGGCGGGGCAGAAAGACTGGACCGTCTCTGTCGAGACCAACCGGGAGCTGCGGGCGGAACCGATCCGCGACATGCCTAAAGACCTGGTCAAGGATGTGCCGGCAGAAGCGCCCAAAGAAGCAGCCAAAGAGGCTGTGAAGTGAATCCCAAGGGCAATGGGTCCCCGCTGAAAAGCAGTCCAGCTTTTCGCTGGACGGTCGGTGTCGGTGTTGGCGCCATGGCGGCGCTGGGGCTGGTTCTGCTGTTCCTGCTGACCCAGGCCACCGGCAACCGGGAGCTCTACGAACGCAACTATGTCCTGTTGCTGGGGCTGAATGTGGCGGTGGCTGTCCTGCTGCTGCTGGTCATCGGCTGGATTGTGGCGCGCCTCATTCTTCGCCTGCGCAAGGGCAAGTTCGGCAGCCGCCTGCTGGTCAAGCTGGCTGCCATTTTTGCGCTGGTAGGCTTGCTGCCCGGCCTGATGATCTACGTCGTGTCCTACCAGTTTGTTTCGCGCTCGATTGAAAGCTGGTTCGACGTGAAGGTCGAGGGCGCGCTGGATGCCGGCCTGAACCTGGGCCGCGTCACCCTCGACACGCTGGCCGCCGAATTGGGCAACAAGACCCGTGCTGCCGCGGGGCAACTGACGCAGACGCCCGATGCCTCGGCCGGCTTGGCGCTGGAGCGCCTGCGCGAGCAGCTGGCCGTCAGCGACGTGGTGTTGTGGACAGCTTCAGGCCAGCTGATTGCCAGCGCGGGAGATTCGCGCTACTCACTCAAACCCGAGCGGCCCCCCGCGCAGCTGTTGCGCAGCGCCCGTACCCAGCGCGTGGCCACACAGATCGAAGGACTGGACGAGGTGGCACTGTCCGGCGCCGAGCCCGGTAGCGCGGCAAGCCTGGCCGCGGGCGGTACGCCGCCGCGCATCAAGGCCCTGGCGCTGGTCAACAACCCGAATGTGGGCCTGCTCGGGGAAAGCCGCTTTTTGCAGGTGACGGAAGTGCTTCCGGCCAGCCTGGTCGCCAACGCCTTTGCCGTGCAGGAGGCCAACCGCGAATACCAGGAGCGCGCCCTGGCCCGGGGCGGCCTGCGCAAGATGTATATAGGCACACTCACGCTCAGTTTGTTCCTTGCAGTGTTTGGTGCGGTGCTGCTGGCGGTGGTGCTCGGCAACCAGCTGGCCCGTCCCCTGCTGCTGCTGGCAGAGGGGGTCAAGCAGGTGGCTCAGGGCGACCTCACGCCCAAGGCAGCCCTGCAAGGCAAAGACGAGTTAGGCGGCCTGACCCGGTCCTTTGCCGACATGACCCAGCAGCTGGCCGATGCGCGCGGGGCGGTGCAAAAAAGCATGGACCAGGTGGACGCGGCGCGTGCCAACCTGCAGACCATCCTGGACAACCTCACCGCCGGCGTCATGGTGCTGGACCTCAAAGGCCGCATCCAGACCAGCAACCCCGGGGCCACGCGTATCCTGCGCTTGCCGCTGGCGGCCTACCACGGGCGCACGCTTGCCGACGTTCCCGGCCTGGAGGTGTTCGCACAGGGGGTGCAGGCGCAGTTTGACACTTACTTCGGCGAAAACGTGCAGCATGACATCGAGCACTGGCAGCAGTCCTTCGAACTCAATGCAGCCCAGCCAGGTGCCCCTGATAATGCCGTCACGCTGATCGCGCGTGGCGCCAAGATGCCGGGCAACGAATGCCTGCTGGTGTTTGACGACGTGTCCGAGATGGTGTCTGCGCAGCGCGCCCAGGCCTGGGGCGAAGTGGCGCGCCGGCTGGCCCACGAAATCAAGAACCCCCTGACGCCTATCCAGCTGTCGGCCGAACGGCTCGAGATGAAGCTCACCGGCAAGGTTGCCGAACCCGAGCAGATCCTGCTGACCAAATCCGTCAAGACCATTGTTGACCAGGTCGATGCGATGAAGCGTCTGGTCAACGAGTTTCGTGACTATGCACGCCTGCCGGCCGCCGAGCTCAAGCCGCTGGACCTCAACACGCTGGTGGCGGATGTGATGCAGCTCTACGCCAGCGAGAACGCCGTGGTGCCCGTCTACAGCGAGCTGGACCCGGCCGCTCCCGAGATCAAGGGCGATGCGCAACAGATTCGGCAGGTTATTCACAACTTGTTGCAAAACGCCCAGGATGCGCAGGAGGGCAAGCCGGGTGCCCGCGTCCTCCTCAAAACCGAGTACTCCGAAACCTCGAAACGGGTGCGCCTGACCGTGCGCGACAACGGCACGGGCTTCCCGGAACACGTGCTGAAACGGGCGTTTGAGCCTTACGTCACGACCAAGGTCAAAGGCACCGGTTTGGGGCTTGCGGTGGTCAAAAAAATTGCCGACGAACATGGTGCGCGCGTCGATATTTCCAATCGTGTGACCGATGGCGCCGTGCAGGGGGCTCAAGTATCGTTATCATTCGCGGTTGTGACTTAACAACACTGCAGGCTCGGGCCAAGAGCCGCAGAACTGACAACTGCTGGCGGGGGTAGTGATTCAACATGGCAAACATTCTGGTAGTCGACGATGAGCTGGGCATACGTGACCTTCTCTCGGAAATTCTCAACGACGAAGGGCATCAGGTCGAACTCGCAGAAAACGCCGCCCAAGCCCGCGCGGCCCGCGGCCGGGCCCGGCCCGACCTGGTGCTGCTCGACATCTGGATGCCCGACACCGATGGCGTGACCTTGCTCAAGGAGTGGTCCTC
>CAZIYA010000155.1:0-8580 GCA_964543355.1 uncultured Polaromonas sp.
CGAGAAAAACGTTCCCCTCCAGTTTTCCAATACCTTTGGCATCATGGCCAAGGCACTCACACTGGTGCGCATTGCCGGCGAGGAGGATGTTGCTGCCGTGCTGGCCGATCCGGCCCTGCAGGCGGTGCCCAAATTCGTGCTGGGCGGCGGCAGCAACATCGTGATCACCGGCGACGTCAAGCCGCTGGTGCTCAAGGTGGAAATCATGGGCAAAAAGCTGGCCGGCGAAACGGCCAAAGCCTGGATTGTGGAAGCCGGCGCCGGCGAGAACTGGCATGACATCGTCAGCTGGACGGTGCACAAGGGCTACCCCGGGCTGGAAAACCTGGCGCTGATTCCCGGCACCGTGGGCGGCTCGCCGGTGCAGAACATTGGTGCCTACGGCGTGGAGCTGCAAGACCGCTTCGATTCACTTGATGCGATCGACCTGATGACCGGCAAAAGCTTCACGCTCAATGCCGCGCAATGCGCTTTTGGCTACCGCGATTCGGTCTTCAAACACAGCAGCACCGGCCCCAACGGGCTCGGCCTGGCCGGCAAGGCGCTGATCACGCGTGTGCGTTTTGCCCTGCCCAAGGCCTGGAAAGCCGTGCTGGGTTATGCAGATATCGATAAAAAGATGGCACAGTCCCCGTCGGTCGTGCCTGACGCGCTACAGATTTATGAGTGGATCTGCGAAATCCGCAAAGCCAAACTGCCTGACCCGAAAGTGATCGGCAACGCCGGCAGTTTCTTCAAGAACCCCACCGTCACGCCCGAGCAGTGCGCCGACATCATCCAGCGCGAACCCAAGATCGTGCACTACCACCTGGACGACGGCTCGGTCAAACTCGCCGCCGGCTGGCTGATCGATGCCTGCGGCTGGAAGGGCAAGACGATAGGCAACGCCGGTGTCTATGAGCGGCAGGCCCTGGTGCTGGTCAACCGCGGCGGCCCGGCCAACCCGGTGACCGGCGGCGAAGTGATGACCCTGGCCAAGGCGATCCAGACCAGCGTCTATGAACGCTTCGGCATTTTGCTGGAGCCTGAGCCGGTCGTGGTATAGCCGGTCGGTTGGCGTTTTGCTATTGTATTAATAGCTGGTTGTGCCCACCCAATAAGGGATACAGCCACTTTTCTCTTGAAAAATAGCTGCTCCGACCGTTCTCAATCGTCCTTGCCACCCAGGCGCGGTAGCGAGTCGCCTTCACCCAGCGACAGCAGGCCGGCCTGGGTGTAGATCGCCAGCTTGTCCCGGGTATCGATGATGTCGAGGTTGCGCATGGTCAGCTGGCCGATGCGGTCCAGCGGGGTGAACGCGCCTTCGACTTTTTCCATGCTCAGGCGTTCTGGTTTGTAGGTCAGGTTGACGGAGACCGTGTTGAGGATGGAGTAGTCGTTGCCGCGACGCAGCTCGAGGGTCACCTCGCCGGTCACGGCGCGCGCGACCCAGCGCTGGGCGGTTTCGCGCAGCATGATGGCCTGCGAGTCGAACCAGCGGCCCTGGTACAGCAGGCGGCCCAGTTTGCGGCCGTTGTCGCGGTATTGCTCGATGGTGTCTTCGTTGTGGATGCCGGTGATCAGGCGTTCGTAGGCGATGAACAGCAGCGCCAGGCCCGGGGCTTCGTAGATGCCGCGGCTCTTAGCTTCGATGATGCGGTTTTCGATCTGGTCGCTCATGCCCAGGCCGTGGCGCCCGCCAATGCGGTTTGCCTCGAGGATCAGCTCGACCAGGTCGTCATAAGTTTTGCCGTTGAGGGCGACCGGCCGGCCTTCTTCAAAGCGCACGGTCACTTCTTCGCGCTTGACTTCAACTTCGTCTTTCCAGAAGGCTACACCCATGATGGGGTTCACGATCTTCATGCCGCTGTCGAGGTTTTCCAGGTCTTTCGCTTCGTGCGTGGCGCCCAGCATGTTGGAGTCGGTGGAGTAGGCTTTTTCAGCCGACATCTTGTAGCCGAAGCCGGCGGCGGTCATGAAGGCCGACATTTCGGCGCGGCCGCCGAGCTCGTCAATGAAGAGCTGGTCCAGCCAGGGCTTGTAGATCTTCAGGTCGGGGTTGGTTAGCAGGCCGTAGCGGTAAAAACGCTCGATGTCGTTGCCCTTGTAGGTGCTGCCGTCACCCCAGATGTTGACGTCGTCCTGCTTCATCGCCGACACCAGCATGGTGCCGGTCACCGCGCGGCCCAGCGGCGTGGTGTTGAAGTAAGTCACTCCGGCGGTCGAGATGTGGAAGGCACCGCACTGCAGCGCGGCAATGCCTTCGGCGGCGAGCTGCTTGCGGCAGTCGATCAGCCGGGCTTTTTCGGCGCCGTATTGCAGGGCCTTGCGCGGGATTTCCTCGTAGTCGGGCTCGTCGGGCTGGCCGAGGTTGGCGGTGTAGGCGTAGGGAATCGCACCCTTGAGTTTCATCCAGTGCAGGGCTGCGCTGGTGTCTAGGCCGCCGGAAAAGGCGATGCCGACTTTCTGGCCGGCGGGAAGGTTCTGGAGAATGGTGCTCATGGCGGGGTCCCGGATCAACCGAAGTGACAGATGTAGTGGTAGGCCTGGCCGACACGGATCTCGAATTTCGAGTTGCCGGGCACGCTGAATTTTTCACCCGGTGAGGAGGTCACCCAGGTGTCGCTGCCGGCCAGCTTGTAGTCGCAGGAGCCGGCCACGCATTCCATGATCTCGGGGGCGCCCGTGCTGAAGGTCAGCGTCGAGGGCAGCACCACACCGACGGACTTTTTGGTGCCGTCGGCCAGGGTGATGCCGTGGCTCACGCACTTGCCGTCAAAGTACACATTGGCTTGGGTGGTGACGCTGATGTTGGCTATTTGTTCGGTAATCATGGATGGATTGAATAAATCGGGAAAAGGGCCTGCAGAGGGCGGGCGGGTGCAAAACCCCCGATTTTAGGTTACCTGCCGGCGTCGGGTGCCCGACCGGCGCCATGCCCGCGGCCAGGCCTTGAATCCACGAGGCGGTTCCCCGCGTACCCCCGGTGAAGGACAATGACCACCCATGAAAGCAGACAGCCCCGATACGCAGTTGATCGCGCTGATTGAGCGCGTCGCGCTGGCCGATGAATCGGCACTCAAACAGCTGTATGAGCTGAGCTCGTCCAAACTGTATGGCGTGGCCGTACGGGTGGTGGGCAACCGCAGCTGGGCCGAGGATGTGCTGCAGGAAGCGTTCCTTACCATCTGGCGCATCGCGGGAGACTACCGGGCGTCCTTGTCGCCGCCCATGGCCTGGATGTGCCTGATCGTGCGCAGCCGGGGGCTGGACTTTCTGCGCCGCCGCACTTCTGAGCGGGCCGACCAGGCCCTGGAATTGGACGACGCGATGTCCGACACGATGGAGGGCGACTCGCCCAACCCGATGGACACAACGCTGGCCGGCGAGCAAGCCTGGGCTTTGCACCAGTGCCTGAGCCAGCTCGGCAACCGGCAGCGCGAGGTGGTGAGCCTGGCCTATCTGCGCGATTTGAGCCATGGTGAGCTGGCCGAACAGCTCAAGCTGCCGCTGGGCACGGTGAAAACCTGGATCAGGCGGGGCCTCGAACAGCTGCGTGGCTGCATGTCCCGCTTTGCATGAAACAGGGTGTTGTTGTTTTGTTTGTTCCTGCCGGTTTGCGTCGGGAAACTTCTGAAGAAGGTAGCGTATGAATTTGACCCGCAACCCCGCGCTGATCGAGCAGTTGGCGGCCAGCTACGCGCTGGGCACCCTGCGTGGCGGCGCGCGGCGCCGTTTCGAGGAGCTGGCACGGACGCAGGCGCCCATTCGGGCGGCGGCCCTGATCTGGCAGAGCCGCCTCGCCTCGGTGACCGAACTGCAGCCGCAGGAGGTGCCAAGCCCGGCGGTCTGGAAACGCATCGAAAACCTCGTGCAGGCGGACAAGCAGGCACGCGCGATGCAGACCGCGCGGCAGGCGCCGCGGGCCAGCGCGGGGGGCTGGTGGGCCAGCTTGGGCCTGTGGCGCGCCGCTTCAGCAGCGGGTGCCATGGCGGCGGTGGCCGCCATGGTGGTGGGCGTGAGCCTGAACACCCAGCTGAATAGCCAGGTTCAGGAACTCAGCGCCAGACTGGCTGCCACGCCCGAGATCCGGTATGTGGCTGTGCTTGCCGACGACAAGGCAGCCCCTTCGGTGCTCGTGACCTACGACCCCAAACACAGCCAGCTGCAGCTCAGGCATGTGGGCCAATTTCACCCTGGCCCGGACAAGTCCCTGCAGTTGTGGGCGCTGCCGCAGGCGGGCGGGCCCCGGTCGCTGGGCGTTCTGGGAGATGGCACAGTGGTTCGCCTGCCTGCCCGCAGCGGTGAGGTGAACCAGGTGCCCGCGCTGGCGATCAGCCTGGAGCCCAAAGGCGGCGTGCCGGCAGGCAGTGGCCCCACGGGCCCGGTGCTTTTCAGGGGTGCGCTGCTTCAGACGACGCTGTAAGCCGGCCAGGCGGCGGGCGGCAAATGATCGGCAACAAAAAAGGGGCTGGTAACGCCCCCTTTTTGTTTTGGCCTCTGCCTAGCGCCAGTGGCGATGCCCGTGCCCGTAGCCGCGGCTGTAGCCGAAATTGAGCGACACGCCCACCGGCGGGTAATAAGGCCGCGAGTAATAGCCGGGATAGGCCACCACCGCCGGTTGGACGTACACCGGTTGCGTATACACGGGTTGCGTATACACGGGTTGGGTGTAAACAGGCTGCGAATACACCGGCTGCGACGGTTGCACAAACCCCGGCTGCACGGTGCTTGCCTGCGGCTGCGATGGCATGGCACCGACCGGCGTGACCTGCAGGCGCACATAAGGGCCGGGATCACTGGGCATCTGGATGGTGTATTGCTTGTCGGCGTACTCGTAAACCACGTTGTAGTGGGTGGTGCGGTTTTCGTACGAGGTCTGGGTGCCGCATTGCTGCACGTTCTGCACCTGGCTGCGGTTGCCTTCGATGTTGTTGCCGACCATGGCGCCGCCGACCAGGCCGATCATGGTCGCCAGTGCCCGGCCCCCACCGTCACCGATGGCATTGCCCATGGCGCCGCCGGCCAGTGCGCCCATCACCGCGCCTGCGCCCGAAGGAGGCGCCTGGGTGATCATGGGCTGTGTGGTGCAAACCTGCTGCGGTACGCTGACCTGCTGGACGACCGGCGTGCTCGAGATGACACGCGCCAGAATGTCCATGGCCGATGCCTGGGCGGCAAAGAGACCGGACGCTGCGGCGACCGTTGATAAAACCAGTGCTTTTTTCATGACTCAGACTCCTTTTCGGCCTGCTGGAACGAACTCTGCAAGAGCGTCCAAAAATGACGTTTCAAGTTTAATGAATCGGACACGTTTTGGTGCATAAAAGTTCGGTAAAGCCCTGTAAAGCTGTGTTCGTGCTTTACAAGTTCGCCGTCCAGCTTGTTTCGTCAAAGCCAACGGTAACGTCGGTTCCCCAGTCCACCACTGGTCGTTTGATCACGCTGGGGTGAGCCAGCATGAGCGCCTGGGCGCTGGCAGCGTCCGTGGTTGCGGCCTGCAACTGCGGATCGAGCTTGCGCCAGGTGTTACCTTGTCGGTTAATCAGCTTTTCCCAGCCCACGGCTTTTTGCCAGACGGGCAGCCGTTCTGGGGGTACGCCCTGCTTTTTAAAATCGTGGAATGTGTAAGTGACGTCGCGGCTGGCAAGCCAGGCGCGGGCTTTTTTGACGGTGTCGCAGTTGGGAATGCCGTAAACGGTGATCATGCCGCCATTCTGGCATGAATTCGAGTGACAAATTTGACTTCAGCCCAATGGATGCGGGCGAAGTCAGCTATATATTTGATAGCGATTTTGCCCTCCCGGACTCCAGGGCCACGGCATTCGGGCGGGGAGCCGGTGAGCGCCAGCGGCGACAATACGGCCCTGTATGGACAAGCTGAACACCCTCGACGACTGGCTCGCACACTGTGAGCGCCTGCATCCCCATGCGATTGAACTCGGGCTGAACCGTGTCCGCAGCGTTGCCACCCGCATGGCGCTGCGGTTTGATTGTCCGGTCATCACCGTGGCCGGCACCAATGGCAAAGGTTCGAGCTGCGCGATGCTCGAGGCCATCCTGCAGCAAGCCGGTTACCGCACCGGCGTTTACACCTCACCGCATCTGGTGCACTTTGAAGAGCGCTGCCGCATCCGCGGCGAAATGGCTTCTGCCGCTGCGCTGGTGCCGCACTTTGCCCGGGTGGAGGCCTTGCGCGGCGAGATTTCGCTGACCTATTTCGAGTTCACCATGCTGGCCATTTTCAGCCTGATGGCGGCTTCCGGGCTGGACGTGGTGATCCTGGAGGTTGGCGTGGGCGGGCGGCTGGATTCGGTCAACATCATCGATGCCGATTGCGCGCTGATCACCAGCATCGACATCGACCACACCGAGCTGCTGGGCGCCGACCGGGAAAGCATTGGCCGTGAGAAAGCCGGCATCATGCGGCCCGGCAAACCGGTGGTGGTGGGCGATCCCATGCCGCCGCAAAGCGTGATCGCCCACGCGGCCGAAGTGGGTGCTGACCTGTGGCGCCTGGGCCACGACTTCAACTTTTCCGGCGACAAGCAGCAATGGGCCTGGGCCGGTCGCGGCCGACGGTACGCCGGTCTGGCTTATCCCGCGTTGCGTGGTGCCAACCAGCTGGTCAATGCCTCAGGCGTGCTTGCCGCGCTGACGGCCTTGCGCGACCGCCTGCCTGTGACGGCGCAGGCCATACGCAACGGGCTGGGCATGGTGGAACTGCCGGGGCGCTTCCAGATCATTTCAGGCCAGCCGACGCTGGTGCTTGACGTGGCGCATAACCCCCACTCGGTGGCAGCGCTGGCGGAAAACCTTGATGCGATGGGTTTTTACCCCTGCACCCACGGCGTGTTCGGCGCCATGGCCGACAAGGACCTGGCCCAGATGCTGGCGCGCGTGAACCCCATGATTGACCGCTGGTATTTCACCGATTTGCCCACCGCGCGCGCGGCAGCCGGCGCTGATTTGATGGCCAGGTGGGAAGGCTTGAACACACGCCAGGATGTGCATGCCGGCGTGTTCGCCGACCCGGTGCAGGCCCTGCAGGCCGCTGTGGCCGCTGCAGACCCCGCTGATAGAATTGTGGTGTTCGGATCGTTCTACACGGTGGGGGGTGTTTTGAAAGACGGCCTGCCCCGTCTTTTTGCGCCGCACGCCACGCCTGAGCGTCACGCTTCATCATCAACCGAGACCTAACGGACACCGTCACCGCCATGCCGTTTTTCAACTTTCGCCGGAGCCAACCTTCTGCCGCTGCCGCCGGGTCTGGTGCCCAGACCGAGAGCGTGGAGGTGATGCGCAAACGTGCCAAACACCGCCTGATCGGTGCCGTGGTGCTGGTGCTGGCCGGGGTGATCGGTTTTCCTTTGCTGTTCGACACACAGCCGCGGCCGGTGGCGATTGATATTCCGATTGAAATACCGTCCAAAAACGGGGTCAAACCGCTGGTGATGCCGGCGCCCGTCACTGCGCCTGTGGCCGCCGTCCCTACCCCGCCAGCCGGAAGCGACAAGGTGGCAGCGCCGTCCAGCCTGACCCCCCGCGAAGAAGTTGACACGGAAAAAAAGGCTGTAGCCCCTGCTGCGCCTGCGTCAACAGCTATCAAAAGCGAAGCAAAACCGGAGCCAGCGCCGGAACCCAAACCGGTTGCCAAGGCGCCGGCCAGCGATGAAGGCGCGCGTGCCAAGGCTTTGCTCGACGGCAAGGTAGCTGCGGTTGCACCAGCCAAAGCAGCCCCGGCCGAGGTGGACGGACGCCTGGTAGTACAGGTTGGCGCCTTTGCCGATGCCGACAAGGCCCGGGAAGTCCGGCAGAAGCTGGAGCGGGCGGGACTCAAGACCTACACCCAGGTGGCCGAAACCAAAGATGGCAAGCGCATCCGCGTGCGGGTCGGGCCTTTTGCCACCAAGGCCGACGCTGACAAGGCCGCCAGCAAGATCAAAAGCCTTGATTTGCCGGCCGCCATCCTGACCTTGTAGGTAAAGGCACGCGTGGCGGTTGCTGACCTGGCTTTTTTGGGCGTGTTGGTGGTGTCGCTGATCGTCGGCGCTTGGCGGGGCTTGGTGTACGAGGTGTTGTCCGTGCTCGGCTGGGCGCTCTCGTTTTACCTGGCGCAATGGTTTGCCCCGGACGTGGCCGCCCTGCTGCCGTTGCAGAGTGCGTCCGAGCCGGTGCGGTATGCCGCCGCTTTTGTGCTGATTTTTATCGCGGCCGTGTTTTTGGCGGGTTTGCTGGCGGTGCTGTTTAAAAAACTGGTGGAAGCCATCGGCCTGCGGCCGGTTGATCGCGCGCTGGGTGCAGCTTTTGGTGTGGTGCGCGGGGTGATTCTGCTGCTGGCGGTGACGGTGGTGGTCAACATGACAATTTTTAAAAACAGTGCCTGGTGGAAGGAATCCGCAGGCGCTGAGGTGCTGACAGCGGCGGTCAAGGGCTTGAAGCCGGTGCTGCCCGAGCAGTTTGCAAAATACCTGTAATTGATGGCCATTTGATGATCGGAAATTTATGTGCGGAATAGTTGGTGTTGTCAGCAACGCCCCGGTGAACCAGCTGATCTACGACGGCCTGCTGCTGCTCCAGCACCGCGGGCAGGATGCCGCG
>CAZIYA010000156.1:0-8531 GCA_964543355.1 uncultured Polaromonas sp.
CTGCAGACAAAACCCGGCAGGTTGCCCACCATCGCACGGTGCGCCAGCAGCGCGCCCTTGGGCGGGCCGGTGGTGCCACTGGTGTAGATCAGGATGGCTGCGTCGTCGGCCTTGGTTTTCACCGCCGTGAAAGCCCGCTGCTGCGCCGCCAGAGCGGGTTCGTAATCCAGGTCACCCTGGCCCGCAGCCGCGCCCGCAGCAACCACCGTGCGCAGCGCCGGGCAGCTCTTGCGGATGGCCTTGAGGCTGGCTATGGAGCTCTCATCGCAGATGGCCAGCACCGCCTCGCTGTCCTGCAACCGGTACTCCAGCGCCTCGGGGCCGAACAGCATGGACAGCGGCATGGCCACTGCGCCCATCTGGAACACCGCCATGTAGGCCACGGCGGTTTCGAACCGCTGGGGCATCACGATGGCCACGCGGTCGCCGCGCTGCACACCCAGTTGCACCAGCACATGGCTCAGTGCGTCCGCCGCCTGCTGCAGCTGGGAATAGGTACGAAAAGTGGTCGCAACCCCCGGCTGGTGGGCGCGGATAGCTACTCTTTCAGTAGCACCCTTGCGGCCATTGGCTTCGACCCAGCGCCGGCAGCAGACCCCGGCGATGTTGAAATACTCGTCCACCTGCCAGCGGAAGCCGCGGTGCATGGCCGCGTAGTGGTCATGCGGCCGCGCGGCGGCCATGTCCCTGTCTTGACTGCGCTTCAAATCGAGTCTCCTTATGATGAGGTTCAATGTACAAAGAAAAACGCACTTCCCGCAGCGAGTTTGTCCCAATACGCGGCATCAATTACCACACGCTTCACTGGGGCGAAGCCAACAGTAGCCTGACGCCGCTCGTGCTGGTGCACGGCTGGATGGACGTTGCCGCCTCTTATCAGTTTGCGGTTGATGCCTTGTCCGACGCCTTTGTGCAAGGCCGCAGCATCATCGCGCCAGACTGGCGCGGCTACGGCCAGACCGGCAGCGGCGGTGCCCGTCTGCCCGCCGGGCCGCCCCAAGGGCAGACAGCCCCCTCGGGGGGCAGCGAACCACACGCAGTGGGGAGCGTGGGGGCCCCAGACTGCTTCTGGTTTCCCGACTACCTGGCCGACCTGGATTTCCTGCTCGACCACTACGCGCCCGGCCAGCCCGTCGACCTGGTCGGCCACAGCATGGGCGGCAATGTCGCCATGCTGTATGCCGGCGTGCGGCCCGGGCGCATCCGCAAGCTGGTCAACCTCGAAGGTTTCGGCATGCCCGCCACGCGGCCCAGCCAGGCGCCCGGGCGTTATGCCAAGTGGATGGACGAGCTCAAAAGCCTGCATCGCGGTGAAATGGCGCTCAAACCCTACAACGACGTGGACGGCGTGGCCCGCCGCCTGATGCGCACCAACCCGCGGCTGACGCAGGACAAGGCCGACTGGCTGGCCCGCCACTGGGCCGCACCCGATGCCCAGGGGCAATGGAACATCCTGGGTGATGCCGCCCACAAGATCACCAACGCCCAGCTTTACCGCGTGGACGAGGTGCTGGAGATCTACCAGCGCATCAGCGCGCCCACGCTGGCCATCGAGGCGTCCGACGACTCCCTGGGCAAATGGTGGGAAGGCAAATACACGCTGGCCCAATACCACGAGCGGCTGCAATCGGTGCCGCAGGTCACCACCGCGGTGGTGCAGGATGCGGGCCACATGCTGCACCATGACCAGCCGGAGCAGCTGGCCCGGCTGATCGAGGACTTCCTGCACTAGGGCTTAAGTGCGGTAACGCACATTGCCAAAGCCGCCTTTGTAAGACAATCAGGCTTTGCGCTTGGCGCGGGGAAGATTCCATGACCGCACCCAGCGCCATCCGCGAGGAGAACTATCGCCGCATCCTGACGCGCAATGTCAGCCTGCCGCTGGGCGTAGGCGCCCTCAGTGCCGCCGTTTTTGTCGGCCTGATTTTCTATCTCCTGTCCGCCCTGGGCGGGGTCGAGCAGGCCGAGCGGGCCATCAGCAGCGCCAACCAGATCGCCAAGCTGGGCGCCGACATGGAAGCCAGCATGTACGGGTACCTGGTCACCGGCGAAGAACCCCTGCTCCAACCCTTTGAAATCGGCAAGCCGCGCATCGCCGCCGAAACGGCCACCCTGTCGGGCCTGGTGCGCGACAACCAGGACCAGGTCAGCCGGCTCAGGCGCATCGCCGCCCTGCAAACGCAGTGGAACGAGTTTGCGCAAACCATTGTGGACCTGCGGCGCAAGGACCTCGACTACCAGCAACCTGTGCGTTCTGCGGGCGGCAAGAGCCTGACGGACGAGATCCGGCGCGAATTCGCGGAATTCATCAGCATTGAAGAACGCCTGCTGCAGGACCGCAATGCGCAGGCCCGAAGCAACACGGCTTGGGGCATGGCCGCCTACCTGCTCTTCAGCCTGGGCTTGAGCGGCCTGTTGGCACTTCTGGGCCACCGCGAGCTGCAGGGCCTGTCGGACTCTTACGGGGAAGCTGAACACAAGCAAGCCGCTACGGCGCTGCTGCTGGAGCAGCAACTCTGGCTGCGCACCGGCCAACGGCAGCTGGCCGAACACACCCTTGGACAGCACGCCCTGGCGTCGCTCGGCCGCAGCGTGCTGGAATTCCTCGCACGCTATCTGGATGTGGCGGTGGCTGCCCTTTACGTTCGCCAGGAAAACGGCGAGCTGCAGCGCGTGGCAGCCTACGGCCAGACCCATGACGGTCGCGATGACGGGCAAACGGCCGGCAGCGGGGAGGGCCTGGTCGGCCAGGCGGCCCTTGAAAACCGGGTGCTCCAGCTGGATGACCTGCCCGCCAGCTATCTCAAGGTCAGCTCAGGCCTGGGCCAGGGGTCTGCCCGCCACGTGCTGGTGGTTCCGGTGCACAACGACGGGCTGGTCAATGGCGTGGTCGAACTCGGTTTCCTCAGGGCCCTGGCGCCGCGGGACCTGGAATTCGTCACCATGATTGCCAGCAACATCGGCAACTCCATCCACGCGGCGCTTTACCGCCGGCGCCTGGAAGACGTGCTCAGCCAGTCCCAGGAGCTCAATGAAGAGCTCCAGGTCCAGCAGGAAGAGCTGCGCACCACCAACGAGGAACTGGAAGAGCAGTCCCGCGTGCTCAAGGAATACCAGACCACGCTGGAGAACCAGCAGGCCGAACTCGAGCAAACCAACGAACAGCTGTCGGAAGTGGCCCTGTCGCTGGATCACAAAAATGCAGCACTCAACCAGGCCCAGACCCTGCTCGAGGAACGTGCCACCGAGTTGAGCCGGGCCAGCCGCTACAAATCTGAATTCCTCGCCAACATGTCGCACGAGTTGCGCACACCGCTGAACAGCTCGCTGATTCTTGCCAAGCTGCTGGCCGACAACCCGAAGGGCCACCTCAGCCAGGAAGAGGTCCGGTTTGCGCAGTCCATTTATTCGGCAGGCAACGACCTGCTCAGCCTGATCAACGACATCCTCGACATCTCGAAGGTTGAAGCCGGCAAGCTGGAGCTTTCGCCGGAAGACATGGTGGTGGGCAAGCTGGTGGATTCGCTGAAAGGCACGTTTGCACCACTGGCCGGCCAGAAGAACCTGACCCTCAACATCCGCATCGAATCGGGCACCCCGGCAACGCTGAAAACCGACCGCCAGCGTGTCGAGCAGATCCTGAAAAACCTGCTCTCCAACGCCATCAAGTTCACCGATGCGGGCGAGGTCAGCCTGCGCGTCTCGCTGCAGCCGCAAGGCATCGTCGCCTTTTCCGTGCGCGACTCGGGCATTGGCATACGCCCGGATCAGCAACAACTTATTTTTGACGCCTTCCGCCAGGCCGACGGCACCACCAGCCGGCGATATGGTGGCACCGGGCTGGGCCTGTCGATTTCCCGCGACCTGACCACTTTGCTGGGCGGCTCCCTCTCGGTGGAAAGCAGCGAAGGCGGGGGCAGCACTTTCTCCCTGCTGCTGCCGTGCGAATGGAGCCCGGCACCGGCGCCCCAGCCCGACATGAAACCCGCCCGGCGCGCGCCCGGCCGGCTCCGCAACCCGGTGCCGGTGTTGGCGCCCGCCCCCCTGCCTGCGCCCGTTCCTCCCGCGGCTTTTGCCGACGACAGGGAACTGCCACCCGGCGGCCGCCTGGTGCTGGTGATCGAGGATGACGTCATTTTTGCGCAGATCCTCTACGACCTGGCCCGTGAGATGAACTACAACTGTCTCGTGGCCCACGGCGCCGAAGACGGTTTTGCCCTGGCCATGCAGTTCCTGCCCCACGCCATCCTGCTCGACATGGGCTTGCCGGACCGCCCGGGCCTCTCAGTGCTGCAGCGGCTCAAGGACAACCCGAAGACACGGCACATCCCTGTGCACGTGGTGTCGGGCGACGACCTCAGCGAGGAAGCCCTGCAGATGGGCGCCATTGGCTACGCACTCAAGCCGACCACGCGCGAGCAGCTCAAGGAAGTGTTCCAGAAGCTGGGCGACAAGCTGGCCCAGAAAATCAAGCGCGTGCTGCTGGTTGAAGGCGATGCCTTGCAACGCGCCAGCGTCGTGCAGCTGATCGGTGACGGCGACGTCGAGATCACTGCGGTGGAGACCGGCGGTGAAGCGCTGGCCCTGCTCACCGGCACCGTTTTTGACTGCATGATCATGGACCTGAAATTCCCCGACATGCAAGGCCACGAGCTGCTCCAGCGCATGTCGTCCGAAGGTATTTCATCGTTTCCGCCGGTCATCGTCTACACCGGACGCGACATGACCCGCGAGGAAGAAGCCGGTCTGCTGAAGTACTCACGCGCCATCATCATGAAGGGCGCGCGCTCGCCCGAGCGGCTGCTCGACGAAGTCACCCTCTTCCTGCACAAGGTCGAATCGGAGCTGTCGGCGGATCGCCAGATCATGCTCAAAAGCCTGCGCAGCCGGGACACCACCTTTGAAGGCCGCAAGGTCCTGGTGGTGGACGATGACGCGCGAAACATCTTTGCCCTGACCAGCGCCCTGGAGCAAAAGGGCATGCGGGTTGAAATCGGCCGCAACGGCTTCGAGGCGATCAGCAAGCTCGACGACATCGCAGGCATCGACCTCGTCCTGATGGACATCATGATGCCGGGGATGGACGGGCTGGAGGCCACGCGCCGCATCCGCAAGGATGCACGTTTCAGGAAGCTGCCCATCATTGCCGTCACCGCCAAGGCCATGAAGGACGACCAGGAGCAATGCCTCAAGGCCGGCACCAGCGACTACCTGGCCAAACCGATTGACCTGGACCGCCTGTTTTCCCTGCTTCGCGTGTGGATGCCAGCAACTGACCGTATCTGAATGCCCAAGAAGCCTGACATTCACTCGCCAGTACCCGGGCCCGCCTCCGGCAAAGATACCGCCGAGGACCATTCTGAAGCCGACCTGCACCTTCTGATGCAGGCCATCTACAGCCAGTACAGCTACGATTTCCGCGACTACGCGGGTGCGTCGCAGAAAAGGCGGGTGCTCAAGGCACTTGCGCAGCTCGGCTACCCGACGATCCCGGCCCTGCAGGCGGCCGTGGCACATGACCCTGCCGTCTTCATGCAGCTGCTGCAGTACCTGACCATCCCCGTCAGCGAAATGTTTCGCGACCCTTCGTTCTTTCTGGCCCTGCGCCAGCAGGTCGTTCCCCTTCTGCGCACCTATCCTTCGCTGAAGATCTGGGTCGCAGGCTGCAGCACCGGTGAGGAGGTGTATTCGCTGGCCATCCTGCTCAAGGAGGAAGGCCTGCTGGACCGCTCCCTGATTTACGCGACCGACATCAACCCCAAGTCACTGGCCAAGGCGCGTCTGGGCATTTTTTCGCTGGCCAGCATCCAGGGCCACACCGTCAACTATCGGGCCGCCGGCGGCCAGCAGGCATTTTCCGACTACTACACGGCCGCTTACGACGCCGCGATCTTCGACAGGTCCCTGCGCGACAACATCACCTTCGCCGACCACAGCCTGGCTACAGACAGCGTGTTTTCGGAAACCCAGCTGGTGCTCTGCCGCAACGTGCTGATTTATTTCAACAAGAAGCTGCAGGACCGCGCGCTGAGCCTGTTTCACGAATCGCTGAGCCACCGCGGTTTCATGGGCCTGGGCAGCAAGGAAAGCATCGATTTCTCTGCTCATGCCGAACGTTTTGAGCCGCTGGACCGGCCCGAGCGGATTTTCCGCAAGCTGGAGGCCTGAGCAGGCTCATGGATATCCAGCAAGCCGCAGAAAGGCAAGCCGTCGAGGCCGTGGTGATTGGTGCCTCGGCCGGCGGGGTGCACGCCCTGCTGACCCTGCTGTCGGGGCTGCCGGCGAGCTTTTCGCTGCCCATGATTGCGGTGCTGCATCTGCCCAAAGAACGCGACAGCCGGCTGGCAGACGTCTTCCAGCAAAGGCTGGGCATGACGGTGCGCGAGGCCGCCGACAAGGAAACCATCGCCCCGTCCACCCTGTATTTCGCCGGCTCCGGCTACCACCTGTCGATCGAGATGGACCGGACTTTTTCGCTCAGCTGCGAAGAACCCGTCAACTATTCACGGCCGTCGATCGACGTGCTGATGGAGTCCGCCGCCGACGCCTATGGATCCAGCCTTGCGGGCGTGCTGCTCACTGGCGCCAATTTCGACGGCGCATCGGGCCTGGCCCGCATCAAGCAGCGTGGTGGCCTCACCGCGGTGCAGGACCCGGCGGAAGCCCAGGTCGCCACCATGCCGCAAGCCGCCATCCGCAAGCTCAAACCCAACCTCATTCTCACGCTGGATGGCATCCGGCAACTGCTCATCCAACTCGATCAAAACCATGCGCAACCCTGACACCGCCAAAGTCCTGATCGTTGACGATCTGCCCGGCAACCTGCTGGCGCTCAATGCGCTGATTCGCCGGGACGGTCGCGAAATCTTCCAGGCCAGCTCCGGCGAAGAAGCGCTGGACCTGCTGCTCGAACACGAGTTTGCGCTGGCCATCCTGGACGTGCAGATGCCCGGCATGAGCGGCTTCGAGCTGGCTGAACTGATGCGCGGCACCGAAAAAACGCGGCAGATTCCCATCATTTTTGTCACCGCTGCCGGCAAGGAACTGAACTACGCCTTCACGGGCTATGAAACCGGCGCGGTGGACTTCCTGTACAAGCCGCTGGACGTGGATGCCGTCCGCAGCAAGGTCAATGTTTTTGTGGACCTGTACTGCCAGCGCATGGAAACCCGCAGGCAGGTCGATGCGCTGGAGGCAAGCCGCAAGGAGCAGCAAGTGCTGATGCAGCAGCTGCAGGCGACCCAGAGCGAACTGCAGGTCGCCATCCACATGCGCGATGACTTCATGTCCATGGTGGTGCATGAGCTGCGCACGCCGCTGAACACCCTTTTCCTGGAAGCGCAATTGCGCAACATGCTGCTGGACCGCGGACGTGCCGACATTTTCGACATGGCCTACCTGCAGGCCATGGTGGCGCGCGACAAACGGCAGATCGAGGCCATGATGCGCCTGATCGACGACATGATGGACGCTTCGCGCATACGCAGCAACCAGTTGTCCATCCGGCCCGGGCCGGTGGAACTTTCGGCCCTGCTGGCGCGCGTGGTGGACAACCTGTCCAACCAGGCCCTGGCCGCCGGCTGCACCATCACGCTCGATTCCGGCAAGCCGGTCGCCGCGCTGTGGGATGAGTTCCGCATCGAACAGGTGGTCATCAACCTGCTGACCAATGCCCTGCGTTATGGCGCCGGCAAGCCGGTGGAAGTGAGCCTGAGCCTGCTGCCGCAAGGTGCCTGCATTTCCGTGCGGGACCAGGGCCGGGGCATCTCCGAGCCGGACCAGCAGCGCATTTTCCAGCAGTTCGAGCGTATTGCCATTGACGACGGCACCGGCGGCCTCGGCCTCGGCCTGTACATCACGCGCCAGCTGGTGGAAGCCCATGGCGGCACCATAGTCGTGGAAAGCCGGCTCGGCGAGGGCTCGGTTTTCACGGTCACCCTGCCCGTGGATCACCCCGCCACGCAGGTTTTCTGAGCCGCTCGGGCGGGTGCAGCCGGCCGCCAAGGCCCTCCGGCGGGCGGGCGCCCCGGAGCATGAGAAAATGCCGGATTGAACCCAAGATCAGGACAGGACTTTCTCATGGACGCAGAACACATCAATACCATCGGCAACCAGCTGGCCGACCTCAGCAACCGGGTGAATGAACTTCGGGGGTATCTTTGACTACCCTGCCAAAGCACGCAAGTTAAACGAGGTCAACGCCGCACTCGAAGACCCCAAGGTCTGGGATGACCCGAAACGCGCCCAGGAGCTGGGCCGCGAGAAAAAAACGCTGGAAGGCGTGGTGCTGGCGCTGGACCGTCTCGAGCAGGAGCTGCAGGACAGCACCGAGCTGTTCGAGATGTCGAAGGAAGAAGACGACGAAACCGGCATGCGCGCCATCGAAGCCGACGCGGCCAAACTCGCCGCCGAAGTCGAAAAAGTGAAATTCCGCCGGATGTTCAACAACCCGGCCGATCCGCTGAACGCCTTCCTGGACATCCAGGCCGGCGCCGGCGGCACCGAAGCCTGCGACTGGGCCAGCATGCTGC